>NZ_JBWZCG010000014.1:0-107197 GCF_059383415.1 Pseudarthrobacter sp. RHLT1-30-1
GCCCAACCAGCGACAACAGGCCCCTCCAGCACACCCAAAACCGCAAAATCAGCCGGAAAAGGAAATCAGACCCTGACCGACCCCCAACCCGGCCATCATGAAAAATCCGGGTTAATAGGCCAAATCGTTGTCGGCCGTCGGCAGCACGGGGATTTTTCCCCTTTGTCCCAGCTGCGGCGGCGGAGACGCTCCCTCTTTCTATGCCATGCGGTCCCCTGCCGGCTGCGCGCGGAGAAGCAACAATTCCTCCGTTTATCCCCATGCCGCCGGCCTCCCGGCCACCCCGCGAAGCGAAGACCACCACGGACGAAGCCCCTTTCGCCAAGGCCACTTCGTCATTGGCATGATGGACTTTTCGCAGCAGGTTGACGATCGAGTTCGAGTGCTCCGCGTCCCCGGTGCGGCCCCATTAAAGAGAGTCTGATGATCGTTGAACCTGAGGGCTGAGAGAGACCAGCGTCCGGCTGAGAGCAAAGAACCGGTCCGCCCTGGCAGCTAAAAGCAATTTCGTGACGCGCATGAAGTCAACATCCATTTATCGCGTACAGCCGATCTACAACAGCGGCTGAAGCAACTGGACTCCACATGCAGCTCAACGACCTCTCCAGCGGGTGTACGTATGCCCTCGCACTCAATTAGAGCCGACTGCTGTGCTCATGGCACAATGCGACCATGCGATCAGCCACCACGCAGAGTCACAACGTCAATGTGTCCCTCAACTCTGTGCGCACAGTTGCTGCATTCCTTGTTGTATTCGGCCACATGCGTGCGCTCTACTTCGTCGATTTTGACGACTCCAACTCGAAGTCCGTTTTTACGCAGCTATTTTATTTGATGACGTCCTTAGGGCACCCTGCGGTCATAGTATTTTTCGTTCTCAGCGGCTATTGGGTTGGCGGAACAGCTCTGCGCGGCGTTGCCAATGGGACCTTTACATGGAAGGCTTACGGTCTCGCACGCCTGACGAGGCTCTGGCTAGTGCTAATCCCTGCGCTTGCCATCACTCAATTGCTGGATCGGCTGGGATCGATAATCGCCCCGACGAGTAGCATTTATACGGGGTCACTTGCTTATCACACAGTAGTACCAGCGTCGGGACCCCTCCCAACCCTGGGCATGACGGAAATACTCGGCAACATATTCTTCCTGCAGTCGATCCATGTGGCGGCGCTTGGCACAAACACACCGCTTTGGTCGCTGGCATACGAATTTTGGTATTATCTTCTTTTTCCGGGTTTGTTACTTGTCTTCGCCGCCAAAACCATGACGAAGCGTCTAGTTTGTGCTCTCCTCGTCATCCTTGGCTGCCTGTTCGTGGGCGGTGATGTATTGATTCTTTTCCCCGTCTGGCTCGCGGGGGCAGTGATTGCGTGGCAGCGAGACCGTCTTATTGCTATGATTCGCGAGTTCACCGGTGTCTTCCGTGCCCTGCTTCGCGGCGCCGCAACGTTAATCTTGTGTGCGGCGTGTGCGGCAAGTGTTAAATTTGGCGAACAGAACTTGCTCATGGACTACGTCATTGCGGCAGCAGCCACCCTATTTGTCGCTAGCCTGCTAACGGATGTCCAGATTGGCGGTAAAGCACTCTCCACAGTTTCCAACGCTGCAGAATGGTCCTACTCTCTGTACGCCCTGCATCTCCCGGTCTTGGCACTTCTAGCTTCCATATTTGTCCCGTCCGCCGCCGGGCGCTGGCAAGTGTCAGGGATGGCAGTTTCCGCCGCGATAGGACTCGTCGCATTAGTTGCCCTCTTTGCCTGGGGCCTCTCGCTTATTACTGAAGCGAGAACGACGTCGGTGCGGCGATGGGCGATGAGGATGAACTTAGTCTCCCGCAATCCTGCGGCAATCACGGGTGGGGGATCAAGACGAAGTCGCGTTGTCGATTAGACGCCGGCCAAAATCTGCGTGTCGGGCATCAAGACCCCCAACGGTTAATCCCACCGAAATAGGCCCCAGAAGGCTAACTGTAAACGTGGCTTTCGACGATTATGGAACGTGATCGGTTTGGATAATTGGGCGGAGATCCGCGACCCCGGCACCTGATTGTACCGGTCCGGCCCATGTGTGTTGTGATGCGCCGAGAGGTCCGAACCCAGCGGGCGCAAGGCACCTAACCCGTGGAAGGGCTGAAGGTGAGGGATTTAGGCGCCTATGCCCTCGTCTTCGGCATCGACCCCGGCCGCCGGGCTGCGGAGAGGGCGTGATGATCGGGACCCCTCCCAAGTCAAGCACTACGCCCGGGCACCACGGATCAGACGAAGGGTTCCGCCTGGGCTCAGGCCCGGAACACTGCTGGTCCCATGAGGAGTATGTGGAAGCTGTTCTCTCCCGTGAAGTTGCCGAAACCGACGCCGCCGGAGCGGGGACAAGTATCAAGGCCGCGAGGTTCCGCGCATAAGGAGCTATACGATTTCAGCTTCGACCACCAGCACTCCGGGGACCGGATCCTTATTGCCCGACTGGGTCCCCTCTTTTCCTCTCCGAGGCCAAAAATATGGTCCCTCCCGTCACCGGCAAAATCCACCGCGCGGTCGGCAACGGCATTCAAGATGGCCGAGGCCGGGCAGTTTCTGGTCTTGAGTCTCGCGCCGCGAAGGAAATGAACTTCCAATAAACACCAGGGCTGGACTCAGGCTGACGCCAAGAGGGACTCAATCACGAAGGCTCGACACAAACGGTCTAGTCACCGTTGTGCGCGCCCGGGTCTTTTCGGATTGCCGAGATCGAATCTATCGCCCAAAACTTTAGGGCCGTCCTGGCCTATTATCTTGTTCGCGGGAACATGTCCTTTTACGACAGTGCCGGGAGCTATAAGTGCGGACCGCCCGATCACAGATCCTCCCAGAATTATGCACCTTGTGGTGACCCAGGCCCCATCTTCTATAACGACCTTGTCGGTAATCAGCGCCATGTCGCGTCTGTGGGCATGACTCCCCGTGGTTATGAACGCCTCCTGGGACACAACGCAGTCGTCTCCAAGGAAAACGTGATTCTGATTATGGATCCAGACCCCTTCGCCTATCCAGCTCCGGTCCCCGACGTGGAGCTTCCACGGAAACTTGACTCGAGTTCGAGGTCGAAAGATCACGTCTTTCCCTATAGTTGCGCCAAACGCCCGGAGTATATGCACCCTCAAGCCAGAACTTACTTGCCACGGATTCGTCACAAAAAGTAGCTCGCACGCACCCCAGAAGTAGACGATCCACTTGGGTCTGTCCCAAGCCTCTCGCTCCCCAGGGGCTTGGGACAGATCGATAACGGGCACCTCGCCGCACGCGCTCGACCGCTGTTCCTGACTCATCAACGTTCCCCCAATGCATCCAAAATCCAGACTAGAACTACTCTTACACCTTGTGACTCAACGAAATCTACGCGTAACAATCATCGGGCTCCACTATTCCCCCGAACCCTCAGGAAACGCTCCATATACTACTGGGCTTGCCGAGGGACTGGCTCGCAGTGGCCACTCTGTGAGAGTGATAACTGGCTACCCCCACTATCCGGAATGGCGACGCCGTGACGGGTATGACGGCTGGTCTGCTACCGAAAGCATCAATGGGGTCCCCGTGACTAGGCTCCGGCACCATATCCCGCGCAAGCCCACTGGCTTGTCCCGGCTCCACATGGAGCTCAGCTTTGGTATCCGGCTTTTCTTCGCTCCGTGGAATCGACCCGATGTCGTGATACTTGTTAGCCCAGCCCTCTTTTCTACGGCCTTTGGGGTACTTCGAGCAAAATTCGGATACCGTCGGCCGCCGGTCGGGATCTGGACCCAAGACTTGTACAGCCGAGGATTAGTGGAGACATCCGCAGCACGTGGAGGCTCGGCGGCCGTATTGAAATATGTCGAAAGCCGCATCCTTCGTTCGGCGAACGGCGTTGTCGCCATACACGAACGGTTCCAGAGCTACCTCGTTGACGTTTTGAATATAAAAAAATCCTCCGTGAGGGTCATCCGAAATTGGACTCATCTCCCCCTTGCTCCCTCACAAGGCCAGGCGGCCTTCAGAAAGCGCATGGGCTGGGAGCGTGGAGAATTCATTGTCCTGCACGCGGGAAACATGGGCACTAAGCAAGGGCTGGAGAACGTCGTAAACGCAGCATCCTTGGCAGAACAAAGTGGTAGCCACGTACGGTTTGTGCTGATGGGCGACGGTCACCAACGCTCGGTCCTTGAACTGGCTGCTGCGGGCTTGACACGTGTGTCTTTTGTGGACTCCTTGCCGGACGAAGACTTCCAGCTCGCACTGACCTCTGCCGATGCCCTCTTGGTAAATGAGCTCCCTCAAGTCCGCGACATGTCTGTGCCAAGTAAGCTGACATCTTACTTCAACGCCGGAGTTCCGGTCATCGCCGCCTCCGATCGAGGCAGCGTGACGTCGGTCGAAGTTGAAGCCTCCGGGGGCGGCATCCGTGTGTCAGCAGCCGATCCTCAAGCCCTGCTCCACGCTGCCGAGACTTTGGCCGACAATCCCGGTTACGCGCGCGAGTTGGGACTTCGGGGTCTACGTTTCAGGTTTGACGCATTGGCCGAAGCATCAGCTTTGAGCCAGTATGATGACTTCGTAGCAAATCTGGCTTCATCGCGCAGCAGGTAGTTTGTGCGGTTCTTTCGCAGCAATGGGGGCACCTTGACTAAGCGCGCATTAATTACGGGGATAACGGGACAGGACGGCTCTTATCTGGCAGAGCTTCTGCTCGGCAAAGGCTACGAGGTCCACGGGCTAATTCGTCGTGCGTCGACATTTAATACCGCTCGCGTTGACCACATTTATGTCGATCCTCATGACCCGAAGGCTAAGTTGTTCTTGCACTATGGCGATTTAAGTGACGGCGCACGCCTAGTGACGCTTCTTGCTGATATCAAGCCTGATGAGGTATACAATTTAGCGGCTCAATCACATGTGCGGGTTTCATTCGATGAACCAGAACATACAGCTGACACCACAGGCGTGGGTACCGTCCGCCTCCTTGAAGCAGTGCGAATGTCTGGGATCGAAACGAAGTTCTACCAAGCTTCGTCGTCAGAGATGTTCGGCGCCACACCGCCGCCTCAGAATGAGGACACCCCCTTCTATCCGCGCTCCCCTTACGGCGCAGCCAAAGTGTATAGCTACTGGATAACCAAGAACTATCGAGAAGCTTATGGAATGTTCGCAGTCAACGGTATCCTGTTCAATCATGAGTCTCCCCGCCGTGGCGAAACTTTTGTCACCCGCAAAATTACTCGTGCGGTTGCTGCAATCAAGGCGGGCAAGCAGGATTTGCTCTATATGGGAAACCTTGACGCCGTTCGCGACTGGGGTTATGCGGCCGAATATGTCGAAGGTATGTGGCGCATGCTTCAGGCTGACGAACCGGACGACTTTGTCCTCGCGACCGGCGGCAATTACACAGTAAGGGACTTCCTCCAGATCTCATTCGAACACGCAGGCCTCAGCTGGGAGAACCACGTGCGTTTCGACGAACGTTACCTGCGCCCGACTGAAGTCGACGCACTCGTGGGCGACGCATCCAAGGCCCAGGAGAAGCTCGGTTGGAAGGCCTCTGTGCATACCCCGGAGCTAGCCCGGATCATGGTGGACGCTGATATTGAGGCCCTGAAACATGCGGGGAACCCTTGGATCGACAGCGTTGACCTGGACAGTTGGAAACTGTAATGCACGATAGCGTCAAATTCGTCCCGGAGAATCTCGATCGTTCATCGAAGTTCTACGTTGCTGGACATCGAGGACTGGTCGGCTCGGCCATCTGGCGAAATCTTGCACTGGAGGGCTTCACGAACCTCGTCGGGCGAACATCCACGGAACTCGATTTGACTGAGCGGGACGCCGTGTTCCAGTTCTTTGCCGAGGCGAAGCCTCGTTATGTAGTCCTAGCGGCAGCCAAGGTCGGGGGGATCTTAGCAAACAACACTTACCCCGTTGATTTTCTCAGTGAAAACCTCCGCATCCAGGTAAATGTCCTCGACGCTGCAGTGGAGCACCGCGTTGAGCGGTTGCTCTTCCTCGGGTCCTCCTGCATATATCCCAAATTCGCAGAACAGCCCATCCGCGAAAAATCACTCCTAACTGGGCACTTGGAGCCGACGAACGACGCCTACGCGATTGCAAAGATCGCAGGAATCATGCAAATTCAAGCGATTCGCCGACAGTACGGCTTGCCATGGATCTCGGCGATGCCGACCAATCTCTATGGGCCAGGAGACAATTTCTCCCCTGATGGTTCCCATGTTCTACCTGCACTGATCCGCCGTTACGACGAAGCCGTGGTTGCTGGAGCCGTCTCCGTTACCAACTGGGGGACGGGGTCACCCCGACGCGAGTTCCTTCACGTGGATGACATGGCGGCTGCGTGCCTCCACCTATTGGAAAACTACGACGGCGCTGACCAAGTAAACGTGGGGACCGGCTCCGACATAACAATTAGAGAACTGGCTTCAATTGTCGCGGAAGCTGTCGGGTTTACCGGGAAAATCGCTTGGGACACAGCCAAACCTGACGGTACACATCAGAAACTTCTGGACGTCTCCAAGTTGGCCGACGCTGGCTGGACAGCCCGAACTAATTTGCATGACGGAATAAAGAACACTGTTGACTGGTACCGAGCTAACATCGGCCAAGTCCGCTCGTGAAGAATGCTTTGCTCGGGGGATGACAGAGTGACGATAAATGAAAATTCAGAGCCTCGAATATGCCGGTTCGGTGATTGGCGGCACAAGTATCCGCGACGTCTCAGAATTCTCGATGCTGGGGTCGTGATCTGGGCAGTCGCAGGCGCGTACGGCATTCGATTTGGTTTCACCGACTTCGGCTCCGGGAACACTAGAGAAGTCGATTACCTTGTGTTGTCGACGGCACTGGTAGTTGCATGGTGGCTGATGCTTGGTTTTTGGGGTTCTAGAGAGCCCCGCGTCCTCGGTTCGGGATCTGAAGAGTACAAAAGAGTCATTGCCAGTTCGGCTTGGTTATTTGGCTTTGTCGCCGTAGTCTCTTACGCCCTTCGAGTCGATACGGCGCGTGGGTTTGTCGGTTTGGCATTTCCGGCCGGCGCTGTCGGTCTCCTTGTTGCAAGGTGGCTTGTTCGGCAACACCTGGCTCTTGAGCGAAAACGTGGCAACAGCAGCGCCCGTGTTTTGATTATCGGTGGTCCCCATTCTGCCGCCCACCTGGTGCGCTCGCTTAAGAGCGTGCCTTCGGCAGGATATCTTCCTGTGGCCGCACATCTTCCGGGAGCAAATAGAGATTCGGCAGAGGGGGCCGGTTTGGCTGTTCCGGTCACGGGAGTGCAATCAGATTTCGAATCTATTCTCGCCGTTATTTTGGACTCGCACGTAGACGCTGTTGCTGTGTCGGCTGGGGTGAACCTCCATCCGCAGGATCTTCGACGACTCGGTTGGGAACTGGCCGCGAGGGACATTGGCATGATTTTGGCTCCCGCACTGACGGATATAGCTGGTCCCCGAATCCACACCCAGCCAGTAGCCGGCCTCCCTCTGATCCACGTCTCCACGCCCAAGCTAACGGGGGGCAAGAAGGTGGCCAAGCGAGCTTTCGATATAGCTGTGGCCGGACTCCTAGTGACCGCGCTCTCCCCCATCTTCTTAGCGCTAGCCCTCTTTGTCAGATTCAGCGACAGGGGACCCGTGTTGTACCGGCAGGAAAGAATAGGGCTGCGAGGAACCACATTCAACATGCTGAAGTTCCGATCCATGAAGGTCGATGCCGACACCGAACTCCAGGCCTTACTTGAGGCACAAGGATCCGGTGACACGCCGCTTTTCAAAGTCGATAACGATCCGCGCATTACAGCAGTGGGGCGTGTTCTTCGCAAGTACTCGCTGGATGAGTTGCCACAGCTTCTTAACGTTCTCGGTGGAAGCATGAGCCTCGTAGGGCCAAGACCGCAACGCGAAGGTGAAGTAGCGCTATACGACGACGCCGCCCATCGGAGACTCTATGTGAGCCCCGGCATGAGCGGACTTTGGCAGGTGAGTGGCCGTTCCAATCTCAGCTGGGAGGAGAGCATCCGGCTGGATCTTTATTACGTGGAGAATTGGTCACTTATGGGCGATGTCCTGATTCTCTTCAAGACGTTCAAAGCAGTATTTGCGAGCACCGGCGCGGTCTGATCCGGGCACTGCATCACTCCTGCGGCCGCGGCCGCCAATTCTTCTTTTGGGAAGGCAAAAAATGCGTATTTCAGTAATCGGCTGTGGCTACCTAGGGGCCGTCCATGCCGCCTGCATGGCGAAGTTGGGACACGATGTCACCGGGATCGACGTCGATGCGCGGAAGATTGCTGCCCTCTCTGCGGCGCAAGCGCCCTTCTACGAGCCCGGACTGGATGAACTCCTTGACGAGGTTCAGTCAGCCGGAAGGCTGTCTTTCACAACAGACATGGCCGCTGCGAAGGGAAGCGATGTCCACTTCATCTGCGTGGGGACTCCACAGAAGAAGGGTGAAAACGGTGCCGATATGAGCTACGTTGACGCCGCAACGCTCGCCCTCCTCCCCCATCTCCAGCCTGGAAACGTCGTCGTCGGAAAGTCCACCGTGCCTGTAGGGACTGCTGCGCGGCTTGCAAAATTGGTCCAGGACGTGGAAGCGACTGCACACCTTATCTGGAACCCCGAGTTCCTTCGCGAAGGACATGCCGTCTCCGATACGTTGCAGCCAGATCGGTTTGTCTACGGCGTCGCCGGTGGTTCCGAAGACCATCCTGCCGTAGCGATTCTGGATGAGGTCTATTACGTGCCCTTAACCGCTGGCACGCCGCGGCTGGTGGCAGATCTTGCCACCTCTGAACTGGTCAAAGCAGCAGCAAACTCCTTTCTTGCCACAAAAATCTCATTCATCAATGCGATGGCCGAGGTATGCGAAGCCGCAGGGGCCGACGTTACCCAGCTAGCCGATGCGATCGGCCTGGACGACAGAATCGGCCGGAAATTCCTCAACGCCGGTATCGGTTTCGGTGGGGGATGCCTGCCGAAGGACATCCGGGCGTTCATGGCTCGGGCTGGCGAGCTGGGCGCGGACCAGGCACTGACGTTCCTTCGCGAGGTGGACGCGATCAATATGCGCCGCCGAACGCGGGTGGTGGAGCTAACCCGTGAACTGTGCGGCGGGATGCTGCTGGGGAAGCGGATCACCGTACTGGGTGCAGCGTTCAAACCTGAGAGCGATGACGTCCGCGATTCGCCGGCGCTGAGTATTGCCGCCCAGCTCCAATTGCAGGGCGCCGTTGTGACCGTTACGGATCCTAAGGCATTGACCAATGCCGCCGGACGTTTCCCCGAGCTGCATTACGAACTGGACACAGACATGGCTGTACAGCGGGCCGATGCCTTGCTGCTTCTGACGGAATGGCAGCAATACCGCGACCTGGATCCCTACGAGCTAGCGGCGGCCGTTGGCTCTCCCCGCATCCTAGACGGGCGTAACGTCCTGGATGCCGGCAAATGGCGTGCAGCCGGTTGGACTTATCGCGGACTCGGGCGTCCATAGACCATGACTGAAACAGACGGAGCCCAGATAGCCGGCGACAAATGCCGCCCCAAATCGGCGGGGACTCGGGCAGTCGACCCGCGCACACGCCGCCGTCGGCTAGTTATTGTTGCGTCGTGTCTGGGGGCTGTATTGGTCCTGGCTGTGGCTGTGGCCGCTTGGCTAGGCTCCCGAGCAACGATCATCAAGAACGAACTTGAGGCCACCACGCAGCTCATCCCGGTTCTCAAGGACAGTATTGCTGGCGGCAAATCGCAAGAGGCCAACGCGACGGCGGATCAGCTTCGCGCCCATGCGGCGACGGCCCGCGCGGCGGCGGGAGACCCCCTCTGGACCCTGGCCTCCGCAGTCCCGGGAGTCGGGGCTAACTTCAGCGCGGTCGCCGAAGTTGCCCGCTCAGCAGACGATGTCGCCGGCCTGGGTCTGGTTCCCCTCGTTCGGGTTTTCGATTCCCTCAACTGGGACAGCCTGCTGCCAAACGGCGTGGGGACTGACCTGGATCCAATCCAAAGCGCCTCTCCCAGCGTTTCAGCGGCCGCTCACGCAGTACGGGTGTCAGCCGAACGGCTCGACGGAATCGAGACGGGCAGCCTGTGGCCCCAGGTGGCCGAGCCGTTGATGCGGGCACGTCAGCAGCTGCAGGAAGTGACTGGTGCGCTGGATGCATCGGCAGTTGCGGCCGAGATCGCTCCCCGCATGCTCGGAGCCGACGGCCAGCGGAACTACCTGCTCATGATCCAGAACAATGCTGAAGCCCGAGCCTCGGGCGGAATTCCGGGAGCTCTGGCTGTACTTACACTGAACGACGGCAAGCTGACTCTCGGCGCACAAAGCAGTGCCGGCGAAGTTGGCACCATGTCGCCTTCAATCGCAGTGGACGACGAGCAAGAACAGATCTACTCGACGCGACTCGGCAAATACATGCAAGACGTCAATCTGACCCCTGACTTCCCTACCGCGGCTGCCACTGCGCAGGCCATGTGGGAGAAGAAGACCGGCCAGCGGGTCGACGGTGTGATCTCCATGGATCCAATCTCGTTGGGCTATGTCCTCGATGCAACAGGACCTGTAGAACTCACGGGGCCCGAGCTCCTTGCCCTGGCTAGCGGCGGGCTGCCGACGCAACTGAGCGGCAAGAACGTCGTTCCAACCCTACTTTCCGACGTCTATGCCAAAATCAAGGTGCCGAAATACCAGGATGCTTACTTCGCCGGAGTGGCGAAAGAAATATTCGGCAAGCTTTCCACCGGCGGAAACGGCGACGCCAAGGGACTCATTGACGGAATTGCCCGTGGCGCCTCGGAGGGCCGAATTCTCCTGTGGTCGGCCGCTGCCCAGGAACAGTCCGTTCTCGCTAAGTACCCTGTAAGCGGATCAATCGCTGGTCCAAGCGTCGCCCCCGCGCAGTTTGGAGTGTATTTCAACGACGGCACCGGCGCAAAGATGGACTTCCATGTCAAACGGACTGTCCAACTTGTCAAGAAATGCGCCGTCGACGGCTACGAACAAACAGCAGTCCGCATTATCAGCAGCAATACCGCCCCCGCCGACGCGGCGACTTCTCTGCCGGCCTACGTCACCGGCGATGGCGCTTTTGGGGTTCCGGCGGGCTCTGTCCGCACCAACGTGATTGGGTACGGCCCGGTACAGGCCAATGTGGAAACCGCCTTTGTCGATGGTAAAAAGACCGACTTTGCCGCCCAGCGCCACGCCAATCGACCAGTTGGAGCGGTGACCGTAACCCTGGCTCCGGGCCAAAGCAGCACGGTCGAGTTGACCTTCGGCAAAATCGTCCAGCATACGGAACCTAACGTGGTTGTCACGCCCACCGTCCAGCCTGTCAAAGACGTGATCCTCGCCACCGAAGAGGCAGTCTGCGATCAATGAACGTAAACACTGAGTTAACGGTATGTAAAGCAACTTGATTCACTTTGGTCACACTCATTATGGATGCTAGTGTCTGCAGGGACTTATCTAATGAGATTTCATCTGGCGGCCACTGGGGGGCCGGAAATCTCCACATCGCGTGACACTCGTATACACGGTCTCAGGGGGACTCATGAAAAAAACACTTGCAGCGATCACACTCGCCGGCGCCATCTCACTTATCGGCGCAGTTCCGGCCATGGCAACCTACCCGGCCCCGCCCGTGGGCCCCGGCCAGTCCCCCAACTCCGCCAACGCCGCCGTTTCTGACGGCACTGTTGGCCCGGGTGAGCAGTTCGTCTTCCGCGGCAACGGCTTCAAGGCCGGCGAAGGCCTGACTATTAGCGTGAGGCCGGGCGAGCGTCCGGCTTCGACCGGCGCAAGCGTCGCGGGTCGTGGCATGACGGTTTCCGGAAAAATCACCCTGCCGCTGGCAGCGCAGAATTTCCCCGCCGAAGCGAAAGCCAATGGCGCTTTCGCCTTCCCGCTGACGATCAGTGAGACGGGCATCTACACCCTGACTGCAACCGGCCTTGAGTCCGGCCTCACCGCCAGCTCCACTGTCACGGTGCAGGGCCTCGCGGTGGGCGCCGGCCTGGCCGACACGGGTAATGGAACCGCCTTGGCGAACACCGGTGCAGATGCCAACCTGATGATCTGGTCTCTGGTAGGCGCGGGCGCCCTGGCAGCCGGCATCACCTCCGTCGTAGTGGTTCGCCGCCGCGCTAAGGGTGACGTCGCCGCCTAGGCACAGCTACAACGCATCAAAAGGGTGGTGGTCTCCGGGATACTGGAGACCACCTCCCTTTTGCTTTGAACACTTCCTAAGGAACACATGAGGGCCACAGCCACGCCGCGGATATGGCGCATCATCCTGGCAGGGTTCCTGGCGTTCCTGGCGCTGGTTGGGTTCTGGCCCAGCCCAGTGGACCAGCCAGTGCGGGGACAGGTTGCCGGATTCATCTTTTTTATCCACACCCTCGGTTTTCCGGCGTGGATTGGCTACGGGTTCATTGAAGCCTCCGCCAATGTGGCCCTCTTTGTTCCGCTAGGCGTCGTGGGGGCAATGGCCTTCCCAGAGAAACCTTGGTGGCGGATCGGCGCCCTAGGCTTATTAGTTTCCGGCTGCATGGAGTTGGGCCAGCTGCTCTTTCTTCACAGCCGCTTCCCCAGCCCGCTGGACCTTGCCACGAACGCTCTTGGAGCCTCCCTGGGCTCACTGCTCGTTGCACTGTTTATCCGCCCTCAGAGCGGCACCAGGGCTAGCTGACGAAAGCTTTCATCCAGGCCTTGAGCTCCTCGCCGAATTCCACCCGCTCCGAGGCGATCGAGATGACCGCTTTCAGGTAGCTGAGCTTGTCGCCGGTGTCATAGCGGCGGCCCTTGAATACCACTCCGTACACGCCGCCGCCCTCGCCGTCCGAGGTGGCGAGAGTCTGCAGGGCGTCAGTGAGCTGGATTTCTCCGCCTCGGCCGGGCTCGGTTTCCTCCAGGACATCGAAGACCGCGGGGTGGAGCACGTAACGTCCGATGACGGCCAGGTTGGAGGGCGCGTCAGCGGTGGAGGGTTTTTCCACCAGCCGGTTGACGCGCACATGGCCTTCGCCGTCGACGGGTGACACGTCGGCACAGCCGTAGGCGCTGATCTCGAACGCGTCCACTTCGATCAGGGCGATGACGGAGCCTCCCGTCCGGGCCTGCACCTCGATCATGGTGCTCAGCAGTTCGTCACGCTCGTCGATCAGATCATCGCCCAGCAGAACCGCGAAAGGCTCGTCGCCCACGTGCTGGCGGGCGCACAGTACGGCGTGTCCCAGCCCCTTGGGGTCGCCCTGGCGGACGTAATAGAGCGGCCCCAGGGCGGACGCACGCTGGACGGCTTCCAGCTTCTCAAAATCGCCTTTGAGTTCCAGGGCGCGTTCCAGGCTGGGCTCACGGTCGAAGTGGTCCTCGAGCGCGCGCTTCTGCCGACCGGTGATCATCAGCAGATCGGTCAGGCCGGCGCGGACAGCTTCCTCGACCACGTACTGGATGGCCGGCTGGTCCACCACCGGGAGCATTTCCTTGGGCATCGCCTTGGTGGCGGGCAGGAACCGTGTTCCCAGTCCGGCGGCCGGAATGACAGCTTTAGTTACCGGTTTCCCCAAAGTCATAGGGGAACCATACAAGCGCTACCTCAAAATGAGAATGGCTAGCCCTTGAAAACGGGCTTGCGCTTTTCCTGGAAGGCGCGGAAGCCCTCGGAGTAGTCCTCGGTCTTGCAGAGCCGGGCCTGCTCGGCGTTCTCCTCTTCCATGGATTCCCAGAGGCCGAGGCGCTGGTCCCGGATGTGCGCGACGAGTTCCTTGCTGGCGTTGAACGCGCTGGTGGCGCCGGTGGCTGCCCTGGCCACGATGGCGCGGGTGTTTTCCAGCAGGTCGGCCGCTGGCATGGCCCGACTGAACATGCCCTGGGCCACCGCGTCCGCGCCGGACATGAGTTCGGCGGTGTAGATCAGGTCCAGCGTGCGGTGCATGCCGAGGCGTTCGGTGAAGTACCAGTGGCCGCCGGAGTCGAGGGTGGCGCCCAGATTCGCGAACGGGGAGCCGAACTTGGCGTTCTCCGCCACGTAGACCACGTCCGTGGCCAGCAGCAGCCCCAGCCCCACGCCCAGGCAGGCGCCCTGCGCGGCGGCGAAGGTGGGGGCCGGGAAGGCCGTCATCTTCTTGAGCAGCGGCTGCAGCAGCCCGGCCAGGTAGGCCTGGACGTCGTCGGTTTCCGGTGTCACGCCGGCGATGTCCCGGCCCGCGCAGAAGGCACGGCCCTCCCCCCGGAGCAGCAGCGCCCGCACCTCGCCGCGCTCAGCGGCGGCAGCGGCGTCGTCGTACGCCTGGGTTAAATCCTTGAGCGCCTGCCCGTCCAACGAGTTGAGCTTGTGCGGGGCGTCAAGGACGATCTCGGCGACGCCGTCGGCGATGGAGAAGGAAATCATGGGGCTCCTGAGGTCGGGGCGGGAAGCGGGGGATGGGCTGCTAGACGTCGAAGTCGACGGTGACTTCCGGCGTCGTGGGGTGGGACTGGCAGGTGAGCACGTAGCCCTTGTCCAGTTCGTCCTGCTCCAGCGCGTAGTTCTCGTCCATGGTGACGGCACCGGTGACCACCTTGGCGCGGCAGGTTCCGCAGACGCCGCCGGCACACGCGAACGGCACGTCCGGGCGGACCCGCAGGGCCGCGTTCAGGATCGATTCGCGGGCGTGCGTGGGGCTGGCCACCTCGCCCTGCAGCCCGTCGAGCTTGAAGGTGATCTTGTAGGTGGCCTGGGACTCGTCCACAATCACCGGGCGGCCGGCGTTGCCCTCGGGGCGGTCCGGCTTGCCGGTGGTGAAGAGTTCGAAGCGGATGTGGTCCGGGTTGACGCCGCGCTCGGCCAGGGTGTCCCGGCAGAGCTGGACCAGCTCGAACGGGCCGCACAGGAACCATTCGTCGACGTCGTCGGCGTGGATGGCGGTGCCCAGCAGGGCCTGCAGCTTCTCGGCGTCGATCCGGCCGCTGAGCAGCGGCGCGATCCGCTGTTCGCGGGAAAGCACGTGGTGCAGGGCGAGCCGGGCCGGGTACTTGTCCTTCAGGTCCGCGAGCTCCTCGAGGAACATCACGTCCATGGCGGCCTTGTTGGCGTAGACCAGGTCGAAGCGGGTTTCCGGGTGAGCCGCGAGCAGCGTGCGGGCGATCGCGATGACGGGGGTGATGCCGGAACCGGCGGCGATCGCGACGAACGAGCCGGGCTCCCCCGCGAGCTCCTCCGGATGGTTCATCGAGTTCATCAGGTTCTGCTCTTTGCCGTCGCGGCCGTGCTTGGACACGAACGCGCCCATCGGGCTCATCACGTCCAGGACGTCGCCGGCCTTGAGCTCGGCGTTCGCCCAGGTGGAGAACAGCCCGCCCAGGTCCTTCTTGACCGCGACCCGGATCTCGCTGCTGCCGTCCGCGAAGCTGCGCGGTTCGGCGCAGATCGAGTAGCTGCGCCGGATTTCCTTCAGCTCGCCGTTCTCGTCCGGCAGCGTGGTGCGCAGGGCGACGTACTGGCCGGGGAGGTAGTCGAACTGGCCGGCGAGCTCGGCCGGGACACCGAAGGTGACCTCGATCGCGTCGTCGGTGAGCCGGCGGACTTCGTCCACGGTCAGCGGGTGGAAGGACGCGCGTCGGCGGCCGGTGGCTGCAGCCGTTTCAGCGGCGGTCTGGCGGACAACAGTCATGGGAGCACCTGTTCCTTACAAAACTTTGAAGTAGTCGAACGGTTCCTTGCAGTCCTGGCAGACGTACAGCGCCTTGCAGGAGGTGGAACCGAAGCGGGTGAGTTCCTTGGTGTTCAGCGATGAACACTGCGGGCATTTGACGGCGAGGGACAGCCGGATGGGCCCGGCGTGCCGCACCGCTGCCGAGTGGCCGGAGGGCGGGGCGATGCCGTACTCCTGCAGCTTGGCCTTGCCGGATTCGGTCATCCAGTCCGTGGTCCAGGCCGGGGACAGCACCAGCTCAACCCGGACGTGGGGGTAGCCTGCGTCGTGGAACGCCGTGGTGAGGTCGTCACGGATGGCGTCCATCGCGGGGCAGCCGGAGTAGGTCGGCGTGATGGTGACCTGGACGGCGGGCACGGGCCCGCCGTCGTCGAACAACTGGACGTTCCGGAGGATCCCCAGGTCCGCAACCGTGAGGACGGGGATTTCCGGGTCGCAGACCGTGGCCGCGATGTCCCAGGCCTTCTGCTCGGCCGTTTTGGTGTCCATGTCAGGCATGGTTACCAGCTTGCTCCGGGGTACTCGCGGGCGAGCACCTGCATTTCGGCGAGGATGTAACCGAGGTGTTCGGAGTGCAGTCCCTTGCGTCCGCCGCCGGGGGCGGGCTGGACCGTGGGCACGTCGAGTTCGGCCTCGGCGAGGACCTCGCCGGTGAGCCGGTCGAAGTCGGCGCGCAGGCTGGACGGCTCGACGGCGGCACCGGCCGCGGCGAGGCGGGCGGTGAGTTCGTCGTCGCGGAAGAGCTCGTCGACGTAGGGCCAGATGACCTTGAAGCCGTGGATCATCTTCTCGCGGGACTCATCCGTACCCTGGGCCAGGCGCAGCACCCACTGGGCGCTGTGGTCGCGGTGGTAATCCACTTCCTTGACGGCCTTGGCGGCGATGCCGGCCAGGGTGGCGTCGGTGGACTCCACCAGCCGGCGGTAAAGCTCGAACTGGTAGTAGCTGACGACGAACTGGCGGGCGATGGTGACCGCAAAGTCGCCGTTCGGGATTTCGAAGATCTGGACCGAACGGAAGTCGTTCTCCCGGCGGAAGTAGGCGAGGTCATCCTCGCTCCGGCCGTCGAGTCCGCCGGCGTAGCTCAGGAAGGAACGGGCGTGGCCCAGCTGGTCCAGGGCGATGTTGCCGAGGGCGATGTCCTCCTCGAGCTCCGGGGCGCGGGAGATCCAGTGGCCGAGGCGCTGCGCGAGGATGAGGGCGTCATCGCCCAGGCGCAGGGCGAACTCGGCCACGTCCTCGCTCGGCTTCGCGGTGCCGGTGCGGACGGCCAGGGCGATGTCCTCCGGGCGGAGCGCGTTGCCGGGGGTGATGCGGGTAGCGCTGGCCGTGGCCTCGCCGCTGCCGCTGGCAGCCTTAACGCCGACGGAGAGGTCCCCGTGGCCGGACGCTTCCGCTGCGGGAGCCGCGGCCGCCGCAGTTTCAGGTGAAGTGCTCACAGGTGCTTCACGCCCTCGCTCTTGGTGTAGTACGTGGCGTGCCGGTAGTCCTTGCCCTGGGGCGACTCGAAGAACGCGCCCTTGGAGTCCGGGTCGCTGGAGGCGATGGCGTCGGCCGGGACAACCCAGATGGACACACCTTCATTGCGGCGGGTGTAGAGGTCACGGGCGTTGCGCAGGGCCATGGCGGCGTCCGGCGCGTGCAGGGATCCGGCGTGGACGTGGGAAAGGCCGCGGCTTGAGCGGACGAAAACTTCCCAGATGGGCCAGACGTTTCCTGCGTGCGGTTCGGGGGTGGTCATGCTGCGGATTCCTTTTCTGCTAGCTTGCGGCTCTGCTTTTCCGCGTAGGCGGCGGCGGCTTCGCGGACCCAGGTGCCATTGTTGTGTGCTTCGCGGCGCCGTTCCAGGCGCTGGGCGTTGCAGGGGCCGCGGCCGGCGAGGACTTCGTGGAATTCATCCCAGTCCAGCGGGCCGTGCTCCCATTTCTTGGTCTCTTCGTTGAAGCGGATGTCCTTGTCCGGAAGGGTGAGCTCCAGGACCTTGACCTGCTCCATCATCATTCCGACGAAGCGGTTGCGCAGTTCGTCGTTGCTGAAGCGCTTGATGTTCCAGGCCATGGACTGCTTGGAGTTGGGCGAGTCGTCATCCGGCGGGCCGAACATCATCAGGGCCGGGGCGTACCAGCGGTTCACCGCGTCCTGGGCCATCTGCTTCTGCTCGGGCGTGCCGTGCGAGAGTTCCAGCAGAATCTCAAAGCCCTGGCGCTGGTGGAAGGATTCTTCCTTGCAGACGCGGACCATGGCGCGGCCGTAGGGGCCGAAGGAGGCACGGCAGAGCGGCACCTGGTTGGCGATAGCGGCGCCGTCGACCATCCAGCCGATGGCGCCCATGTCGGCCCAGGTACGGGCGGGGTAGTTAAAGATGGACGAGTACTTGGCCTTGCCGTCCATCAGGTCCTGGTTCATCTGGTCCCGCGGCTGGCCGAGTGTTTCGGCGGCGGAGTAGAGGTACAGGCCGTGGCCCGCCTCATCCTGAACCTTGGCCATCAGGATGGCCTTGCGCTTAAGGCTGGGGGCGCGGGAGATCCAGTTGGCTTCCGGCTGCATGCCGATGATCTCCGAGTGCGCGTGCTGTGAGACCTGGCGCAGCAGGGTCTTGCGGTATGCCGGGGGCATCCAGTCGCGGGGTTCGATCCGCGAGTCATCCGCCATGACTTTGTCGAAGTATGCCTGGCCTTCAGCGTCACGCCGGGCCGCATCTTCGAGGCTCTGTTCGTGCCGTGCCGCTGTTGGCTCTCCGGGCACTGACTGCAGGGTCTGCGCTGCCATGGTTGCTCCTATGCATTTCCGATAAATAATTACCGACCGTTCGTTCAGGATATGCGGAAGGCGGGAGATGCGTCAAGCACCGGGGCCGATTGCGGCGCTGGGGCGCGGGTGGCCGGTGATAGCTTGAACTGGTGATTATCGGCCGCGGCAAGAAGCTTCCCCTCTGGGCCTCCGTGGCCCGGAACATGCTCATCGCCCTGGTGGCCGTGTCCCTGGTCCAGGGGTTCCTGGTCAAGGCGTACCGCATCCCGTCGGGATCGATGGAGCCGACGCTGCAGGGTTCTTCGGACGGCGGCGACAGGATCCTGGTGAACCGGCTGGCCTACACCGGCTCGGCGCCCCGCGGCGGGGACATCGTGGTGTTCACCCGGCCGGAGAGCTGGCAGGCGGAAACTGCCGTGCCGCGCGCCGGCGGGGTGGCCGGGGTGGTCCGTTCCTTCGGCGACGTGACCGGGATCGGACCCTCGAACGATCGGTTCCTGGTGAAGCGGGTGGTTGCCACCGGCGGCCAAACCATCAGCTGCTGCGGGGACGATGGCAAGCTGCGGATCGACGGCCAGCCCCTGGACGAACCCTATATTTTCGAGGATCTGCCGTTTGAGGCAGGCGTCCTCGACTGCCAGAACAGTCCGCAGTCCCTGCGGTGTATTCCGTCGTTTACGGTCCCCGAGGGTGAACTGGTGGTGCTGGGCGATCACCGGTCCAACTCGGTGGACTCCGTCATTGCCTGCCGGAGCATGGCTGACGTGGCAGGGGACTGCGTCCGGACGATCCCGTCCTCGGCCGTCGTCGGCCAGGTGGCGGGCAGGTTCTGGCCGCTGAACCGTGTTGGCGGAGTGGGCTGACTTCTCCTGAGACGAAGAATCCCCCCGGAGCGTCTGAACTCCGAGGGGATATCTTCAGGTCTACCGCACAGGCTGCGGCTCCTGTTCACGGGACTGATAAGCGGTGTAGTACCGGTAGGACCCTGCACCGGTGGTGGGCACGCGGTTGAGGATCGTGCCCAGGACGTTGCCATTGACCCGCCCCAGGTTGCCGAGAGACTTCCCAAGCTCTTCATCGGTGGTCTTCCCGGACCTGATGACAACGATCGCTCCATCGGCAATACGGGTGAGGACGGCAGCGTCCGTGACGGGCAGCAAGGGCGGCGCGTCGACCAGCACAATGGCGTCCTGGGCGAGCGTTTTAAGCAGAGTCTTCATGGCCTGCGATCCCAGCAGCTCGCTGGGGTTCGGCGGGATGCGGCCGGATCCGAGCACACGCAGGTTGGGCATCGCGCTCCATTCCTGCAGCACGTCCTCGAGCTCGGCGTGGCCACTCAGGACGTCCGTGACGCCGACTCCGGGGACCAGGTTGAAGACGTCCACAAGGGTGGGGCGGCGAAGATCGCCGTCGACCACGACAACGTTCTCGCCGGCCGCAGCCATGGTCACCGCCAGGTTGGCCGTCACTGTGGACTTGCCCTCGGCTGGGACGGAACTGGTGACCACGATTATCCGCGGCGGATTGTCGACGTCGACGTACTGAAGATTTGTCCGGAGTTCCCGCAGGGCCTCGGTGATCGCATGCGATCCTTCGCCTGAGGCGACCGGGCTGAACCCGTCGTCCAGCACGGTGCTTTTCCCGTCCAGGCGGTGGTCCACCGGGAGGGTGCCGAGCACCGGCACGCCGAAGCGGCGCTCGATTGCGGTCGCGCTGCGGAGCCGGCGGTCCAGGCGGTGGCGAATCAGGGCGTAAGCGAGGCCGAGGGCCAGTCCCGCGAGAGCTCCGATGGCCAGCGACAACTTCACGTTCGGGGACGTGGGAGCTGTCGGCAGTGTGGCTTCGCCCAACGGGACCACGCGGATGACCGGAACGGGGACGACATCCGAGCCTTCCACCGCTTGGATGCTTTCCAACTCCTTGACCTGCTCGGCCAGACCCGTGACCCAGGCATCCGCGACCTTCTGGGCCATTTCGGGGTTAGTGGAGGTGGCAGTGACGGCAAGCTGGGCACTTTCCTTCGGCACCGTCACGGTGACCGAACCAAGAAGGGCGTCTGGCGAAGTGGTGAGACCCAGTGCCGTGACGACGCGTTCGGCCACGAGGCGGGACTTGGCGACGGACTCGTACTTAGCGGCCTTGGTCTGAGCCAGGTTCTCGCTCATAAGCGAGAGGCTGAGGTTGTCCGAGCCGCCCGCCACAACGATCCCACTCGACTGTGCTGCGTAGATCTTCGGTTGCAGGAGGGTCCAGCAGAAGGCGAGCACGGTCAGCGCAAGCGTGAACGCCAGGATGCCCTTCCAGCGTGCCCGGGCGATGCGCAGGTAGTCCTCCAGCGCAAGTCCCGCCGCAGTCTGACCGTTGTCTTCGGCCGCTTCAAAACCAGTCACGCTAAGGTCCTCTCCCCCGTGCCTGGCCCCAACGACCCACACGAAAATTTACTGTACGGTACGGCGACCGCGTTGATGTGCACATATCTACGGCGCTAACCGCGCAGGAGCAGTCCCTGACTGATGAGACCGTCAATGGCCGCGCCGAGCATCGCTTCGTAGCCCTCGGGCAGCCCATGCTCGGCCTCGATCCGGGCCGTCAAAGTCTGCATGGAGACCGGCTGCTGGGCTGACCTCCAGATGATGGGTCCGATGCCGCTGAGTTTGGTGAGTTCGGTTTCCGTCAGGACCAGCAGGTCCTCGCCGATCTCCACAGCGTCGACGGCGCCGGTCCGCTGCAGCCAGCCGGCAGGTAACGCTTCTGGTGACTTTTCGATGGCCTGGTCGTATTGCCCGGCGGCCATATCGGACTCCGGCTCAGTCAGGGCGGGCGACCATTCCTTAGTGGCTCCCAACGTCTCCATCGGACTGGTGAGAAAGAGCGGCGCCAAAATGTCCGTCAGGTCAACCGCTTCCGAATAGCTGACCCGGAACACGCCGCCCACGCTGTCGATCAGCCGGCAAAGAGATTGCAGCGGCCGAGCCACGGCCGCCTGGGAGGAGGTGTCAGGAATAAGCGCCAACACGGCCTCCACCAAAGCAACCGGCTCGATAACAGGTGACCGGTAGGCCGCGCCGGATACTCTATCCAGCAGCGCGATGGCTCTGATACGGGGATTCGAAGGCGCGTCCAGTAGTCCCAGATCGTCCGGGCCTACTTGGAGTTTAGCGGCACCAGGGGTCGCCTGCTTTATGGACAGCGGCTTCGGGTAGGGCACGACGGTTCCATCGGCCCGTATCGCGACGGTTTCGTCAGTGACGTAGCCAAAGGCCCGGGCAAGGTGTGACGATGCAGTGGTCTTGCCGGTACCCGATTTTGCCACCAGGGCTATGACAGCACCTTCGGGATCCGCGACGCCACAAGCATGGAGCATCGTCATCTCCCCGGCACGTTCCAGGATGGCGGAAATAGTGACTTGCGACGTCACGGCTTCGGCCAAACCCTCAAACGTATCCGAACTAAGGTGCCTCACGCCGGCGTCGGGAAGCGTCGAATCGAAGTAGAGGGATGCAGTGAAGGGCATGTTTGAAGCCCCAGGCGCCGCTTCGCGTGTATGGGAGCCCGGCACATCGGTGAGGCATCGTCGCCAAGCTCGGGCCGTTGCTAGCCGCTGGGCAGGAGTGACACCGAGACCCCACTGAACGCTGAAGCTGGTGCCCAGCACATCGATGTTGAGTTCAGTTGAGCCCCTCAACTTCGTTCAACCGTGTCTGCTGGCCTTCCGAAACTTCCGTCATCTACTATCCGACGCCGTCGACGTCTCACATTTACCGACATGGCGCTCCAAGCGTTATCTCCGGAAGTTGACCCTTAATACTAGATCACCAGCGGGTAGGCAAGGCCACAGAGTGTCCGGCGGGCTATCAAGCGCTCTATTTGGCTAAGTCCACGATAAGAGTGAGGTTCTCAACCGTCACCGGCTGACCTTGAATTTTGAGGGATGCCGTCATCTTGAACTTCCGTTCCGGGCCCGATCTCGATGCATCGTGGTACAGGGCGATGGGGAGATTCAAAAGTCCATTTACCGGCTTGACTGAGAAATCGTACGAAGCCGAGGAAACTTTCGTAGTTGCGTTCAGACTCTGTGCAGTTTGGGATCCGTTGGGGAACGTGTAGACGCCCACTGCCATGTCGAGCACCTGGCCGGACACAGGCGTGAACGTGAACGAAACAGTCCCGTCGATGGCGGTGGTGCCCGCAAAATTTCCGATAATCAGGGCCGAGGCAGTCGTTCCAAAACGCCTCTGGCCAGTCGCTTGTTCTTGGCCGTGCTTTGCGTAACTGCCAGCACCTGCGGAAAGTGCAGCGGTCAGAGTCGGCGTGTGATGCGAAGCAGCAGCGGCCGGCGCTGCGATGGCGGCCGCGATAACAGGCACGCTCCACGCGGCGGTCTTCACGACGGTGCGGCGGTCGAAACTGGCTTTCGGTGCGGCCAGGCTCTTGATCTCCGACATTTCTACCCCAAGTTCTAATGCTGCGGAGAACCCCCAGTCGGGCAAGCTCCTGCCGAGCGTTTCGGCATCCCTGGACGACTGTACGCAGAAAAGCATGAATCTTCAATATCAAGATGCTTTATTTTCAAGAACGACAGAACTCGGCCCTATCTCCTCGATTCGGTCTGGCCGAGCTAGGCGCGGCTAGACTCGGAAACCACGCCGCGGCACGAGCCTCGCTCATGGAAGTTGGACAAACCTTGGAAACGCCCTACCCCGTCCGGATCCTGACGGTCTGCACCGGCAACATCTGCCGCTCGCCGGCCGCCGAACGCCTGCTGCGGGCCGGCCTGGACCAGGTGCAGCCCGGAGCCTTTGAAGTGCGCAGCGCCGGAACGCACGCCATGGTGGGAGATCCGATCCAGCCGCTCTCCGCGGACATAATCAGGACCTACGGCGGGACCCCGGACGGCTTCGCGGCCCGCCAGCTGACGCCCAAGATCCTCCGGGAGTCCGATCTGGTGCTGGCGATGACCGCCAAGCACCGCGGCGCCGTGATGCAGATGGACGCCTCCCTGCTGAAGCGCACCTTCACGATCCGCGAATTCGCCCGGATGCTTGAGGTCCTGGAACAGCGCGACACGCCGACCGCCGCCGTCGACCTTCCTACGTTTTGGCGTGAACTGCCGGCCCGCGCGGCCTCCGTCCGGCACCTGGCGCTGGCCCCCGACGCCTCGGATAACGACGTGGTGGACCCGTACCGGCGCGGGCCGGAGCTGTACCACCAGATGGAGGACGAGCTCGCGCCGGCCATCCTCACCATCCTGCGGTTCGCCCGCCAGCACAGCTGACTTTTTTATCCCTGTGCCGCAAGCATCATTTAGGGGATGCCGGTGGTAGTGTCCGGCCATGGGAACGTCGCCGGAACCAGCAGGACCAGCCGCAGGCTCAGCCGCGGCACCGGGCGGAATGAACCGCCGTCGCACAATTGTCATCGCCGTCATCGCCGGGCTGGTGGTCCTCGCCGCGGTCGTCGCAGCGCTCCTGCTGAACCGGCCGGGCACTGAAACCGCCGCCCCGGTGGAGACCTCCGCCCCGGCGCCGGAGACAAATCCGCCCACCACCCCGGAGCCCACACCTACTCCAACGCCGACGCCGGATCCGCCGCCCACCGCGCTGAACATCCTGCTGATCGGCAGCGACAGCCGCGTGAACGACCGCGCGGTCGCGGCATCCGGCGGAACCTCCGACCAGCGCGGGGACGCCCTCGTCTTCCTCCATCTCCCGGCCGACCGCCAGAGCGTCTACGGCATCTCGATCATGCGTGACCTGTGGGTGGACATCCCCGGCGTTGGCGGGTCCAAGGTCAATGCCGGGCTCGAGCTCGGCGGGGTGCCGCTCATGACGCAGACCGTCGAGGTCCTGCTGGGCCAGCACATCGACCACACGGTGATGCTGGACTTCCAGGGCTTCGCTGCCATGACCGATGCCCTCGGCGGGGTAGACGTCGACGTCAAGACGCCCTTTCAGGGCACGATCGACGACCACGTGTACTATCCGGCCGGGGTGAACCGGCTCAACGGCGCGCAGGCCCTGGCCTTTGTCCGGGAGCGCAAGGCCTTCGCCGACGGCGATTACCAGCGGGTGCGGAACCAGCAGACCTTCCTCAAGGCCGTCATGGCCAAGATGGCGGCCGAGGGCGGGCTGTCGGACCGCAACACCGTGAAGCAGCTGGTGGCGACCGTCCTCCCGCACGTCACGGTGGACCCTGGGCTGACGGTGGAGACGTTGGAACGGCTGGCCTTCAGCTTGCGCAGCACGGTATCCGGGAACGGCGTGTTCTTCACGCTCCCCACTGCCGGCGTCGGGACCACCAGGACCGGCCAGTCGGTAATCTGGCAGAACCCCGCCGCCACCGCCGCCGTGTCCGCGGCGCTGTCCTCCGGGACGCTGGCCGACTACGTCGCCGCGAACGGACTGCAGAACGGCAACTGACTTGCAGGCGCCGGGCGGGGCTGCGCCAGGTGCTGCCGCGTTGGCCCGCCGGGTGGTTTAGTCAGCCAGATGTTCTGCGACGTAGTCCGCGAGGGCTTCCTTCGTGTGCCTGGGCTGGAACCCGGCAGCCTGGATCTTCTGCAGGGGCAGCACGCTGTTGAGCGGCCGCGGCGCTGCCGCCATGCCCTTGAAGTAGTCCTCGGTGCTGACGCCGGTCACGGCGTCCCGCGGGGTGCCGGAGAGTTCGTAGACGTCCGCGGCGATGTCGGCCCAGGACTGGGGTTCGCCGTCGTTGCTCAGGTTGTAGGTGCCGTACGCTGCACCGGACTCGAGCAGGTGGCGGATTCCGGCTGCGATGTCCTGGGTGAAGCTGAGCCGGCCGATCTGGTCGTTGACCACGGACGGTTCGATCCCGCGCCTCGCGAGGGAGGCCATGGTGCGGACGAAGTTGTTGCCCTCGCCGATGACCCAACTGGTGCGCACGATGTAGTGCCGGGGCACCACGGAAACGACGGCGTCGCCGGCGGCTTTGGTCTGGCCGTAGACGCCCAGCGGGGAGAAGGGCTCGTCCTCGGGGTGCGTCTGGGCGGTGCCGTCAAAGACGTAGTCCGAGGAGACGTGCACGAGGGTCAGGTCATGGTCGACGGCAGTCCGGGCGAGCCGGGCGACGGCCGTGACGTTGATGGCCCAGGCCGCCGTGCGGCCTTCGGGGGTTTCGGCGGCATCCACCGCGGTGTAAGCGGCGGCGTTGATGATGGTGGCGTAGTTCTTCCAGTTCCGCGCGGCGAACGCCTCCTCGGTGCCGAGGTCGAACTCCGCCCGGCCGGCGAACTCGACGGACGGGTCGCCGTCGAACAGGTCCCGCAGGGCCTTGCCGAGCTGGCCGTCCGCGCCCACAACGAGGGTTTTCTTCGGTGGCATCGGGGTCACGTCCGCGAGCCGGGGGTGGTTCTTGTCCTTGTCGGAGAGTTCGGCCTGGCCCAGCGGGATCGGCCAGGCGATCGCGGCGGTCTCATCGGCGAGGTTCAGGAAGGTGTACTGGCCCTGGGCGTCGGCGGACCAGTGGTCGTTGACCAGGTAGGTGTAGGCGGTGTTGTCTTCCAGGGTCTGGAAGGCGTTCCCCACCCCGCGAGGGATGAAGATCGCCTGGCTGGCGTCGAGTTCGGCGGTGAACACCGCACCGAAGGACGGGCCCTCGCGCAGGTCCACCCAGGCCCCGAAGATCCGGCCGGTGGCGACGGAGATGAACTTGTCCCACGGTTCGGCGTGGATCCCGCGGGTGGTGCCGGCCTTTTCGTTGAACGAGATGTTGTTCTGCACCGGCCGGAAGTCCGGCAGGCCCGCCGCCAGCATCTTCTCCCGCTGCCAGTTCTCCTTGAACCAGCCCCGGTTATCGCCATGGACCGGCAGGTCGTAGAGAACAACGCCGGGGATCGGGGTGTTGTGGGCGGTGAGCTTTTTCGAGAACTCGATCGGCATAATCTACTGGCCCTGTTCGGTGTACTTCGCTTCGGTGGCGGCCTTCTGCGGCCGCCACCAGGCCTCGTTCTCCCGGTACCACGCAATGGTGTCCTCGAGGCCGGCGTCGAAGTTGGAGAACCGCGGCTCCCAGCCCAGCTCGGTGCGGAGCTTGGTGGAGTCGATCGCGTAGCGCAGGTCATGGCCGGGCCGGTCCACCACGTGGTCGTAGGCGTCCGGGGACTCGCCGAGGTGCTTGAGGATCAGCTCGACGACGTCCTTGTTGTTCTTTTCCCCGTCGGCGCCGATCAGGTACGTCTCGCCGATCCGGCCCTTCGCGATGATCGCCAGGACGGCGGAGGAGTGGTCGTTGGCGTGGATCCAGTCCCGGACGTTCTCGCCCTTGCCGTAAAGCTTGGGGCGGATCCCGTCGATCACGTTGGTGATCTGGCGCGGAATGAACTTCTCCACGTGCTGGTACGGGCCGTAGTTATTCGAGCAGTTGCTGATCGTCGCCTGCAGCCCGAAGGACCGCACCCACGCCCGGACCAGCAGATCCGACCCGGCCTTCGTCGACGAGTACGGGCTGGACGGGTTGTACTGGGTGTCCTCCGTGAAGCGTTCCGGATCGTCCAGCTCCAGGTCGCCGTAGACCTCGTCCGTGGAGATGTGGTGGAACCGTTTCCCGTGCTTCCGGGCCGCCTCAATCAGCGTGAACGTGCCGATGATGTTCGTGTCCAGGAACGGCCGCGGATCGTGCAGGGAATTGTCATTGTGCGACTCCGCGGCGTAATGAACCACAACGTCGGCGTCAGCCACGAGACCGTCCACCAGACCGGCGTCGCAGATATCGCCCTGCACGAACGCGAAGCGCTCTTCCGGAAGCCCGGCCAGCGACTTTAGATTGCCGGCGTAGGTGAGTTTGTCCAGCACCGTGATGTGGTGGTCCCCGGTGTTCTCGAGAACGTGGTGGACGAAGTTGGCGCCGATGAAACCTGCGCCACCTGTGACGAGTACTCGCTGCATGACACAGACCCTACCCGTTGCGCTTGCTCCGAGAAACCTAAAAGATGTGCCCATGCGTGGAATCATTCTGGCCGGGGGAACCGGTTCACGGCTGCATCCGATTACCTTTGGCATCAGCAAGCAACTGGTCCCGGTCTACGACAAACCGATGATCTACTACCCGCTGTCCACGCTCATCCTGGCCGGAATTCGGGACATCCTGATTATCACGGCCCCGCATGACGCGGACCCGTTCCACCGGCTGCTGGGTGACGGCTCGCAATTTGGGGTCAGCATCACCTACAAGGTCCAGCCATCACCGGATGGGCTCGCCCAGGCCTTCATTCTGGGCCAGGAACACGTCGGCCAGGATTCGGTGGCCCTCGTCCTCGGCGACAACATTTTTTACGGGCCCGGCATGGGCACCCAGCTCGGCAAGTACGCGGACGTCGACGGCGGATCGGTGTTTGGCTACTGGGTGCAGGATCCCGGGGCCTACGGCGTCGTGGAGTTCGACGATTCCGGGCGTGTGCTGTCCCTGGAAGAAAAGCCTGCGCAGCCCAAGAGCAACTACGCGGTTCCCGGACTGTACTTCTACGATAACGACGTGGTGGAGATCGCCCGCGAACTGAAACCGTCCCCCCGCGGCGAGCTGGAAATCACCGACGTCAACAAGGCATACCTTGGCCTCGACAGGCTTCACGTCGAAGTCCTCCCCCGCGGAACTGCCTGGCTGGACACCGGCACGTTCGACGATCTCAATGACGCATCCAACTTCGTCCGGACTGTCCAGAAACGGCAGGGACTGATCATCGGCGCGCCGGAGGAAATTTCGTGGCGGCTGGGATTCCTCAGTGACGACGAGCTGCGGGCCAGGGCCGAGCCGCTCGTGAAAAGCGGCTACGGGACCTACCTGCTCGGACTCCTGGCAGACGGGCCCACGTAGCGCCGGTCCCGCCGTCGGGCCGTATCTGCGAGGCAGCTGCGCCGCCGTCGGGCCGTATCTGCGAGGCAGCTGCGCCGCCGTCGGGCGCGGTCTGCCGGGCGGGCGAATACCCCCGTGGCGAAAGTGGGCGCCACGCGCTTGTTGGCTCTATATATTGGGGAGCATGACTGAGACTCCCGCCACGGGTGGCCCTTCCACCGCCGTGGAAAATTCCGCCGTGACCGCACCCGTTGCCAAGAAAATCCCCGCCCTCCGCACCCACCATGGTGACGCCTTCGAGGACAACTACGAGTGGCTGCGGAACAAGGAATCCGCCGAGGTTGTGGAGCTGCTCAAGGCCGAGAACGCCTACCAAGAGGCCGTGACCGCGCACCAGGAGCCGCTGCGTGAGGCCATCTTCCAGGAAATCAAGGGCCGCACCCAGGAGACGGACCTCTCCGTGCCCAACCGCAAGGACGGCTGGTGGTACTACACCCGCTCGGTGGAGGGCAAGGAGTACGGCATCCAGTGCCGCGTCCGGGCCGAGGACACCGGGGACCGCGTCGCCGACTGGACGCCTCCCGCCGTCGAGGTCGGCGTCGAGATTCCGGGAGAGGAGATCCTGCTGGACGGGAACGTCGAGGCCGAGGGCAAGCCGTTCTTCGCCGTCGGCGGCTCCGCCGTGACGATCGACGGGAACCTCTACGCCTACGCCGTGGACAACTCCGGCGACGAGCGGTTCACCCTGCGGATCAAGGACCTGCGGACCGGGGACCTCCTCCCCGACGTGATCGAGAACGTCTTCTACGGCATCTCCTTCTCCCCCGACGGCACGCGGATCTTCTACACCGTGGTAGACGACTCCTGGCGGCCCTACCAGGTGAAGGCCCACGTGCTCGGCACGCCCGTCGCCGGTGACGAGGTCATCTACCAGGAGGACGACGTTGCCATGTGGCTGGGCTTCGAGCTCTCCGCCGACCGGCGCCACCTGGTGCTGGGCATCGGCTGCTCGGAATTCAGCGAGACCCGGCTGCTGCGCTTCGACGCGCTCGACGCCGGACTGCGCACCGTGATCTCCCGGGACGAGCGGATCCTCTACGAGGCGGAGCCGTTCCTGCTCACCGACGCGTCCGGGACGCAGGCCGAGGCGATCCTGCTGACCCACAACAGGGACGCGATCAACTCGATGGTCTCGCTGGTGGACCCGGCGGAGCTCGCCAAGCCGGTCGCCGAGCAGCACTGGACGACCGTCGTCGAGCATTCCGACCAGGTGCGCGTCAACGGCGCCGGGGTCACCTCGACGCACCTGGTGGTCTCGATCCGCAAGGACACAATCGAGCGGGTGCAGATCCTGCCGCTGGCCGGGCTGGGCACGCCGGAGCAGGGCGCGCCGGTGGAGCCCGCCTTCGAGGAGGAGCTCTACACCGCGGGGGTGGCCGGGTCCGACTACGAGGCCCCCGTGATCCGGATGGGCTACACGTCCTATTTTACGCCGTCGCGGGTCTACGACTTTGTCCTGCCCACCGCTGAGCAGCCCGCCGGCGAGCTGCTGCTGCGCAAGGAAAGCCCGGTGCTGGGCGGCTACTCGTCCGCTGACTATGTCGCGACCCGGGAGTGGGCGGCGGCTTCCGACGGGACGCGGATTCCGCTCTCCGTGCTGCGGCACGCCTCCATTGCGCGGGACTCGACGGCGGCCGGGCTGGTATACGGCTACGGCTCCTACGAGCTCAGCATGGATCCCAGCTTCGGGATCCCCCGGCTCTCGCTGCTGGACCGCGGCATCGTGTTTGTGATCGCCCACATCCGCGGCGGCGGGGAACTGGGCCGGCACTGGTACGACACCGGCAAGAAGCTGCAGAAGAAGAACACCTTCACCGACTTCATCGCGGCCACCGACTGGCTGGCGCAGTCCGGCTGGGTGAACCCGGCCCGGATCGCGGCGATGGGCGGCTCGGCCGGCGGCCTTCTGATGGGCGCGGTGGCGAACCTGGCGCCGGAGAAGTACGCGGCGATCGTGGCGGCCGTCCCGTTCGTGGACGCCCTGACCACCATCCTGGATCCGGAACTGCCGCTCTCCGCGCTGGAGTGGGAGGAATGGGGCAACCCGATCACCGACCGCGCCGTGTACGAGTACATGAAGTCCTACACACCGTACGAGAACGTCCGCGCGGTGGCATACCCGAAGATCGCGGCGGTCACCTCGTTTAATGACACCCGGGTGCTCTACGTGGAGCCCGCCAAGTGGGTGCAGCGGCTGCGCGAACTCAACACCGGCAGCGAGCCGATAGTGATGAAGATCGAGATGGAGGGCGGCCACGGCGGCGCCTCCGGCCGCTACGTGCAGTGGAAGGAACGCGCCTGGGACTACGCCTTCGTCGCCGATTCCCTGGGCGCGACTGAGCTGCTGCCAGGGGCCGGGGTCAAGTAACCCCCACCTCCCACCCCCCATCGATTGCTCCGTAGCCGCCCTTTTGAGCCCGGATAAGGGCGGTTACGGAGCAGCGGATGGGCCGACGCGGGGGGGCGCGACCGGCCGCTCACCGATTCGCCGCAGCTGGCCGCTATGGGCCATCCGCCAACGTCACCGGCTCGCCCATCCGTCACAGATGGCCGCAATGGGACCCCGCATAGCGGCCATTTTCGTCGGATCGGCGGGTCCGGGACGCTCGAGACCCTCCGGGAACGGGGCGGAATCGCTGCCCGCCGACCGGTGGAGCCTGCATCGAATTCTTGTTGTTGACGCCGACTTTGGCCGGAGGGAAACTGTGAGCGTGGGGGGTTTCCAAGGGAGCCTCAAATGACATGGCAAATCGAAGGCACGTACTTCGAAAACTGCAATTGCGATATGGTCTGCCCCTGTACGACCTCCGGCCAGACGTTGCCCGCGGACAATGACCGCTGCAACGTCGCGCTGGCCTTCCACGTCAGCCGCGGCGAGGTTAACGGCGTCGACGTCGGCGGCCTGAACGTCTGCGTGGTGGCCGACACGCCTGCGGTGATGAGCGAGGGCGGGTGGAGAGTCGGGGTCCTGATGGACGCGGCGGCTTCGCCGGAACAGGCGGACGCGCTTGGGAAGGTGTTTGGCGGGCAGCTGGGCGGGCCGATGGAGGGTCTGGCTCCGCTGATCGGGGAAATGCTGGGCATGGAGTCCCACGGATTCACCTACGCCGACGAGGGCCGCGGGCACAGTGTCCGGATTGGTGGGGCCGTCGAGATGGCGGTGGAGGACTTCGTCTCTCCGTTTGATGCCACCGGCGCCGGGGTGAAGGTCAGCGGAGTCGGTTTCCCCGCCGACACGCTGGCGGCCGGGCGCGCCGTCACGTCCACCGTGGGTGTTTTCGGGCTGGCCTGGGACAACGCCGGAAAGAATTCCTTCTCGGCGCCGTTCGCCTGGTCGGCCTGAATTGCCGGGGCAGGCCCACGTACGGATCCGCAGCCACGCTGCACTGCTGGTGCTGCTTGGGTGCGCGGTCATCGCGTGGTATTTTACCATCCTGGAGTTCGGGGATATGCCGCCGGGACCCGGGACGATGGGGTTCGGCCTCGCCGGGTTCCTCTCGGCCTGGACGCTGATGATGGCGGCCATGATGCTGCCATCCCTGGCGCCGCTGACCGCCGTCTACCTCCGGTCCATCCGTGCGACAAGGAGCGCCCTGGGCCGGGCGGCACGCACCGGTGCGCTGGTGATCGGGTACCTGTTGGCCTGGTCCGCGTTCGGCGCAATCGCGTTTGCAACGGCCGTGCTGGCCGCCGAGCTGGCCATGCGGGCGCCCGAAGCCGCCCCCTGGGTGGGCGCCGGGGTTGTGGCCGCCGCCGGCATCTACCAGCTGACCCCGCTCAAGGACTTCTGCCTGCGCCACTGCCGCTCGCCGGTGGCCTTCCTGCTCCATGTCGCAGGCTACAAAGGCCCGCTGCGTGACCTTCGCGTCGGCCTGTACCACGGCCTGTACTGCATCGGGTGCTGCTGGGGACTGATGGTGGTGCTGACGGCCGTGGGCGTGATGAATCTGGGGTGGATGGCGGTCATCGCGGCCGTCGTGCTGCTGGAAAAGACCTGGAGCCACGGGCGCGCGCTGAGCAGGCTCGTCGGGGCGGCGCTGATCATCTTCGCCTTCTTCGTTCCAGCAAATCCCGCTCTCCTGCCCGGGTTGTACATGTCGTCAGGGATGCAGGCGTCGGCTACTGGTCCGGCCGGAGCCGCTTTTGCAGGACAGGGACCGGCGGCCCAACGGCAGTCGACGTCGAACTTCCTGAACTTCACCTAATGCGGCTCGGAGCTTGCGGTTGGCCTTGAGATCCTGCCGATGATCCACCAGCGGCGGCTCAGTTGGCCAGTGAGCGCACTACTCGTGCAGGCAAGCCCACAACAATGGACTTTGCGGGCACGTCCTTCGTGACCACGGAGGCAGCCGCCACGACGGCATCATCACCAATAGTCACGCCCGGCAGAATGGTGGCGTTAGATCCGATCCATACGTTGCGGCCGATGACGACAGGGGCCGGGTGCATGTCCGCGCGGCGGCTCGGTGCCAGGTCGTGGTTGAGTGTGGCAATCACCGTGTTGTGCCCGATCAGACAGTCGTCCCCTACGACGACACCGCCGTGGTCCTGAAACTTGCAGCCGGAATTGATGAAAATCCGCTTCCCGAGGGTGATGTTCTTCCCGAAGTCGGAGTAGAAGGGCGGGAAAACCGTCACGGATTCGTCAACCGGCTTGCCGGTGAGCTGGGCCAACAGCTCCCGTATCCGCGCCGGTTCCTGATATCCGCTGTTGAGTTCGCCGGTAAGGCGCAGGGCATCCTGGCTGACCCGGCGCATGACCTCATGCACGGGCGAGTCCCCGGTGATGGTATCGCCGGCATTCAGTGCCTCAAGGAGATCGTCGAGTTCCATGGTGTCTTTTCTATCAAGCTCGGTCGGGGGCTTGGCACAAGACTGGGTCTTTAGTGCGAAGGCCTCCCGCGATAATCCTCTCCCCGCTGCTCCGCCCGCGGTCTTCATCGTGGCATGCGGGTGCCAATCTGTGTGACCAGGTACTGGGTGTCAGCGCACGAGACGAGCACTGGGGTATTTCCGCACTGGATGCGCACGGATGGGCCACCAACGAGGTATCCGGTGACTCCACCGGGAAGAATGCGCAAACCCATACCCTGAACAAATCCTGTGGCACGCCCGGCGGACACGGCGGATATGTCGCTATAGGGGATGGTGGTCGAGAAGAGGCCGGCCACGCGGATCGACAGGACGGTCTTATCCAGCCGAACTAGGGTGCTCATCATGGTGGCTGCGACGAAAACCGCCGCCAGGGGCACCGCCAGCCAGGGCCAAGAGCCACTAACCAGCAGGATCAAAACCGCTACAACGCCGACGGCGGCCAGCACAGCACGGTACCGCGGTGGCATATAAGTCCGGAACTTCACAGCATTCGAATCGTCCCCACCCATCAGGTGGCCGGCTCAATGAGTTCCGGGCCGTTGTTGCGCACGCTGTTGACCCGGTCGGTGACCACCCGGGGCGTCAGCACCGGTTCAGGGATGGCATCGAGCATCTTCTGCACCTTTTCCTTGTCCGTCGTGTCCGGGTCCAGCCACTGGGCATACATACTCGGCGGAATGATGACGGGAGCCCGGTCATGGACGTGGCCCAGGGAATCATGCGCCGTCGTCGTTAGAACGGTGCAGCTGAGCAGCCACCGGTGCGGGTCATCCTCGGGAAGGGACGGGTCCGGCCAGAACTCATACAACCCGGCAAAGGCCAGCACATCATCCTTTTCGGAATAGAGGTAATTCGGGATCTTCTTCCCGTCACCGGTCTTCTGCCACTCGTAATAACCCTCCGCCGGGACCAGAGCCCGGCGTTTGAAGGCGGCCCTGCGGAACGACGGCTTGTCTAGGATCGACTCGCTGCGGGCGTTGATCAGCCTCGCGCCGATCTTGATGTCCTTGGCCCAGGACGGAACCAGACCCCAGCGGGCGATCAGCAGCCGGCGGTCCCTTCCGTCGTCGTGCAGCCTCTCGGCGATGATAGGCACATCCTGGGTGGGGGCAACGTTCCAGCTGGGCGGCGGCGGGCTGCCCTCGACTTCCTTGGCTTCGAAGTGGCTGAGGAGATCCCCGGTGGCCTTCGACATCACGTATCTGCCGCACATGAATTCATTGTGCCCCAAGGCGCATTCAACGCGGGCCAACCCGGGTGCTGCAAGACACGCCGTACCGCGGCTGGACGATGCGCGGATCATTTATTACAGTCTTGCTGTATCGAATACAGGCAAACGGACACGACGTCCGGGAAGGGGGCGCACATCACCGCTGACCAACACCACCAACTCAATGTTTCATCCGCGAAAGCCCCTCCGTCGAGGGGCTTTCCTGTTTGAGTAGCCAGGTGGGGGTACTGCTTGAGTAGCCGGGTGGGGGTACTGCGCGCTGCCGGCCCTCGGATATGGGTGGAGGACGCAGGAGTGGCATTCCTGCCGCCCCGATTCCCTCATCGGCCCTATCCCGCGCCCTGATGTCGTCGAATCTGAGGGAGTCAGACCGCGACGTCAGGCGGGAGCGCATCAGTGAGTGCGCACTCGAGCAACATCAGGTCGATCGGGTCAAGCATGTCAACAACCCCGTAGATGAAGGCTTCCAGCTCAAAGGGCCCGGCGTTACCGCCGGCGCTAAAATAAAAGAGCCAAATCCTCTCGAAGGACAGCTCGCTCGTTGCGAGGAGGTCTCGGGCCCTGGACCGGGCGTCCATATCCCAATGCTGGAACTGCTTCAGCCGACTTGCAAGACATTGTTGGTACACCCGCGTAATCCCTCCCCCACCGGAGCTGCCTGCACCCTTCAGGTTCAAATGTCCGCTGCTCCAACGACTGCGACTACAGCATCGCTGTCCCTCCGAGTTTTTTGCATCGTTATCTGACAAAACACCGCCCGGCACAGTCAGAGGCAACGCGGCCCGCAATCGATTGTGCCCCCTCCCCGGCATCTCAAATACGATCCCCTGACGAGGCGCCGGCCGGGGTCAGGCGAGCAGAGGGCACCAAGTAGCACCCGCCGTCGTACGCGGTTCGCTGACATCCTTCGGCGTGCGCCGACGCTCGACGACGATGCCCGCCTCGACGAGTGGATGCGGCTCCACCTCGGAACCGCCATCCACCTCTGCGGCAGCGCGAAGTTTGGACCCGCCGAGGATCCTTCGAGTGTGGTGGACCAGTACGGCCGCGTGCATGGAGTCCAGGGGCTTCGCGTGGCGGACACGTCGATCCTGCCGACGACCCCGACCCGCGGTCCGGCCGCGACAGCGGTCCTCATCGGGGAACTCATCGCGGGTTTCATCCGCCGTGGCGACTAGGCGCGTGCTCGAGCCCGACAGCGTACCTGGTCGAGCGCCGCATTGATGGGGCATCCGCTACGCGGTTCCGAGTGCACCGCGGCTTGATTCTTTCATCGTTGGTCTTGAGCCGTTGGGTTCGATCACCCTAAAGTGAGGCGAACGACCAGCACTTCAGGAGATGACATGTCCCTCGTCCGCGTGCATAACTTCTCGGTCTCGCTCGACGGCTTCGGCACCGGTGAGGGCCAGCAACTCGATGCCCCGTTCGGTCACGCAGGCTCACGGCTCGTGGAGTGGGCCATCGAGACGCGCACCTTCCGCGAGATGGGCATCCCCGGGGAGTCCGAGGGATCCTTCGGCGTCGACGAGGCGTTCGCCAGCAAGTGGGGGCCCGGGATCGGCGTGGAGATCATGGGGCGCAACAAGTTCGGCCCTCAACGCGGTCCCTGGGAGGACGAGGAATGGAAGGGATGGTGGGGCGATAACCCTGTCTTCCACACCCCTGTCGTTGTTCTGACACACCATCCCCGGCCGGTACTCGAGATGGAAGGCGGAACAACCTTCCATTTCGTTGACGCCGACCCCGTCTCCGCGCTCAAGCAGGCACGCGCCCTGGCCGGCGACCTCGACGTCCGGATCGGTGGCGGCGTCAGCACGGTTCGACAGTTCCTCGAGGCTGACCTGATCGACCACATGCACATCGTCCTCGTGCCGATCGTCCTGGGCAGGGGCGAACGGCTCTGGGATGGACTCGAAGGACTCGAACAACGCTTTGAAATCGAAGCGACCACTTCTCAATTCGGTGTTATCCATCTGATCTTCACTCGCCGCACGGCCCGGTAGGCCGGCTTGGAGGCTCGGACTCCGCGGGCGACCTCGAGATCCTGCCGCTGATTGGCCCCGTGGGGTAGGTGCGTCAATTCGCTGAAGTCGTGGTCGCTTCCGTCACATCGTCGTGACCCGGATGCCGGGAGCGGGTCTCTCGGCGGCGGAATTTCTACGCGGCGGCGAGCGCAACTTCCGTGGCGGACCCTTCGTAGTACCAACCGGCCCACGCGGTATGGACCAGCGCCGTCGAGCGAACCTCCGGCGCTTGCGATGTGGTGTGATCTACGAGGTCGTTGTGGCTGGCTGCTGTCATGATGTGTCCTTCAAAAGGGGGCCCGGACCGACTTCCCCCAAGGAAGACGGCTCGGGCAGCTGGGGCGGGTGAGATGCATTTGAGGAGCAGTCCGACGTGGTCGCTGCTCGTGACGTCTGCGGCGGTCCAGCCGCCGAGGCGTAATCCGCCGGGCACGGTCCGTGTTCGGCTGCTGTCCTAAACAGGCCGCCTTCGGTGTGTCCGGCATCACATGTGGTGCTGCTTCAACGGTAGGGCCGGCATTGCGCGATGGGAAATACCCATTTCGGGTTCATTGAAAGCTTCTGCATATCAGTGCAGGCAGCTGCGCCCATCGGAAGGCTGTTCACCGGCCGGCGCAGCACCGACGGCGCCACCTATGGTCACCATCCGTCGCAGATGGCCGCTATGAGCCTCCCATAGCGGCCATCTGCGATGAACCGGTGACCGGGCGGGTGGAAGCAACCGCCCATAGCGGCCATCTGCGACGAACCGGTGACCGGGCGGGTGGAAGCAACCGGCCATAGCGGCCATTTGGGGCGAATCGGTGCAGTCCTAAGGGTGGATTCAAGCCGGCCGGCGGGACTTCCACTCATCGGCGAGCAGGGCGTAGACGACTTCCGTGGCCCACTGACCCTTGTAGTGCCACTTGTCGACCTGGGTGGATTCCAGCCGCATGCCGAGGCGTTCGCACAGCGCCGCGGAGGCCGTATTGAGGGCATCGAGCTTGGCGTCGATCCGGTGGAAGTGGAGTTCCTCGAATCCGAGCTTCAATAGGGCCGCGGCCGCCTCCGTCGCGATGCCCTTTCCGCGGGCCTCCGGGGCGAGGCTCCAGCCGATCTCGGCCTGCCCGCAGCCCGGAAGCCACTTCAGCACGACCTCGCCGAGCAGTCCGGGCGAGTCTGCGGCCTCGATGGCCAGGCAGATCCAGTCGCCCTCTTTCTCGAAGACAAAGTTGGCGTACTTGCCCACGGACTCCATCGACTTGGTGTAGCCCTTCGCCTCCCCGGGCAGGAACCGGGCGGTCTCGGGCACCGAATGGTATGCGTAGAAGGCCTCGAGGTCGGAAGCCTCGAAGCGCCGCAACACCAGCCGTTCGGTGCGGATCGGCAGGGTCAGTTCCGTCATGGACCCCACGCTACCTGTCGATCCATGGCCCGCGCTCATCCCCGGTGCTGCCGCGCGCGTTAGGTAAGGCGCTCTCCGGTGATGCGGGCCAACTCGTTCAGCAGTTCGTCCTGCAGCCCGTGGTCGTAAGTGGCACGGTGCGCTGTCGCCCGGCGCTGATGGTGCCAATAGCCGCCGCTCGTGCGCGCCTCGGCGTCGTCGCTGGTGGCGAGCCATTCCTGGGTGACGTGGCCGAGACGCAGATCGTCCGGGGCGGCGCGGCCGCCCATCCTCGTCGGCACCCAGCCGGGATCGACGGCGTTGCTGAGGACGTCCGGCCATAACCGGGCGACGGCGAAGGCGAGGGCGGTGACATAGAGCTTGCTGTCGGAGTAGGACACGCTGGGCGCCGCACCGCTCCGGCTCAAGCCGGCGCGGTCGGTGCGGCCGCCGCGGTGCATGCCGCTGCTGAGGTAGATCAGCCGGCTCGGTCGGTGGATGAGGGCGGTGAGAAGGTAGGGGGCGGCGACGTTGACCTGAAAGATGTCCGCGCCGGAGAATACGCCCGCGTTGTGGACCACAGCGTCCATGGGACCGGCCCGGTTCACCTGGTCGGCGACGTCGCGCGTTTGCCCGGGGTCCGACAGGTCACCGACCACGCTGAGCGCGCCGCGGTCCAGGAGATCCTGCACGGCGGCCAGGCGGCCGGCGCTGCGCGCGTGCACGACGACACGATGACCGCCGTCGAGCAGGGACCCTGCGGTAGCCCGTCCGAGTCCCTCGGTGGAGCCGGTGATGAAGATTCGCGCCATCAGTCCTCCCGATCTACAGCGACTGCCGCGTCTTGCTGCCGCTCCTGAAGCATTCGCTCATGCCCCATTACAGGACGATACCCAGTAAAACCCACCATGCTTACTGGTGAGGCTCCGGTGGCTGGCGCCCGTCCGCCGGACCGCCCGATCCGAGGAGTGCTGATGTCCCTGAGCCAGGGAACACCCGTGGAATGGAACACGCCGCAGGGCCCCACCCGCGGCAGGATCAACGAGGTGCCGCTATCCCCCGATGCGGGAGTCACTGGCTGCCTCCGTCCTGCGGGATGAGCGGGCTGGCAGTCCGCACGGCGGAGACGACGTCGAGGACCCCCCGCGCGGTCGCGGCCGCGTCCTCTTGGTCGGTGACAAATGACGCATGGGTGGCCCCGTCAACGACGCGGTGCAGGCTGTTGGTTGAGAGCGAGGCAAGGGCTTCCTGCGAGGCGTCCCAGCCGGGCTGGCTTCCACTGCCTGCGGTCAGAACGACCAGCGGCTTGTCGGCGAAGTTTCTCAGGGCGGCAGCCTGCTGCGCGGAGGAACCCGCCTGAATGTACTCGTTGACCGTGCTTCGGAGGTGGCTTGGTGTCACACCGAGCAACCGGCCGACGCCCAGTCGCGCTGCGCTCGAGACCAGTGCGGTGACACGGCTGATCGAGTCGTCAGAGTCGGTGCGAATGGGGTGTTCTGATTCCGGGTCTGATGCTGGTGCAGTCGAGTCCACCAGGACCAATCCGGCCACATCATCGGGGTAGCGGTCAGCGAAAGTCAGTGCGTAGAGACCCCCGAATGAATGGCCGGCCAGCACATACGGTCCCGGAACGTTCCCGCGCTGCAGCAATGCGTGGAGATCTGTCGCTATCTGGGCCCCGTCCTGCGCGGTCCCCGCCGGTTCGCTCCACCCACGTCCAGCGCGGTCGTAGACGCAAACCCGCGTGTCCCGGGCAACAAGCGGTGCGATCAATGCCAGATCGGACGACATTAGGCCGGCGCCGGGTTCGATCAAGACAGTAGGACTGCCTGATCCGGTGCAGTTCAGGTACAGGCGGTGTCCGCCGACGTCGATCAGCTGGCCCTGCTCCGGAGATGCCCCTGCATCCACCGCTTCGCGCACCGTTTCGTAGCCGCTGCCCAGCGAAGCCAGACCCAGCATCGCGATCACCGGGTAGAGCAGCACGCGCCCGCTCCGGCTTCGAAGCTGCCGATGCGCCCTGGCCACCATCCAAACCACTAACACCAGCAAGGCCGGAGGCCATACCCACGTGAGCGTCTCGTGCATTGGGGAACCGAACGCCACCAGCAGGAATCCGACCAGGCCCAGGAAAAGCGCTGGAGCCACGGCCCATCTCTGTGGTTGATCCGTGAACCGCACCGACAACACCGCCACCATGGCCCACCCCGAGGCAAGCCCCAACAGGATGGCGCCGGTCACGCCGCTTTCGGTTGCCGGAATGAACGGCGCGGCGGCCAGCAGTAGTGCAGCGAGGACCCCGGTAAGCAAAGAGCCTGCCACTGCCCAACCCAGGTGTCCCTTCGGCGAAGGACCAGCGCCGGGCGGACGGTCCCGGCCCTTGGATGTGGGGCCCGTGGGAGTGGTAGCCGTCAATTCCTGCACCGCCGGAAAGTTTGTCATGCGCCCATGCTGTCAGTCACCGGCAGCGGAAATGCGGGGCAAAATGCCCTGTATGGAAAGGATCCTGCCCATCCGGTGCCTGGGTGGCTACAGTGGGCCCTATGCACCGAGTCGTCGCCTTGGCACTGCCGGAAGTGGTCGCTTTTGACCTTGCCATTCCTGCGCAGGTTTTCGGTCACGAAGATGAACGGGGACGGTACTCCTTTCGGGTCTGCGCAGCCCAACCTGGCCTGGTGCCGACAACCTCCGGGTATTCCATCCAGGCCCGGGATGGTTTGGACGCCCTCCTGTCCGCGGATACAGTCGTGGTGCCCGGCTACGCACCGCTCAACGATCCGCCCGCGGAAGTCTGTGAGGCTCTGCGTCAGGCAGCGGCCAACGGAGCCCGCGTGGTGTCGGTGTGCACCGGCGCCTTCGCTCTCGCTGCGGCAGGTCTCTTGGACGGCAAGCGGGCAACCACCCACTGGAAGAACGCCGAACGCCTTCAAACCCTGTACCCGGCCGTCACCGTCGACGCAGACGTCCTGTACATAGACCAAGGCAGCGTCAGCACCAGCGCCGGGGTCGCGGCAGGCATAGACCTATGCCTGCACCTGGTCCGCAAGGACTATGGAACGGAGGCGGCCAACAGCATCGCACGAAGGATGGTCGTGGCCCCGCACCGGGAAGGAGGCCAGGTCCAGTTCATGGACCGTGCAGTCGCCGCACCAATGGCCCTCTTCGCCGACACCTGCGCCTGGGCCAGGCAGAACCTGGCTGAACCGCTCACAATGAACGAGCTGGCCGCCCATGCCGGGTGGGCACCTAGGAGCTTCGCACGGAAATTTACGGCCGAAGCGGGGATGACACCTTTAAGGTGGCTGAACGATCAACGCATAGCCGAAGCATGCCGGCTCCTGGAAACCACTGACCTTACGGTGCAGGCGGTTGCCTCAAGGACGGGACTGGGAACGACAGCAAATTTCCGGCTCCACTTCACCCGGAAATTCAACACCACACCCTCAAGCTACCGCCGCCTCTACCAAGGCCGGAACCGGCAAGCTGCGCCAGCCTAGACCGTCCCGGCGTGGCCGGCTCTTCAATCGGAATGAACGCATATCTCCTGCTCGACGCCGATCTGAAGTTGGAGGGCGCCGGTCCTGGCCCGTCCGGTGCCGGCCATTCTCGCTGGCCCCGCAGGGGAATGAAGATCGGTTGCTCCGCAAGTGCCCTTCTGAGCCGCGAAAAGGGCCGCTACGGAGCAGCCGATGGGTGGGTGACGACGGCGGCGGTGGCCTCGGCGATCGCCCGCTCCTCGTCGGTGGGGACCACGAGCACCGGGATGGCCGAGGAGGGAGTGGAGATCACACGGGGTTCCTTGGACCGCTCCCGGTTCAGGCCGGCGTCGAGCTGCACGCCCAGTGCGCCGAGCCGGTCCGCGACCAGGGTGCGGAACTGGTGCGAGTTCTCGCCGATCCCGGCGGTGAAGACGAGGGCCTTCGCCCCGCCGACGGCGACGTGGTAGCCGCCGATGTACTTCGCGAGCCGGTAGGACGCGACGGCGAGCGCCATGGCTGCCTTGGCGTCGCCGGCGTCCGCGGCCTCCACCACGGAGCGCATGTCGTTGTTGCCAGCCAGGCCCTTGAGCCCTGACTCGCGGTTCAGCATGGAGTCCAGGTCTTCCGGGGACCAGCCGGCCCGGCCGAGGAAGACCAGGATGGACGGGTCCAGGTCGCCGGAGCGGGTGCCCATTACGAGGCCCTCGAGCGGGGTGAAGCCCATTGAGGTGTCCACGGACTGGCCGCCGCGGATCGCCGTGACCGAGGCCCCGTTGCCGAGGTGGGCGATGACGGCGTCGAACTCGTCCACCGGGACATCCAGCAGCGCCGCGGCCCGGTGCGCGACGTATTCGTGCGAGGTGCCGTGGAAGCCGTAGCGGCGGATTCCGTGGTTTGTGTACAGCGCGTCCGGCACCGCGTAGCGCCAGGCGTGCTCGGGCAGGGTGCGGTGGAAGGCTGTGTCGAACACGGCGACCTGCGGCATGTCCGGCCACTTTTTGGCGATGGCGCGGATGCCGAGGACGTTGGCCGGGTTGTGCAGCGGCGCCAGCGGGTTGAGCCGCTCGATGGCGCGCGTGATCTCGTTGTCGATCAGCACCGGCTCGCCGAAGCGCTCGCCGCCGTGCACCACGCGGTGGCCCACAGCATCCAGCGTCCGGTCCCCCAGCGCCGTGTGGATCTCCGCGTCCACCTGCTCCAGTGCCTCGGCGTGGTCCTGCGGGCCTTCGATCTGGCCGTCGCCCCCGCCGCCGTTGCCCATCCCGATCTTCTCGACCAGCCCTTCGGCGAGCACACTGCCGGCCTCGACGTCGCGGACCTGGAACTTCAGTGAGGACGAACCTGAGTTGATAACGAGGACGAGCACTGGGCCTCCTAAGCCTTGGCTGATGCTGTGTTGGTGGCGCTTGGCGCGAGGCCGCAGCCGGCCGGGCGCTCCACAGGACCCACTATAGGTCCGGACCCGGACGGGGGCTGGCGAACCGGCTGCTGTGGACATTTGGTCCGGCGGGATTAAACTGAGCCATGCCCGTGACCGGACGAGTGGTCTCCGCCGTGGTGCTGCTCGTCATTGGGGCAGGACTGGCGGTGCTGGCTGTGCTGGTCCACTACGGTTTCATGAGAATTTACGGCGATGTCAGCGGTACCGCGTTCGAGGGGCTCATTTGGGGGTTGACGGCAGGTCCCTCCGGATTGGCGTTGGGTCTGGTCGCGGTCTTTGCCGGGATCGGCTTGATGCTCTCGACACGTCGGTGGATGCGGCTGACGGCCGTGGCGATCCCGGTCCTCATGCTGATCGGGATGTTCGCGGTCACCCCCGCGGCACTTGGGGCCCGGATGGAGGCGCAGTTCAATTCGACTCCACAATGCGTGATCGGGGGCTCGGATGAGCCCATGGCCACTGCAGATCGCGAGTCCCAGCGGGCGTTCGATTCCATCGAGCACATCGGCCATTTCAGTGGTGGCGGCATGAGTGGTGTCGGCGGCTGTTCCCGCGGATTTGTGCTCTCAGGAGACGTCGATGTGTTGCAGCACTATCGTGCAGCGCTGCAAGCGGCGGGCTGGAAAGTGGTCGAGGATGACGGGCGCCACCTGCGGGCCCAGCATGACGGCATGGCATTCGCTGTGATGCCCTGCCCTGGAGGTGGTGTGGTCTGGGCCGGAAGAGACGAAGACTCCTCATTCGGACAGGGAAGGCCTGAGCTGGCGGGCACTGAAATTTGTCCCCACGACCTCTGAAGACGACCAGGGCGAAGTTCGCTCTCAGCCGGACCGCTTCCTCACTTCGTCGAGTACTTTCCTGCCACGCCAGCGGAGCGGTGCGGGAGCCGCGGCGGGGCCGTTGCGCACAGCTGCGGCGACCGCTTAGAGTCGGCGGACCTATTGGACAACGCACGGAGGGATTTCCATGACTGATCAGCCAATCCAGCAAGAGGCCAACGAGCCGGAGGGCACCGACTCAACCAGCGGGTCCGGCAAGCCGGATCCCACCGGAGTCGAGGGCGCGAACCCGGCGCTGGACGACACCGGGAAGCTCAAGTCCGCCGAGACCGGAGAAGCGCCCGAGGCCCCCGAGAATCTCGAAGACCTGGACCTCACGCCGTCGGGCCTGTCCGATGAGCCCGCCAAGCAGGAAGATCCGGACAGCCCCGCGAAGCCTGAAAACAGCTGACCGGATCCCGCGCTGGCGCTCTGGCTAGGCGCGGGCAGCCGCAGCCTGCTCCGCAGGTGCCGACGACGCGGCGGCTGCCCGCCCGGCGTCGGGCTCCGTGGACTGGGCCTGGATCGCGGTGATGGCCACCGTGTTCACGATGTCCTCCACGGTGCAGCCGCGGGAGAGGTCGTTGACCGGTTTGCGCAGGCCCTGCAGCACGGGTCCGACGGCGACCGCGCCGGAGGACTGCTGGACCGCTTTGTAGGTGTTGTTGCCGGTGTTGAGGTCCGGAAAGATGAAGACGGTCGCCTGCCCCGCTACGGACGAGCCGGGCATCTTCGACTCGGCGATGGCGGCGTCGACGGCGGCGTCGTACTGGATCGGGCCTTCCACGGCGAGGTCCGGGCGGCGGGCGCGGACCAGCTCGGTGGCCTGGCGGACCGCGTCCACGGCCTCGCCGGCGCCCGAGCCGCCGGTGGAGTAGGAGAGCATGGCCACCCGCGGCTCCACGCCGAACTGTTCCGCGGTTTCGGCCGAGGCCAGCGCGATGTCCGCGAGCTGCTCCACGTTGGGCTCCGGGTTCACGGCGCAGTCGCCGTAGACCAGCACCCGGTCCGGCATCAGCATCAGGAACACGGACGAGACGATCTTGACGCCGTCGCGCGTTTTCACGAACTCCAGCGCCGGCCGGATGGTGTGCGCCGTGGTGTGCGCTGCGCCGGAGACCATTCCGTCCACGACGCCGAGCTGGACCATCATGGTGCCGAAGTAGCTCCCGTCCAGCATGACCTCGAGGGCCTTGGCCAGGTCAACGCCCTTGTGCGCCCGGAGCTCGGCGTATTTCTCCGCGAAGCCCTGGCGCAGCTCCGACGTGGCCGGATCGATGATGCTGATGCCGGTCAGGTCGATGCCCTGGGTCGAGGCGAGCTCACGGACATCGGATTCGCGGCCCAGCAGGGTCAGGTCGCAGACGTCGCGGCGGCGCAGGATCTCCGCGGCCCGCAGGATGCGCACGTCCGTGCCCTCCGGCAGCACGATGTGGCGGCGGTCGGTGCGGGCGCGCTCGATCAGGTCATGCAGGAAGCGTAGCGGCGTCATCCGCTCCAGCCGCGGCAGGTGCAGCCGCTCCAGCAGCTCCGTTTCGTCCACCCGGCGGGCCCACAGCCCCAGGGCCGAGGCCACCTTGCGGCGGTGCCCGGACCAGATCTCGCTGCGCACCTCGGAGACGCGCTTGGCGGTGACGTAGGTGTCGTCGGGGGCGGCGAAAATCGGGAACGGGGCCTGCGCCAGCAGCGAATAGATGGTCGGGTCCGGGGCCAGGCCGCCGGTGAGGATCAGCGCGGACGGCACCGGGAACTCCGGCGAGAACGAGGACGCCAGGCAGGCGACGAGCACGTCGGCGCGGTCACCGGGCACGATCACCAGCGCGCCGTCGTCGAGCACGTGCAGGAAGTTGGCCACGGACATAGCCGCGACCTTCACCGAACGCACGTCGCGCTCCAGGTCGGCGAGGCCGGCCACCTGGCCCATCCCCATCGCGGCGGCCACCTCGCCGGTGGTGGGCCGGGCGATCTCCTCCAGCTCGGGCAGCACATACACGGGACGGCCGGAGGCGCCCGGGCGGACCGCGGCGGCGATGGCCTCGAGGTCCTCCGGATCGGCGCGGTTGACCATGATGGCCAGCAGCGTGCAGCGCTCGGCGACGAGTTCCTTGCGGGCGACCTCGACGGCGTCGACCGCCTCCGCGACGGTGCGGCCCTTCGCCCCGACGACGGCGACGACGGCGGCGGCGAGGTTGTTGGCCAGCCGGGCGTTGAGGTCGAACTCGACGGCGGCATCCTGGCCGGTCAGGTCGGTGCCCTCCACGATCACGACGTCACAGTGCCGGGACATCTCCGCGAAGATCTCCACGCAGCGCGCATCGATCTCCTCGCGCTTGCCCTCGGCGAGCAGGCTGCGGACCTCGGGGAAGGTCAGCCCGCCGCGGCAGCGTTCGTCGTCGAGGTTGAACCGGGACTTCATCAGCGCCACCATCGGGTCCGAGGCGGCGTCGTGGCCGTTGACCACCGGCTTGAAGAACCCGATCCGGTCCGCGTGCCGGTGCAGAGTGTCCGCGAGTCCGAGGGCTATGAGTGACTTCCCCGAGCCCGGGGTGGTCGCGCTGACGTAGATTCCTTTGGCCATGGTTCGCCCTTAGGTTGTGCCGTGGTGATGCTCGTTCCCTCCATACTTTCACCTGTAGCGGGGGTTTCTCCATGCGGCACCCGGAGGCCGCCCGCGGGACTTTGGCCCCTTACCCATCCGGCCCCCGCCAGCCAGTCTGAAGGGCAGGCGCTGACGCCACCGACCGCGACCGTGTTCGATTCCGATCCGGACGGCCGGCAGCGAAAGTGCATCGGATGGCCAGGGCAGGGGATCTCGTGGAAACGCTTCATGTTGAACTGCAGGATATTGGCGGCACCGCCTGGTGGGCCCGCATCCTCTCCACCCTCTCGTCCCAATTCGGCAGCACGCAGTTCCGGTTCGTTGGCCGGGTGGCCGATGAGGTCCGCTACACCAGCTCCACTTTCGTGTCCCCGACGCCGGCCTCGCCAATGCCGCCGGAGGAACAATGGGCCCCGGGCATGACCCGTTGCCTGGAAGAGCTCGTCAGCGACGTCCGGCACGACGGATGGACCCAGACCGGCAGCGGAAGCGAACCCTGGGCGCTGACCTTCGAACGGAACTGAACCGGAGGACCTCGCGGCATCCTGCGGCCGGCGCGTCGGCGGCAGCCGGGCGCCGGCGTCGCTACGGCGCGCACCGCGCACCGCGCGTCGGCGCGCACGGCAGCGGCGTCGGCGTGGGTGTCGCTACGGCGCGCACCGCGCGTCGGCGTCGCGCCAGTATTAGCACCGGGGTCGGCGACATTCTGCCCGCCCGGGGTGCCGCTCCCACCAGCCCTGCCAGCCCCGAACTGTGTCTTCAACGCGTGCCCGGAGGTCGCCCGCTCTTGACAGAAGGCGCCATAATGGGATTACCTAATGAACATTCGGTAAATAAAGCTGGAGGCAATGACGCATGGCTGGATCGACGGTTTCCGGTGACATTCACCCCATCCTCAAAGACGACTACGCGTCTGAGTGGATGGGCATCGAGGTAGTGGCGCTGGACGACGGACATGCCACCATCCGCATGACGCTCCGGCAGGAAATGCTGAACGGATTCGGCATGGCCCACGGCGGGATGATCTTCGCCTTCGGCGACACAGCCTTCGCGCTGGCCTGCAACCAGAGCACCCCGAGCCCGGCTGACGAGGGCAACATCACCGTCGCCTCCGGCGTCGACATCAACTTCCTCAAGCCCGCCTTCCGCGGCCAGGTCCTGACCGCCGTCGCCAACCGCCGCGCCAGCACCGGACGCAGCGGCCTCTACGACATCCAGATCTACGCCGCCGATCCCGGCGTGGGCTCCCCGGAGTCCTCCGCCGGCCCGGCCCCCGCCACGGTCCCGGGCGAACTCCCCACCGATATCCTCCCGGGCGAACTCGTCGCCGAGTTCCGCGGCCGCAGCCGCACCATCTCCAAGAAATAGAAACAGGGAACCCCAGATGACCCAAGAAACCGTCGCCAGCACCAGTGATGCCGTCCTGGACCGCGAAGAAACCATTTCCCGCGACGAGCTTGAGACGTTGCAGCTCAGCCGCCTGCAGCACACCGTGGCCTACGCCTACGACCGTGTAGCCCTGTACAAGCGCAAGTTCGATGAGGCCGGCGTCCACCCCACCGACCTCCGCGAGCTCTCCGACCTGGGCAAGTTCCCGTTCACCACCAAAGAGGACCTCCGCCTGGAGTACCCCTTCGGTATGTTCGCCGTGCCGCAGCGCGAGGTGGCCCGCATCCACGCCAGCTCCGGCACCACCGGCCGCGCCACCGTCGTCGGCTACACCAAGAAGGACCTCGCCGACTGGGCCAAGCTCGTGGCACGCTCACTGCGCGCCGCCGGCGTCCGCCCGGGCATGAAGGTCCACAACGCCTACGGCTACGGCCTGTTCACCGGCGGCATGGGCGCCCACGCCGGCGCCGAGGCCCTCGGCTGCACGGTCATCCCGATCTCGGGCGGCCAGACTGAACGCCAGATCACGCTGATCCAGGACTTCAAGCCAGACGCGATCCTGGCCACCCCGACCTACCTGCTGACCATTGCCGACGCGATGATGAAGCAGGGCATCGACCCGGCGTCGACCTCGCTCAAGTACGCCGTGCTGGGTGCCGAGCCGTGGACCGAGGAAATGCGCCACGAGCTCGAAGTAATGATGAACATCAAGGCCTGCGACATCTACGGGCTCTCCGAGGTCATGGGGCCCGGCGTCGCCGGAGAGGCCGTGGAAACGCAGGACGGCAGCCACATCTGGGAGGACCACTTCCGCCCCGAAATCATCGATGCCTTCGACTCCTCCGTGGTCCTGGGCGACGGCGAACCCGGCGAGCTGGTCTTCACCTCACTGACCAAGGAAGCGCTGCCGATCATCCGGTACCGCACCAAGGACCTCACCCGCCTGCTGCCCGGCACCGCCCGACCCGCGCACCGCCGCATGGGCCGCATCACCGGCCGCAGCGACGACATGATCATCCTGCGCGGCGTGAACCTGTTCCCGTCGCAGATCGAGGAGATCGCGCTGCGGATCCCCGAGCTGAGCCCGCACTTCCAGCTCGAGCTCACCCGGCCCGAGGGCCAGCGGATGGACCAGCTGACCGTGAAGATCGAACGCCGCGAGTCCGTCACCGCCGAGGGGGTTGCCTCGGCCGCCAAGGTCCTGCAGCAGCAGATCAAGATCCACGTCGGGTCCTCCTGCGCTGTCGACGTCGTCGAGCCCGGCTCCCTGGAGCGGTCCAACGGCAAGCTCCGCCGGATCTACGACATGCGCCCCAAGGCCTGACCACCTCGTGTCCAGCCCGCCGGGCCGGCCCACCCGGGCCGCCGGCGGGCTGGCTGATCATCTGATCGTGAGAAACTAGCGACTATGCCCACAACAGCCACCAGCACCAAACGCGGCCGTCCCGGCTATGACCAGCAGTCGGTGCTGCTGATCGCCGTCGACGTCTTCAACCGCCACGGCTACGACGCCACGTCGATGGGCATCCTCGCCGAAAACCTGGGCATCTCAAAGTCGGCGATCTACCACCACGTGCCGTCCAAGGGTGACCTGCTGAAGCTGGCCCTGAACCACGCACTGGGCGGCCTCGAGGGGATCCTGGAACAGCCGCAGGCCCAGACCGGCACCGCCGAGGCCCGGCTGGAATTCGTGCTTCGCGAGACCATCTCGGTGCTGGTGGAGCGGCTGCCGTTCGTCACCCTGCTGCTGCGGCTGCGCGGCAACACCGAGATCGAGCGCGACGCGATGGAACGCCGGCGCACGTTCGACCACAAGGTCGCGGCCCTGATTTCCGCTGCCCGGGACGAGGGCTCGCTCCGGCAGGACATCGACCCGCGCACCGTCACCCGGCTGCTCTTCGGCACGATCAACTCCATCGTCGAGTGGTACAAACCCGGCGGCCCCCTCTCCCCCGAGAAACTGGCCGACGACGTCATCACCATGGTCTTCCGCGGCCTGCACGTCCCGCGCTAAGGCGTTTTTTTCCAGGCCGCGGGGCGGCTGCGTTGGGCTCGCGCGTCGGGCCCAATCGCGTCTCCGGTGCGCCGCGCAGAATCCCATTGACGGCACCCGGCACCCGGGCCACGCTGGGAGGATGGCCACGAAATTATCCCAGGTGATAATGGGCACAATCCCCCTGCTGCGCTATGAACCCACCCCCAAGAGGGTCCGAGCGAGCCTCGGCCGGGACCCCGTCGTCGACACACTGCAGGCCTGCCTGGTGTGGGAACCGCGGCGGGTCACACCCGTCTTTGCCGTGCCGGAGCAGGATCTTCAGGCCTACCTCACCGCGCCGGACCGGCCGGCGGCTTCGGTCGCGGAACATCCGTTCGCGATCCGCGCGGGCGGGGCCCCGACGATGCTCGATCCCACCACCGCGTTTGGCAAGCACACCATCGCCGGCGAGGAGCTCGACGTCATGACGGCATCGGCGACGGCTTCCCACGCCGCCTTCCGGCCCGAGGACCCGGATCTGGCCGGCTATGTCGTGCTGGATTTCGACCTCTTCACCTGGCTGGAGGACGATGAGGAGATCATCGGCCACCCCCGCGACCCGTTCCACCGCGTGGACATCCGTGCGTCGTCCCAGGACGTGGAGGTGGCGCTCGACGGCGTGACGCTGGCCCGCACCAACGGCGCGCAGCTGCTTTACGAGACGCTGCTGCCGGTGCGCTACTACATCCCGCCCGCGGACGTCCGGCTGGACCTGCTGGAGGAGAGCCCTAAGCGGACCGTGTGCCCGTACAAGGGCCAGGCCGGCTACTGGACCCACCCGGGCTCCGTGAAGGGCCGGAACGTCGCATGGAGCTACGACCGGCGGTTCCTCGACGCCGCGCAGATCCACGGCCTGATCAGCTTCTTCAACGAGCGCGTCGACCTGACGGTGGCAGGCGTTCTGCAGCCCAAACCGGTGACTCCATGGTCGCGCCCCGGTCCGGAGGCGGCCTGACGGTTGCAGGGGTCTCGTTCCCTCGGCCTCCAGCCGCGGCGTCCCAGCGGTCCGGGGGTCCGGCGGTCCGGCGGTCCGGCGGTCCGGCGGTCCGGCGGTCCGGCGGTCCGGCGGTCCGGGGGCACTTTGACGGCCACGGGAGGGGTTTCGCAGCCACCTCGTTGCGATCCGGGGGCACTTTGACGCCCTTGGGGGTCCATTCGCCGCCGAATACCGGCGTGTCCGTGTCAATGTGCCCCTGCCCCGCCTGACGGCAATGAAATTGAGGTCGGGTCCTCGGCCATGTTGAAGGAAAACGGCGAGGCGCTTCCGAATGCGACATCTGTGCAGACACAACTGAACCCGACAGGAGCGCTCCGGCGCATAAAAGGTGCAGATGCTAGTGGACGACGGTGCCGGTGGTAAGGACAACGGTTCCGGTGCTTTGAGTTCGTCCGCTAATGTCGATCTGCAGCCGGCTGCGCTGCAGGGGCGCCTCCAGTGCGCTGGAGAGCTCCGGCAGGGTGGATGTTTGAATGCGGTGGATGAGGTCCTGGACGTCGGCCCTGTCGTTGACCGTCACCTTCAAGGTCAGGTCGGGGGCGTTGGCCGTTCCTCGCAGCAGGGCCGCGGAAGTGACGACACCGGGCAGGGTGTCGATCTGCCTCTCGACGGCAGCGGCCAGGACGGAAGGGTCGCAGAGGGTGAATCCCTGGCTACCGTCGTAATGGAGGCGGTAGGCGCCTGCTGTGTTTTTCCTCGGGATCTGGGCGATGATCCACAGCAGCCCAAGGACCCCGATGATGACTCCGATGATCAGTAAGATGGCTGCCACCCACGGCGGCGCGAAGACCGCGTGCAGATCACCGGTGACGACGGATGTTCCTGCGGGGGCGGTGTTTAGAAGAGGATGCAGGGTCCCGCTGGCCTGCAGGAGCAGTGCGGTGCCGGCGGCCAGGACAAGGATGCCGAGAATCGTCAACCAGATCCGGTTCAGGGTTCCTGCGGTCTGTCTCATCGGAAGCCATCCTTCAATTAGTCGCAGTGGGCGGGTGCGCGAAAGTCTTAGTCACCGGACCGGACCGTGGCGGTAACCTGCGGAACCGGCGAGAGTCCAGTCTCTTCCAAACGGACCCGGACAGCGTCGGTGATCCTGGTGCGCAGGTCGCCGGGCTCGTGCAGGGAAGTCGTCACTTTCACGTGTACGCGCCGGGTGGTGGCTGTCGCAGAGGCAGAGCCGACGCCGTCGATCTGCAGGCATCGGGCTTTGGCCAGGCGGGCGACGGCACGGCGGGTCATCACTGTTTCCTGCTCCCGCACCGGTGGCGCCCCATCTCCGGCGCCGGTCCCGGAATCATCGATGGTGAGGGCGCTGAACCCTCCGGGAACGATGGCGCACAGTAACAGGATCACCCCAGCGACGACGGCGGCTATCGCCAGTTGCCAGGCGGCAGGGTCGTTCCATGCCATCGCGGTGAGCCAGTCGCGGGGTCCCTGCAGCAGGGTGGGCCACGAGCCGTTGACCAAGCGGGTGAGGCTCAGCCAGACCAGGGCGACACCGGCGGCGAGGAGCACTATTCCGACGATGAGTGCCGGGACGGCGCGGCTGGGCCGGTGCCGCAGGCGCGTGGACCGTTGGTCGTACCGGCTCATAGCAGCTTCCTTCGTCCGTTGGTGTCCGCGCCAGTGGTGAGCCAGGAGATCCTGATGTCGACCTGCCGGACGTCAACTCCAGTCAGCTCTGTCACCCGGGCAGCGATCCGGTTGCGCAGTTCCTCGGTCGCCTGGCGTAACGGCACCGGATACAGCATCCCGACTTCGACTCTTAGGGTCGCGATGTTCCCGGTGAGTTCCACGGACGCCTTGGGCCGGGCGGAGAGATCAGCACGGCTTCCGATGCCCAGAAACCCGCCGGAGGAACCGCCGGCGGATGATTCGTCGCTGGCGACCTGGCCGACGATTTTCTCAATCACCCTGGCCGCCACGACGGTCTGCCCCCGCGTGCCCGTCTCGCCCAAGTCCTCGCCGGCGGCCCCAGCCAAGGGCAGAGGCAGCGCGTGGGCTCCTCGCGGGTTCATCGGCTCGATGCTCTACCGAACAGGGCCTGCATATCGAGTTTTCCTTCCGCGACCCGACCGACCACCAGACCGATGAATCCGAGGATTACCGCTGTCAGCAGCGCCAGCCAGCCGCCGAAGCCCAAGACAATTCCCAGTACCAGCCCTATCGTCAGGCACCACCGTGTTGTAGACATAGCCATCCTTTTCCTCATCGTCCCGTTCCCCTTCTCGGGGATATTTCGACGGGTGGTTACTGCAGTTGAGTCTTCTGGACCTGCTGGTCGTCGTGTTCCTCTTCGGGCAGGTGGACATCGGTGACATTGACGTTCACTTCCAGCACTTCCAGCCCAGTGGCGCGTTCAACAGACTGAATGATGTTGCGGCGGATGGCCTGGCTGACCTCCACCACGGAGAACCCGTACTCGACGACGATGGAAACATCGATGGCTGTCTGACGTTCGCCCTTTTCCACACTGACACCGCCGCTGACATTGGTCTGGGAACCGGGAATGCGTTCGGCCAGGGCGCTGAACGCGCGCCGGCCGGCACTGCCCATGGCGTACACGCCGGGAACCTCACGGGTGGCCATGCCGGCCAGCTTCTGCACCACGGTTTCCTCGATCGTGGTGGCACCGCGATCAGTGTGCAGTGCGTCCCTCGCCTTCGATTTTTCCAGATCCCTGCTGTGCTTCTGCTCCTCGGAGGTCGTCATGACGCCGCTGGAAGCTCCGGGGGTCCTGGGTGTCTCTGTCATGGAAAACATCTCCTCGTGGTACTCGTGATCGTGCTTACACCCATAAAGACGAAGCCCGACAGGAATCGTCACGTGATAGCGCAGATTGCTTTTCTCACGGGGCAACAGAACCGCGGTTCGGTTTCCGGCGTGGGCTGGCTGTGGGATATTGGGGGCAGGCGCCGGAAACTAACCGGACGGGATGGACAGCGCATGGGTGATCCTGGCCCCGGCTTCGAACCGGCCCTGGACGAGGGGAGTATCGTCGCCCGCGCCCAGGACGGCGACCTGGCAGCATTCGAACACTTGGTGCTCACCTATCAGTCCAGACTCTTTCGGCTGGCATTTCGGATGCTGAACGACATCGGCGAAGCCGAAGACATCGTGCAGGAGACTCTGACAACCTGCTGGCGCTGTCTTCCCATGCTTGCTGATGTCGATGCTTTCGGTGGCTGGATCTACCGGCTGGCGACGAACAAATGCCTGGACCTGCTGCGCAAGCGGTCCGCCCATGCCGAGAACATCATCGACTCGGAAGACTTGGACACCATCCCCGAAGCCTGCGGCCGCGCCGTGCCGGCCGCATCGGATCCGGCCCACGAGGCTGAGTGGTCCGCCGAACAGGATGGCCTGACCGCAGTCTTGAACACGCTCTCCCCGGCACAGCGGGCCTGCTGGCTGCTGCGGGAAATGCATGGACGCAGTTACGCCGAGATTGGTGTCACACTGAAGATCAGCCCGGCAGCCGTTCGCGGCACACTCGCCCGGGCACGGCACCAGATAGCAGAAGGGATGAGCCAATGGCGCTAGACGACATCCCCCGGCTCGGCTGCGGCCTCAGCATCGACCTCATCTGGGCAAACATCGACCGGCCACCCACCGCACATGAAGGACAGTGCAAACATTGCCAGACTGCCAAAAGCCGGCTGCAAAGACTCAGTGAAGCAACCCGTCTACTACGGGAAAGCGACCTTCATAATCCGGCGCTGAAACCCCGTCCCGAGATCAAGAAAGCCATCGTGGACGTGGCCCGCGCGGAAGCCCGGGGCGGCCGCCGACTCCTCCTGCGGAGCGCAGGCAACGGCACCACGGAGATCAGCGAACTGGCCCTGGGCTCCCTCGTCCGGTTTGCGGCCGCAGCGGTCCCCGGTGTCCACTCACGACGCTGCCGCATCGAATTACGCTCAGCCGCCGCCAGCTTGGCCGGCGAAAACCACCCGTCTGGAGCCACCGGTAGCGCCACCAACGCCGGTCCTCGCCTCATCGTCAACCTTCGGGTTGCCACCGCCCCGGACGTCGTCATCCCCCTGGTTGCGGAGGCGCTACGACAAGAGATCAGCAATGCGATTCCGGCGGCCGTCGGTATTGGGGCCGGAACCGTCAACATCACTGTGGAGGACCTCTACGATGTCTGACCGACCCCTCCGAGGCTCACTCATCACCAGCCAGCTCATAGCCTCTCTCGCCACCCGCACGACTCTGGAAACACCCGGAGTCCTCAGACTTGAGCCCACCATCCAGGGCTTCCTGGCCCGGCTCGGTCTGCCCGCCGTGCACAACCGCCGCAATCCAGGCAGCCAAAACGGCACCTACCGGCACAACGGCGTCACGGCGACAATCAGCGACGGCACTGCACGCGTCCACCTCGATATCGTCACCGACATCGCCTACACCGCCCTCCAGGTCGCCGAAACAGTTCAGCAACGCGTGCGCGAAACCATCAGCCATACCGGCCTCACCCCAGGCACAATCGACATCACCATCCTCGCCATAGAGCCCCACCGCGGCACCACAATGCTTTAACCCGGGTGCAGTCACCGGCTGCACACCACCTGTGGTCGCGCAGCATGCGCCTACACCGGGGAGACCGACACCGCCGGGCTGCCACCTTTTACTCAATGACAGCAGGGCCGGCAGAGATGCGGGCGCACGGTAACAAAACGGAAGAGGCACAACAATGGAAACCGTTCAGCTCATCCTGATCATCGCGGGAATCATCGTCGTCCTGGCGGTCCTCTTCGCGCTGATGTCTTTTGGCCGCCGCAAAGGTACAAAACGCGTACATGACGAACGACAGACTGCGGACGGGGAAACAACGGCCCAGGATCCCGATGAAGACCACCGAGACACATGACAGTTACCGTACCCACGCCCCTGCCATCGGGGATGGCGCGGCGCAAATCCCGCTTGAGCGGCTGGGGGGCACTTTGATGGCCGCAGCGCCCGTTCCGCCGACGAAGACCGGCGTTTCCGCGCCAAAGTTCCCCCGGCCCCGGAGCAGGAGAACAGCGCCCCGGCATGCCGGGACGCTGTTGGTTGGGTGAGTTAGGCCAAATGCTGGCGGCTAGAGCTGGTAGTCAGCCGCCGTGGTGATGTTCTCGTGGACGCAGAGGATGTTGTGCTCGGTGTCCATGAACCAGGCGCACTTCTCGGAATCAGTTGTACAAATGTGGTTCTCGGTCTTGAGGTCCGGCTGGTCGTAGTCCTGGAACTGGACGCCTTTGGCTTCCATCTCCCGGACGGTCCGCTCGATCTCGGAGACTTCAAAACTCAGGGTCGTGTGATCGGAATGCTTTCCGTCCCTGACTGGCATCAACTGCAGCATGGGGCCGCCGTCGCTGCCAAATAGTTCACTTCCATCGTCTGCCTTGCCGCGGACCGGCAGGCCCAGGGTATCCGCATAGAAGCGGTGGGCGCGCTCGACGTCATCGACTGGCAGGACTGTTGTGGCTTTGTTTAGAACTAGGGTCATTTCGCCACCTCCTACGAAGCAAATTTTACGCCGGTGCGGGGTGGAAAGAACCGGCAACTTAAAGCGCCGAGGTGAGATTTCATGCCCATGTCAGCGGGCACAATGGGCACGAAATCTCACCTCGGCGAGGGTGGGGCAGGCGCCGAGTCTCACCTCGGCGGGGGTCGTGGCGCGGGTGTGGGAAAAGGCTACTTCTCCACGAGGGTGAGGACGTCGTAGGTGGCTACGATTTCGTCGTTCTGGTTGTTCAGGACGGCGTCCCAGGCCACCTCGCCGTATTCGTCGGTCTCGCGCGGGGTGATCTTCTTGGCGGTCAGGGTGACCCGGATGGAGTCGCCAGCGGCCACCGGGGTGATGAACCGCAGGCTTTCCAGGCCGTAGTTGGCCAGCACCGGGCCCGGCGCGGGCTCCACGAACAGTCCGGCGCCCCAGGCCAGCAGCAGGTAGCCGTGTGCCACGATGCCCGGGAAGAACGGGTTGGCCTCGGCGGCAGCCTGGTTGGTGTGCGCGTAGAAGGTATCGCCGGTGGAGTTGGCGAACTTCGTGATCTCGTCCAGGGTCACTTCGCGCAGCCCGGAGCGCATCGAGTCGCCGATGCGCAGGGTGCTCAGGTGCTTCCGGAACGGGTGCTGGCCTTCGGTCTCGAGCGTGAAGTTGCGGTCGGCTCCGGTGTGCCAGACGCCCGTCACGGCGGTCAGCATGTTCGGTGAACCCTGGATCGCGGTGCGCTGCATGTGGTGCAGCACGGAGCGGATGCCGCCGAGCTCCTCGCCGCCGCCGGCGCGGCCCGGACCACCGTGGACCAGGTGCGGGACCGGTGAACCGTGGCCGGTGGAGCTGCGGGCGTCCTCACGGTTGAGCATGTGCACGCGGCCGTGGTGGGCGGCGATGCCGGTGACGAGTTCGCGGGCCACGTCGGGATCGTTGGTGCAGACCGTGGCGACGAGGGATCCGCCGCCGCGGGCGGCGAGGCGGACGGCGTCGGCCAGATCGGTGTAGCCGATTACCGAGGACACCGGGCCGAAGGCCTCGAGCGAGTGGACCTCGTCGGCCTCGGGATCGGCCCAGCTCAGCAGCACGGGGGACATAAACGCGCCATCCTCGACGACGCCGACCGTCCCGTCCGCGCTGGTGACCTTCGGCGAATCGAGCGTGCCGTACGCGAGTTCGCCGCCGGCGTCGAGCATGGTCTGGACGGCCGCGCGCACATCGGCGAGCTGCTCCAGGGAGGCCAGGGCGCCCATGTTGACGCCGTCGGCGCGGGGGTCACCGAGGACGATGCGCTCCTTGATCCGCTCCCCCACGGCGGCGATGACGTCCTGCACGAGCGCCTGCGGCACGATGGCGCGGCGGATCGAGGTGCACTTCTGGCCGGCCTTGGAGGTCATCTCGGTGACGAGGGACTTGACGTAGGCGTCGAATTCGGGGGTGCCCTTGACGGCGTCGGTGCCCAGGATCGAGGCGTTCAGGGAGTCGGTTTCCGAGGTGAAGCGGACCCCGCCCTTGACCACGTTGGCGTGGGACTTGAGCGTGTTGGCGGTGGACGCGGAGCCGGTGAAGGCCACCATGTCGCGGTAGTCCAGGTGGTCCAGCATGGTGCGGACCGAGCCGGAAATCAGCTGCAGCGAACCCTTGGGCAGGATGCCGGATTCGATGATCGCCTTGACCACGGCGGCGGTGACATAGCCGGTGGGGGTGGCGGGCTTGACGATGGTGGGCACGCCGGCGATGAAGGCCGGGGCGAACTTCTCGAGCATGCCCCAGACCGGGAAGTTGAAGGCGTTGATCTGCACGGCGACGCCGGGGATGCGGGTGTAGATGTGTTCGCCGGCGAAGGAACCGTCCTTGGACAGCACCTCCATCGGGCCGTCCACGATCACCTGCGAGTTCGGGAGCTCGCGCCGGCCCTTGGAGCCGAACGTGAAGAGCACGCCGATACCGCCGTCGATATCGACCATCGAGTCGATCTTGGTCGCGCCGGTCTGGGCCGAGAACGCGTAGAATTCCTCGCGGCGGCCGTTGAGGTACTGCGCGAGCTCCTTGAGCTTCAGTGCGCGCTGGTGGAAGGTCAGCTTGCCGAGTTCGGCCTGGCCGGTGGTGCGTCCGTAGTCCACGACGGCGGCGAGGTCGAGTCCCTCGGTGCTCACCTTGGCGAGAAGTTCACCGGTGCTGGCGTCCAGGACGGAGGCAGCGCCGGCAGCGGAGGCGGCGTCGGGCGTCCACCATGAATCCTTGATGAAGCTGGGAACGATCTCGACAGTGTCTACTGTGGGTTCCGGAGCAGTTGCAGTGGTGGTCATCGTTGACGGGTCCTTCCAACGGGGGCAAGATCAACACGGCCAGCATTACTGACCGTCCGTTCGGTAATATGTCTACAGTACATGAATGAGGCTTGACGCACACTAGCTGCGGCGGCCCGATCCGGCCTGAGCCCTTGGATTTCCGGCCACAGAGGAGAACGTTATGGCGCCGGAACCCCGGAATACCGAGCTGTGGAAGATCACCCTCGGTGAGCTCGACGAGAAGATGGGCGTGAAGATCGTCGAGGAATCCGTGGAGCGGGTCGTCGCCACGATGCCGGTGGAGGGCAACCGGCAGTCCTTCGGGCTGCTGCACGGCGGCGCGTCGCTGGCTGTCGGGGAGGCGGTGGGCTCCTGGGCTGCGGTCATCCACGCCAGCACCCTGGGCAAGACGGCAGTCGGCGTTGATGTCTCCGCCACGCATCACAAGTCCGCCCGCGAAGGGCTCATCACGATCACGGCCACGCCCATCCATCTCGGGGGCACCCTGACCACCCACGACGTGGTGATCACGAACGCCGCCGGGGAGCGGCTCTGCACCCTGCGGATCACCAACCTGCTGCTGGACCGGAAGGCCTGACCGGGGGACGAGGCAACCGGCGGTCGGCGGGGTGGTCGCCGGCGGGGTGGTCGCCGGCGGCCGGGTGGCGGACGGTGCGCTTGGGAGGGGCGGCAGGTGTGCCCGATGCCTCAACAGCCGGCGCGGAGCCGGAACTGAGCCGCTTGCCCTCGTCGCGGGCTGGCCAAGAGCCGCGGCTAAGCCACCAGTTTCGCCGGGGTCGCCGGAGCGCTGCACGTTCGCTGTAACGTTACCGCGTCCCTGCAGCTCTCCGGCGACCCCGAGGTTTCCCGCGGGCACCGCGAACAGGCGGACCTCGCGCAGCCCCGGACCCGGCCGTCGCGTACACCCATCCCGCCCGCCGGTGTAGGGCCGATGGACCCGCTGGGCCCCGGGGGCGGACTGTTAGCGTGGAAGTGCTGATTCAGCCGACACCACTGGTTTTGCCGGTCGCACGGAAGGGATCCACCATGCTCTCAGACACCGCACTCCCCGTCATTAAGGCAACGCTGCCTGTGGTCGGCGAGCACATCGAGGAGATCGCCAAACGCTTCTACAAACACATGTTCGAGGCGCGGCCGGACCTGCTGGACGGACTCTTCAACCGAGGGAACCAGGCCGACGGCCGCCAGCAGCAGGCCCTCGCGGGGTCCATCGCGGCGTTCGCCGGGCTGCTGGTCGACAACGTGGACCAGGTCCCGGACCATCTCCTGTCCCGGGTCGCGCACAAGCACGTTTCGCTGGGTTTGAGCCCGGACCAGTACCAGATTGTCCATGACCACCTGATGTGGTCCATCGTGGATGTGCTCGGCGACGCCGTGACGCCCGATGTTGCCGCGGCGTGGGACGAGGTCTACTGGCTGATGGCGAACATGCTCATCAACAAGGAACGGGGCCTGTACAACGCGGTGCACCTCAGCCCCGACACGATCTGGCGGACCTGGCGGGTGGCCGAGAAGATCCAGGAGACGGACGACGTCGTCAGGTTCGTCGTCGAGCGGATGGACGAGCGCGAGGTCAAGCCGTCCCTGCCCGGGCAGTACGTCACGATCAAGATGCGGATGCACGACGGCGTGCACCAGCCCCGGCAGTACAGCCTCACCAAGGCCGACGACGGGCAGCACCGGCAGTTCGCGGTGAAGCGGGTCCACGGGCTGGAGACTCCCGACGGCGAGATGTCCAACCTGCTGCACAACGAGGTCCAGGTGGGCGACGAGGTGGTGCTCTCCGCGCCCTTCGGCGATGTGGTGCTCGAGTACACGGACCGGCCCCTGGTCCTTGCCAGCGCGGGCATCGGGATCACCCCGATGGCGGGCATGCTCTCGCACCTCGTCAAGTCCGGCTCCCAGCGCCAGGTGATGATGCTGCACGCCGATGACAGCGAGGCGGCCTTCCCGCTCCGGGGCCAGGTCCGGGAGGATCTGGCCAGCTTCCCGGACGGGTCGTTGAAGACGTGGTACCTCAATCCTGCCGAGGGCCGGACAGCGTCGGACTCCGAGTTCTCCGGCTTCATGGAGGTCGGGGCGGCGGATCTCCCCGAGGACGCCGAGTACTACCTCTGCGGGCCGCTGCCGTTCCTGAAGTCGGTCCGGAGTGCGCTCGTGGCCCGCGGCGTGCCGGCGAAAGACATCCAGTACGAGGTGTTCGGCCCGGACCTCTGGCTGGCGGACTTCCAGTAGGGGCGGCTGCCGGGGACCGGGTGACCGGCGTCCTCTGACGCCGGTCATCCGCTGCTAGTTAGATGATAGGTCGACGCCGGGCGGCCGCCAGCAGGAGGGTGCCCGGCAGGATTGCGCCGCCGGCAGGCACCGCCGTCGGCAGCTGTTTCGCTGAGGTCGCCCCGGAGCTGCGGCGTCGCTGTTCCGTTACAGCCTCCCCCGCAACGCTCCGGCGACCCCGAGGCTTTCCGCCTGCCCCGCGGGCCCGTCAAGTTCCCCCGTGCGGCAGCGGGGTGCCCGGCGTGGCTTGGTGCCGGGCGGCGGCCGCCAGCAGGACGGCGCCCGGGAGAATCGCTCCGCCGGCAAGCCCCGCCGTCGGCAGCTGTTTCGCCGAGGTCGCCCCGGAGCTGCGGCGTCGCTGTTCCGTTACAGCCTCCCCCGCAACGCTCCGGCGAACCCGAGGCTTCCGCGGGCCCCGCGGGCCCGTGAAGTTCCCCCGTGCGGCAACGGGGTGCCCAGCGGGTTGCCGGGCGCAGTGCGGCAGGCGGCTGGTTAGCCGACCAGTTGCCGGGCGCAGTGCGGCAGGCGGCTGGTTAGCCGACCAGTTGCCGGGCGCAGTGCGGCAGGCGGCTGGTTATCAGACCGTTCGGCGCCGGGCGGCAGCCAGCAGGACGCCGCCCAGAAGGATCACTCCGCCGGCAAGCCCCGCCGTCGGGAGCAGTGACCCGGCGCCGGTGTCCGGCAGTTGGCCGGATCCTGCCGGAAGCACTGGGGTCAGGGCGGCCGGAACCTCGGGCACCGCCGGTGCGATCGTCGGCGTCGGCTCGGCGGGCTCCGCCGGGACAACGACCGGCGCCACAACCGTGAAGCTCCGCGTGACCGCTGAGCTGTCCGCCTCGCCGGGGGACGTCTGGACCGCCCGGAAGGAGTAGCGGCCCGGTGCGGGCTCCTCGACGGTGATACGCCACTGGCCGTCCGGTTCGACGACTGCCGAGCCGCTGATGTCGCCCGTGAGTTTCACGGTGAGCCCCGGGGTTCCGGTGCCGTCGATGCGGGTGACGGACTCCAGCGCCGCACCTTCGGCAGGGGTGGTGATCACCGGCGCGTCCAGGTTCGTGATGTTGACGGCCAGGGAGGCTACACCGGAGCGGCTGAATCCGTTCACCGTCTCGGCCGTGAGCTTCAGCGGGCCGGAGGTATCGGGCGCCGGGTAAGCCCAGTTGCCGGCGGCGTCGACCGCCACCTCGACCGTCTGCTTGTCAACGGTGATGCGCACCTTCGAGTTGGCGGCAACGGCCGAAGCCGGGGCGGCCGGGACGCGGCCGGTGATGGGCTGGCCCGCCATGAAGGTCCGGTACTCCGGGCCTACGATCTCGGGCTTGTTAAGGAACAGCTGGAGCTGCACGGCCGTCGGGATGTGTGTCAACGAGTCCGCAAGCGTAGTTGCGACCGCGAACCTTTCACTTGCCCCCCTGTTCTCGCCCGCCGAGTGAGTACCCACAGCGAAGTTTCCGCTGATCCACGGACCGCCGGAATCTCCCCCGCTGGACTCAACCGTATTGGAACGAAACCCGCTGAAGGCCCGAACGTCGTTGGAATTGTTGGCGTACGTCATGCCGCCCACAACATAGATGCCAACCTCGTCGACTCGTCCGCACGACCACCCAGTTGTCCGACCTGAGAGACAAACGTCCTGGCCCTGGAACGGACTAACCATGCCGATGATCTTGACGGCCGTCGGTCTCGGGTTGATGGGGTCTGCGGTGGAATAGCCTGGTGCGTCTCCGCGCCATTTGCTAGCTGCCGGCTGAGCAGTCAGATCCGGCCGTATCCCGCTGATAACGGCAATGTCCGTGCCGACGTTACCGGGTTCCCCAGGATCGCCGGTATTCCACGTGGGGTTCAGAACCCATGAATTTTGAGTCCCGCCGAACTGGCTAAACCCGAAGGTGCCTAGTGTTCCGGTGGTAACGAACGGCCAGACTGGCGCGGCTCCAGCGGCCGGTGCCGATGAGCTGTCTTCGATATATGTCTCTCGAGCTGCACCGTCGTAAGCGCAGTGACCCGCAGTCAGCACCAAGGGCTCACCGGCGGGTCCGTAGGCGCCGAAGCCCGCCGAACACACGGAGCTCAGATCGTTGACTATGCCCTGGCCGCCGAAGAGGTCCTCTTCCGTCTTGATCGGTGACCCCTGCTCAAGTTGGACGTTAGCGTAGCGGGCCACGAAGTCAGCCGGGGAGATCTTCCCTTGGGCAGACGCGGGGGCTGTTGGCTGGTCGACGGCAACCATTGCCGAGTCTTTCGTCGCCAGCGCGGCCCGGAGCTCCTGGGCCTGCGACAGGTCGGCTTCCGCCACGTTCGTCCCGCCGGTGCGGATGATGAAGCGACCGCCGGAGTAGGCCACGGCCTGCAGTCCGGCCGGGCCGACCTCGCGGACATAGGCCTGGAAGAGCTGATCGGTGTTCGAGGCCACCAGCTCCGCTGCGGTGGGGACTTTCGCGGGAGCAGCGGAGGGATCCGCCGACGGGGCGGCGGAGGGTGTTGCCGATGGGGTTGCGGAGGGATCAGCGGAAGGCGCGACTGCCGGCGCCACGAGCAGGAACTCTGCTGCGGTTCCGGACCCGTTGAGTTCATCGACCTTGGCCTGCAGTTCGTTGCCGCTGCCTTCGACGAGAATCCTGCCGTCCTGCAGGCTGATCCCGACGTAGCCGGGGAGCTCCCGCAGGGAAGGAACGGCGTCTGCCGCGGTCCTGGCGAGCTGGCCTGCGGCGTTGAATTCCTCGAGGGTCATGCCCAAGTCACGCCGGACGGCCTCGGCGAGTCCGGCGTCGCTGATTTCCGGAGCTCCTGCCGGAGCTACAGCCGGAGCCACGGAGGCTGCCGCGCCGGAGGCCATCGGGCTGGCGGTTGCCAGGCTGGCGGCCGCCTGGCTCGGCACCGACGCCGACGGCGGCACCGACGCCGACGGCGACGCCGCAGCGGCGGGGTCGGTTCCTCCGGCCTCGGCCATCGCAGGAACGGCGTAGAACGATCCCGCGAGCGCGATGGCGGCAGCCGCCACCGCCCGCACTGTCAGCTGATACCTCGGAGTCTTCACCCGGTCACTCTAGCGCCCCAATTTGGCCAGAATGGAAGTCAGCTCCCAGTCCGTTACGCCATTGTGCCGTAAGAAATCCCGGGTCCTTACGCTCCGGACAAACCGCAGCAGGCTTTCCACCCGCGTTTCGAGCAGCGGCGCGAGAACCTCCTCGGGCAGATGCCGCTCATGCGGATGCGGGATCCCCGACACCCGGTGGTGCTCGTTGATGCCCCGCATGGCTCGTTCATAGCCGCGGGCAATGGCATCCTCGCCCGCCCCGGCCAGGTCCTGGAGCATGGCCGCGATCATCCCGCTCCGGTCCCGGCCGGCGGAGCAATGGATCACGACCCCGCCGCGCGCCGCCGCCACGGCCCGGAACACCGCGGCCAGCTTCTCGGGGAAGATCCGGGCATTGTCCGGGTACGACGCCGGATCGTTCAGGTAGGGCACGCAGAGCTCGCGGAACTCGCTGTTTCCGGGGTCCTCGGTGGGGGCGTGCACGACGTCGAACGCTGCCAGCGTCTCGCGGCTCACCCGGGGGTCGGTCTCGCGGCGGCGGATCTCGTCCGGGTTGCGGAGGTCGATGACTGTCCGGATGCCGCCGTCGTACGCCTGCTGCCAGCCCGTCTCGGTGAGCCACTCGCGCCGTCCCATCCGGACCACGCTGCCGGCCACCTGCCAGGCGTTGACCGCCCCGTCCCAGTCGACGGTTCCGGGGGCCACCGTTCCTGCGTTCACCTTTCCGGGGTCGACGGTTCCAGGGGACACCATTCCGGGGTCCCCGGCTCCGGGGTCAGTCATCCCCTGGGCCTGGTCTCGGCGCGCGGCAGGAATCGTCATCTTGACAGCTAAGCACACACCCCGGCGCCGATCCACGGGCGAAGAATTCCGAAAGTCCACCAACGGAAAAGTTCCCAACATAGGGACTATAGGCATGGTGCGGGGCGGGCGCGTCCGCGTAGGGTGACGGTGAACCCGGTAGCCGCCGGGCTCTTTTTGGGTTTGCCTGCCGCCGGGACTGGGTCACCATTTCACGTGTCACGAGCTCGCGGCGCGGGGCGCTGAACCTACGTGCTACTGAGGGGAACACCATGGGAATCTTGAAACTTCGTCGCCGCAAGACGGCGGTGGCTGCAGGTCTCGCCACGCTGGCAATGGCTGCCAGTCTGGCAGCGGCCCCGGCGCAGGCCGTGGACAAGACCAAGTACATCGCGCTCGGCGACTCCTACGCTGCGGGTCAGGGCGCGGGAGCGTACAAGAACAAGAACGATACTTGTTACCGCAGTGAGAACTCCTACTCCGAACTCGCGGCTGACACCAAGGCCATCAAGCTGGTCACCAATGCGGCCTGCAGCGGCAAGACGACGCAGGAAGTCGTTGCCACCCAGCTTCTCCAACTTAACAGCACAACGGAGCTGGTGACCATCACTGCCGGCGGCAACAACCTCGGGTTTGGGGATATCGTCACCAGCTGCGGTTCTGCCGATCCCAACCTTGCTGCGGATTGCGCCCGAGCCAGCGCCACCGCGGCGGCCAAGATCGGCAGCGGACAGCTGGCCGGCGAGGTGGCCGCGATGATTCAGAGCGTGCACGCGGCTGCGCCGAACGCCAAGATTGTGGTGACCGGCTACCCCTACCTTTTTGACCCGTTCAACCTCAATCCGGTCGATCCGATGACCCCGTTCATCGTTCGGGCCGCTGCCCTGGCTGAGGGCCTGAACGGATCCATCGAAGCCGCCGTCAGGGCCACCGATACCGAGTTCACCGAAATCCAGTACGTCGGCGTCAAGGACGCTTTCGCCGGCCACGGCATCAACTCGGAGGAGCCGTGGATCAACGGCGCCACCGGTACCGCCGACAGCTTCCACCCGAACGCCAACGGCTACCTGGCGTACGACACAGCACTGAGCGACGCCGGAGCTTATTCGGCACCCTAGCGCAGTTTTGCCAGCCTGAACTCAAGGGCGTTCCGGACCATCGGCCACTCGTGTTCCAGGATGGAGTACACCACGGTGTCCCGCAGTGAGCCGTCGCTGCTGCGGGTATGGCTGCGGAGCACCCCGTCCTGCTTGGCGCCCAGCCGCGCGATCGCCTCGCGCGACTGGTGGTTCAGCCAGTGCGTCCGGAACTCGACGGCAGGGCAGCCCAGCGTTTCGAAGGCGTGCCGCAGCAGCAGCAACTTGGAGTCCGGATTGCTGCCGCTGCCGTGCACGGACGCCGCGTTCCAGGTGGAGCCGATCTCCACCCGGGGCGTGGCGGCGTCGATGTTCATGTAGGTGGTCATCCCGATCACGCGGCCCGGCCCGCCGGTGGCGGGGTTGATCAGCCGCGTGGTGAAGGGCAGCATCGAACCGCTCTCCTGCAGGGACAGGCGCCGCTGAATCTCCGCGGCCATCTGCTCCGGGGCGGGCACGCTGGTGTACCAGAGCTGCCAGAGTTCGCCGTCCCGGGCCGCCTCGACGAGTCCGTCGTGGTGGTCCGGGCTCAGCGGTTCCAGGACAACGTATTGGCCGGTCAGGGTGATGGGACGAAGAATGTTCACCCGCCCATCGTAGGGGGATCCTTCGCTGCGGCTCGGCGGAATCCCCGGCGGAATCCTCTGAGGAATCCCGGCCCGCGTTCAGTGCCAGTATGGACGATCTGGCTAGGCTGGGGGCATGATCACCGTTACTGGCACCGTCCATTCCGACCTTGACCCCATCAAGGCATTCGACTACCTGTCTGCCTTCGAGCACACTCCGGACTGGGACCCGGGGACCCCTGTGGTGAACAAGCTGTCCGAGGGGCCGGTGGCCGTGGGGCATCGGTATCATGCCGAAGCCGAGTTCCGGGGCAAGCGTCAGGCCCTGACCTACGAGGTGGTCGAGCTGACGGCACACCGGATCAAGCTGCGCGGCGAGAACAAGTCGGTCATCTCCGTGGACACAATCGTTGTGTCCGCGGCCGGGACAGGCTCCAAGGTGGACTACACCGCGGAATTCACGCTCAAGGGTTGGCTCAAGCTGGCCAAACCGTTTGTCCGGCCCGCCTTCCGCTCGCTCGCCCGCCCCGCCATGGACGGCATGAAACGGGCCCTGGACTCGTTGGCAGCAGCCTAACGGGCCGACCCGCGCTGTTCCTCGGTCAGCCAGGCCCACGGGGCCCGCGGGACCCGGGGAAGCGCGCGGTGGCGCCTGCTCGCTGGAACCATCCTCGGTGAGACGCAGGTCCTGGGAGAGCCTTTTGAGTCAATCCGGCACCCTAGGGCCAGAGAACAATGCGGGCGGCCTTCGCTCAAGAAACCGGACCAAAGTCACTGCCGCAGGACACAGCGGCCGGCGTAGGCTGAGCCAATGAGACGTGTTGTCGTCGACCATTTCGGCGGACCAGAGGTCCTGAAAGTGGTGGAAGCTGACGATCCCCGGCCGGGTCCGGGGGAAGTCCGTGTCAGGGTCCTGGCTTCCGGCGTGTCATTCACCGATTCCCTGCTGCGCGCGGGCACGTATTTCGGAGTGCCGAAGCCGCCATTCACGCCCGGCTACGAACTCGTCGGTGTTGTTGACGAGCTCGGCAAGGGCTGCTCAAGGCTGCGGAAAGGTGACCGCGTCGGTGCGCTGACTGTATGGGGCGCCAACGCGGAGCTCGTCTGCGTGCCCGAGGCCTACGCGGTCGAGGTGCCTGAGGACCTTGACCCGGCAGAGGTCGTGAGCCTCGTCTTTCCCTACATGACCGCCTACCAACTGCTTCACCGTGTGGCGATGGCCAAGAGCGGGGAAACTGTGCTCGTGCACGGTGCAGCCGGCAGGGTAGGCACTGCGGTCCTCGAACTCGGTGCGCTGGCGGGTCTCCGCCTCTACGGCACCGCCTCAGCCGGCGACCGCGCCGCCGTCGAACGGCTCGGTGCGGTCGCGATCGACTACCAAAACGAAGATTTCGTCGTACGGCTGCGCGAACTGACCGGCGCCGGCGTCGATGTTGCACTCGACGGGCTCGGTGGCACCCTGTCGCTTCGCTCCTTCCGCGCGTTGCGGCCCGGTGGCCGGCTCGTCGTGTTCGGCCACTACTCCACACTCAAACGCGGGCGCAAGAGCTGGCGGGGGTGGATCGAGTGGTACGCGGCCACCACCACCGTTGCACTCTGGGGTCTGCTCTCACCCCGCCGGCGGGTGCTGGCCTACCGGGTCCAGAAACTGCGGATCCGCCATCAGGACTGGTTCAGGGAAGACTTTGGCACCCTGCTCGAGTTGCTCCGTCGCGGTGAGATCCACCCGGTTGTGGCGGCGCGGCTGCCGTTGTCCGACGCCCGTCGCGCCCACGAGCTGCTCGAATCCACGGCTGCGACGGGAAAGATCGTGCTCGTGCCGTAAGACTGGACGAGCACGATCTGAGCCGGTTCCCGCTCAGCGCCGCCGTCGAGGCCGGGCCGCCGTCGAGCAGTCCGCCGTCAAACAGTCCGCCGAGCAGTCCCCGCGCCTAGCTGGTCCAGTCGAAAAAGCCCTTGCCGGACTTGCGTCCGAGTTCGCCGCGGGCCACCTTGTCGCGCAGGATCTGCGGCGGCGCGAAGCGCTCCCCCAGCGTCGAGGCGAGGTATTCGGCGATGCCGAGGCGGACGTCCAGTCCCACGATGTCCGTGGTCCGCAGCGGTCCGGTGGGGTGCTTGTAGCCCAGGACCATGGCGTTGTCGATGTCCTCCGCGGACGCCACACCCTCCTCGACCATCCGCATCGCCTCGAGCGCGATCGCGACGCCGAGCCGTGAGGAGGCGAAACCGGGGGCGTCATTGACGACGACGGCGGTCTTGCCCAGCGCGTCCACCCAGCCGCGGGCGGCCTGCGCCAGCGGCCCGGAGGTGTGCTCGCCGAGGACGACCTCGATCAGGGTCGACGCCGGGACCGGGTTGAAGAAGTGCAGGCCCAGGAAGTTCGCCGGGCGCTGCAGCTCGCGGGCCAGTGCGTTGACCGAGATGGACGAGGTGTTGGACGCGAGGTACGCGTCGGCGTTCAGGCGTTCCTCGATCCCGCGCAGCGAGGCGACCTTCAGGTCCCAGTCTTCCGGGACGGCCTCGATGACCAGCTGGCGGTCCTTGAAGTCGTCGTAGTCCACCGTCACCGAGAGCCGGGAGACCATTTCGTCCAGGTTGCCGTCCGTGGCGCCACGTTCGATGCTCTTGGCCGCCGCCGATTCCACCCGTTCGCGGGCGGCCTCGGCTGCTGCCTCGTCGCGCTCGACGACGAGGACGTTGGCGCCGTTGATCAGGAAGGCGTGCGCGATGCCGGCCCCCATCCGGCCGCCGCCCAGGACACCGACGTTGGCGGGCAGGTTCGCGGGGAGTGTGGAGTTGCTCATGGTCAGTTCTTCTTCCGGTCTGAATCCTGCTCGGACTTCGTGGCTGATGCCTGGGCTGAGTTCTTGGCAGCCTTCTTAGCTGTTTTTTTATCCAAGAATGACTGCATGCGGTCGAATTTGGCCTGGGACTCGAACAGGATTCCCTGCGCCAGCTCATCGATCAGCGGGTGTGCCTCGGCGGGCGCGTGGAACACCGACTTGGTGATCCGGACCGCGAGCGGGTCCTGGCCGGCGATCCTATCGGCCAAGGCGTGGGCCGCGGCCATCAGCTCGGGGGCCTCGTGGATCTCGGTGATCAGGTTCACCGCGAGGGCCCGCTCGGCGCGCAGCACCGTGCCGGCCAGCAGGATTTCCTTGGCCACCGGCTCCCCCACCAGTTCCTTCAGGCGCCAGCTCGCACCGGCGGCGGCCAGGATGCCCAGGCCGGTTTCCGGGTTGCCGATCCGCACCGAGGGGGTGCCGATCCGGAAGTCCGCAGCGTACGCGAGTTCGGCGCCGCCGCCCAGGCAGAAACCGTCGAGGGCCGCAATGACCGGCATCGGAAGCTTGGCGATCCGGACGAAGATTGTGGAGTTGATGCCCCGCAGCGCGTCGTCACGGCGGCGTTCGCGCAGCTGGCCGATGTCCGCGCCGGAGGCGAAGATGCCCTCGGTGCCGGCAATGATCAGCACCTTCGGGGTCTGCTCCAGCGCGGCGCAGACGGCGTGCAGCTCGTCGACCATCTGCTGGTCGATCGCATTACGGACCTCGGGCCGGTTCAGCAGCACCACCAGCCGGTCCTCGCGCTCCTCGACCTTGAGCGTGCTGAAATCCTGCGGGTTGAGACCCGTCGCGGCGGCCACTAGACGCGTTCCAGCAGCATCGCGGTGCCCTGGCCCACGCCGATGCACATGGTCGCGAGGCCGATCCGGGCGTCCTCGCGCTCCATCCGGCCCAGCAGGGTGATGGCGAGCCGTGAGCCCGACGAACCCAGCGGGTGCCCCAGGGAGATCGCGCCGCCGTCGCGGTTGACGATCTCGGGGTCCAGGCCGAGCCGGCGCATGGTCGCCAGCGACTGGGTAGCGAAGGCTTCGTTGAGTTCGACGGCGCCGAGGTCGCCGACGCTCAGACCGGTCCGGGCGAGCACCTTCTGGGTGGCCGGGACCGGGCCGATGCCCATGATTTCCGGTTCGCAGCCGGCGGAGGCGCCGTCGATGATCCGGGCCCGGGGCGTGAGGCCGAGCCGTTCGATGGCGGCTTCGGACGCGACGATGATCGCGGAGGCGCCGTCGTTGAGCGTGGAGGAGTTTCCGGCCGTGACGACCGAGCCGCCGGCGACCACGGGGCGCAGGCCCGCCAGGACGTCCATGGTGGTGCCCGCGCGGGGGCCCTCGTCGGTGTCGACGACGGTTTCGCCCTTGCGGGTCTTGACCGTGACCGGGACGATCTCGTCGGCGAAGCGGCCGGCGGCGATGGCCGCGAGCGAGAGTTCGTGGGAGCGGACCGCGAACGCGTCGGCGTCCTCGCGGCTGATCCCGTCCACGCGGGCGACTTCCTCGGCCGTTTCCGGCATCGAGTAGGTCATTTTGCCGCCGCGGGAGAGCTCGCCCTTCTGGAACAGCGGGTTCACGAAACGCCAGCCGATGGAGGTGTCGAAGATCTGCCCGGGCTTCGCGAAGGCGGTCTGCGGCTTTTCCTGGACCCAGGGGGCGCGGCTCATGGATTCGACGCCGCCGGCGATCACGATGTCCGCTGCACCGGACTTGATCATCTGGCTGGCCATGATGATGGCGCTCAGGCCGGAGGCGCAGAGCCGGTTCACGGTGATGCCCGGGATATGCAGCGGCAGGCCGGCCAGGACGGTGGCCATCCGGGCGACGTTGCGGTTTTCCTCGCCGGCGCCGTTTGCGTTGCCCAGGATCACCTCGTCGATGCTCTCCGGGTCCAGCCCGGCACGGGCCACGGCTTCGCGGACCACCAGGGCAGCCAGGTCATCGGGGCGGACCGCGGAGAGTGCCCCGCCGTAACGGCCCACCGCCGTGCGGGCACCGCCTACGAGAAATGCCTGTGGTCCTGCTGCTGCTGATGCCATGGGTACACCCTTCACGCGATAAACGTCGCTGTCATCGAAAGAATTCTCTTCGGCCGCGGCGTCTGCGGTCGACCCGCCGGCGCGCCAATTTACTGACCGTTCGTTCTATAAAGATTACACTGCGGGGCAAGGCGGTCAACCGCCGGCCCGCTGGATTACGCGACCACGACGCCGAGATGGCTCGCCATCAGCGGGGCCAGCAGGCCGAGCTGGTAGTCGTCGATGACGAGGCCGGCGAGGCTTTCCAGCCCGCTGATGGCGCGGAAGTCGGTGCCCCGGATGTCGAAGTCCTTCAGCCGGGCGCCCGCGACGTCGAGAGTGCCGACGGTGCAGTTCTTCAGCGCGACGCGGGTCGCCGCGCAGGAGCCCAAGTCCAGTTCGTTGATGATGCAGTCGCTGATCAGCACGTCCGTGAGCTTGGAGCCGCGCAGGTTCACGTAGTCGAGCTTGCCGCCGTCGATCCGCACCGACTGCCAGCCGCTTTCATAGAGTTCCGCGGAACCCCAGCGCGGGTTGCCGATCTCGACGTCGCGCAGCGTGCTCCGGGGCGCCCGAAAAACGGGCGCGTAGACCTCAGCCAGGATGCAGTCACGGAAGCCGGCGCCGCGCAGCTGGGTCTCGTTGAAGGACACGCCCTGGAAGTCGCATTCCGCGAAGTCGGTGCCGCCAAGTTCCAGCCCGTCGGCCGATGCCCGGCTGTACCGGACGCCGTCGTACCGCTCCCCCGACTGGAAATCCGGGGACGGGTCGTCCCTGAGATCATCCAGCCGGACGGGGCTGAGCCGCGGCGGGGTGACTTTGGGCGCTTTGGTGCCACGCACCATCAGAGCGACTCGGCCTTCGCCGCGATATCGGCCAGATCCCTGGCGAGGGCCTTGCGGGTGATGCGCATGCCCAGTTTTCCGAACAGCGCCAACGCCAGCTTGCCCCACCGGGTGGGGTTGACCAGGTCGGCGCCGAAGGTCAGGGTCAGATCGGTGCCGCCGTCGCGGTCTGCCAGCGTGAAACGTGTGGTGTAGTCGGCCCCGCCCTGGAGCGCCTTCACCGTGGTGCCCCGCGGCGGGTCGGCCTGCGCCACCCACATCTCCACGGTTTCGGACCGGCCCATCATGGTCCGGGTTTCCTTCCAGCGCGTCCCCTCACCGTACGGGCCGTCGCTCAGCATCTGGATCGCGTCGACCCCGGAGAGGGTGCCGGCCGAACCGGGGATGTCGGAAATGACCGCCCACACTTTCTCGGCCGGGGCGTTGATGTGCTGGGTCAGGCTGGTTGTGTGGTCCATGGGATCGAGCCTAGCCCGGGGCGGCCGCAGAATTCATCCTCCGGCACGGGATTGGCCCTTCGAATCCCTCGTGGTTCCCTTACGACCCGGAGGCCCACTGCACCCGGGATTCCCTCGCTACCCAAGGGCACACCGCACCCGGGATCCCCTCACGAATCCCTTGCGATCTGAATAAGCACGTGACGCGGGAACCAGCTTGGATCCGCCACGTCATGGAACCGGATCGCGCTGGATCTGCAGGCAAGCAGAACCGGGGCTTACCCCTGCTGCCCAATTGATCCCGAAATGGGCTTGAATTAGTAAGCATGCTTTGTGTTATGGTGTGTGAACATTGAATTTCAACCGGAAACGAAAGGTGGTTCACACCATGGGTATCGGAGACAAGATTCAGAACGAAGCGGAGCACCTGGGCGGCAAGGCCAAGGAAGCCACCGGAAACGCGACAAACAACGACGAATTGCGCGCAGAGGGCCAGAAGGACCAGGTTGTAGCCGACGCCAAGAAGGTCGGCGAGAACGTCAAGGACACCTTCAAGAAGGATTAGTCCTTCAGCAGGACGGCGGCGTCGGACATTCCTTTGGGGGATGTCCGGCGCCGCTTTCTTGTGGGTGCGGATGCTGTCTTCGTCCCGCAGACCACCGCCTTCGCCCAACCACTGCCCCGCCGAGCGCGCGGGCCCACCGATTCGCCACAAGTGGCCGCCATTCCACCCCGAATAGCGGCCATCTTCGTCCAATCGGTGCACCTCCGCCCAACGACCGCCCCGGCAACCGCCCGGCCCCACCGATTCGCCACAAGTGGCCGCCATTCCACCGCGAATAGCGGCCATCTTCGTCCAATCGAGGCGACGAAAATGAGTGCCACCCACCTGGCTGCAACAGAGGTGGTTGCGACGTCAGCGGATGCGGGGCCGGCTCGAACACGTCCGCCGCGGCGCCGGCCGCACGCTGGAGTCCATTGGACTGGGGCGGCGGCCGGAGTGGGAGGACGGCGCGGCGGCCCTTTCAGGGCGACTCCCCTCGGTTTTGTGAGATTCTCGGGGAACAGCATCCGCCGACGGAAGGCCCGCACCATGACGATCATCGACCTCAGTGCGGCACTCAGTGCGGCACTCAGTGCGGCAGGCCCCGCACCGGCGGCCACCGGATCGCGGAACCTGCGCGGCTACCTGGCCGAACCTGAGGGACCGGGCCCGTTTCCGGCTGTCCTGCTGATCCACGAGGCGTTCGGCCTCAACGACATTTCACGGCGCCAGGCCGACCGGCTTGCACGGGCCGGCTACCTGACGCTGGCGGTGGACTTGTTCAGCGACGGCGGTATGCGCCGCTGCGTGGTCTCCACAATGCGCTCCCTCGCGTCCGGCAAAGGCAAGGCCTTCACGGACCTGTCCATTGCGCAGGCCTGGCTGGAGCGGTCGGGGCGGACCAACGGCAAGATCGGCGTCATCGGATTTTGTATGGGCGGAGGCTTTGCCCTGCTGATCGCCAGGGACGGATTCGACGCGGCGGCCGTGAATTACGGTGGGCTGCCCAAGAACCCCGAAGAGGCCCTGCTTGGCGCATGTCCCGTCGTGGGCAACTTCGGCAAGGCCGACCGCACCCTCCCCGGAGCCGCGGCGAAGCTTGAAGCCGTCCTGGACAAGCTGGGCATCGAAAACGACGTCAAGGAATTCGCAGGCGCCGGCCATGCCTTCATGGACGACGCCGAGGTTGGCCCGCGCGCGCTCCGGCCGCTTTTCCGCGTCATGGGCATCAAGCCGGACCCCGCCGCCGCGGAAGAAGCCTGGCAGCGGATCGAGGACCACTTCGCCCGGCACCTTGGACAAGCCCGCTAGCCCGACGCGCCGGCAGCAGCGGGCAGGCGGCGGTTCGAGGACCATTTCGCGGCGGAACCTTGAGAACCACCCACGTGGTTAAAGCGGTTCATCCAAGTAGCCCGGGCCTAAAAGTCGAGTACTTCCTACTCATAAGTTTTCTTCAGCCTCATTCATAGACTCCAGTAACACTGGTAGCGGGGGTATGGGGCTTCCGCTGCTTGTGGACGGACACGTCGGTAGCGGGAAGGCATGACAGAAGGGGAGCGCCTCGGCGCTCCCCTTTCGTGCTGACCCCGGGCGGTGACAGCCGCCGTCGTCGTACTTCTGTTGACTTAGCTGAAGAGCGCGCTCTTCGGTTCGTTGTTCTTGACCTTCTGCCAGCCGAGCCAGAGCACCAGCGCGAAGAACGGGATGGTCGCCAGGGTCCAGAGGCCGAGGTGGAAGACCTCACCGGTCTTGCTGGTCATGGTGTCGAAGCCGATCAGGACCGTGATGGCCAGCAGGGCGATGAGGCCGGCCCAGCTGGTCCACGGCGCGCCGGGCATGGGCAGGGAGGAGACTTTGCCCTTGATCTTCCGGAGTGCGATCTGGCTGGCGAAGATGGCGCCCCAGGTGAAGATCACGCCGATGGAGGCGGTGTTCAGCGCGAGGTCGAACGCGTGCGAGCCGCCCAGCCAGATGTTGAGCAGGATGCCGACGAGGTAGACGCCGCCGATGGCCAGGATGGCGGCGTACGGGACGTGGCTCTTGGACATCCGGGTCAGCCACTGGGGAGCATGTCCATTGTTGGCCATGGTGCGGAAGATCCGGCCGATCGAGTACAGGCCCGAGTTGCAGGAGGACAACGCGGCGGTGATGACGATCATGTTCATCACGTCGCCCATCCAGCTGAGGCCCATCTGGCCGAACACGGTGACGAACGGCGAGGTGCCGGCAACGTACTGGTCCGAGGGAAGCAGCATGGCCAGCAGAGTCACGGAGCCGACGTAGAACACCACGATGCGGAAGACGACGGCGCGGATCGCCTTGGGGACCTCCTTGGCCGGGTTCTGCATTTCACCGGCGGTGATGCCCACGAGTTCGATCGCGTTGTAGGCGAAGATCACGGCGTTCAGCACCAGGATCATCACCAGGCCGCCCTTGGGGAACATGCCGCCCTCGCCGGCGAAGAGGTTGTTGACCGATGCGTGGCCGTTGCCGACCTGGGCGTTGGTGACCACCATAAAGGTGCCCACGGCCAGGAAGATGAGGATGGCTGCGACCTTGAGGACGGAGGCCCAGAATTCGAATTCGCCGAACGCCTTCACGCTCATCAGGTTCACGCCCACAAGGAGCAGCAGCGCCGCGATGGCGGTCAGTTCGACCGGCACGTTGGGGAAGAAGAACTGGAAGTACAGTCCGATCGCGATGAGCTCGGCGATCCCGGTCATGGCCCAGTTGATGAAGTACATCCAGCCGGATAGGTACGCGCCCTTCTTGCCGAACATTTCGCCGGCGTAGCTGACGAAGGAGCCCGAGGTCTGGCGGTACATGATGAGTTCGCCGAGGGCGCGCATCAGCAGGTAGGCGATGACGCCCGCGATCACGTAGGAGAAGATCAGCGCGGGGCCGGTGGACGCCAGCCGCCCGCCGGCACCCATAAAGAGGCCGACGCCGATGGCGCCACCCATCGCGATCATGGTGACCTGGCGTCCGCTCAGGGATTTTGCGTAACCCTCGGCGCTGAGGTTCGAGTCGACGACGGCGGGTTGTGCCGGCGGGCTCTTAAGTTCTGTGGGGGTCGGTGATGACACAGCTGTATTCCTTGTAGGTCGAGGTATGGCCGGGAAAGCACCGAGGGTTCAGGTACATAAATTCGGGCTTGAGGCCCTTGCGGGGAACAAGCCATGTACCGAACCTCACAAGTGTCGAAGTTCGCGCGGCTCGTTAATCGTACTAGTCCCAAGGGCCCGAACGTGACGCGGGCAACATCAGGGAGGCTTTAAGCCCAATTAAAAATTTCATCAGGGACGTATTGCCGAACGATCTTCGGCCCAAGGCCGTCGCAGACCCGGTGGATCCGCCTGTTGGGCGGTCTGCTGGGCTGGCCTCCCGCCGCGCGGTCCGTTGGCCCGCCCGTTAGGTCAGGGCGCCGTCGCGCATGGCATACCGGAGCCAGTTCCCGGCCCCGGGGCGGGCCCCGGCTGCGCTTTGCTTGGCGCATGCGTCGAACCACTCCCCCAGGGCGCGGTCGTGGCTGACCAGGACCAGCGTCCCGGTGAACTCCGAGAGGGCCGACTCCAGCTGTTCCACCAGCACGGGCGCGAGGTGGTTGGTGGGCTCATCGACGAGCATCGTGCCGTACCCGCCCAGCAGGAGCCGGGCGAGTGCCAGCCGGCGCTGTTGTCCGGCGGACAGGCTGCCCACCGGGACGTGGAATTCGCTGGTGCGGAAGAGCCCGAGACGGAGCAGCGCTTCCGCGTGCTCGTCAATGTTGCCGCCCAAGCCCGCGGCGAAGGCCGGCAGGAGACGCAGCCCCGGGCGCTGCGGGAGCTCCAGCTCCTGCTGCAGGTAGCCAATCCGGCCGTGCCGCACCACGGTGCCCGTGGCCGGTTCCAGCGTGCCCGCGAGGACGGCCAGCAGCGTCGACTTGCCCGCACCATTGGGACCGGTAATGAGGATCTTCTGGCCGGCCTCCACGCGGAGGTCGGTCGGTTCCAGCCGCCCGGGCACGCTCACTCCCCGGGCTTCCAGGGCCGGCCCCGCCGCCACGTCGGCCCGGAGGTCCGTCGCCAGCTTCAGGGGCACCGGCGGACGGTCGATGGGGCTTTCCTCCAGCCGGCGCAGCCGTTCCTGGGCATTGCGGACCTTGCTCGAGGCTGCCTTCTGCCACGTGCCGGCCTTGAAGTCGAAGCCCATTTTGTCGTTGTCGCGCTGGCGGGCGTAGCCCATCTTCCCCGCGACCGTGTCCGCCTGGAGCCGTTCAGCAGCCATCGCATCCAGCCAGCCGTGGTACTGCTGCGCCCAGCGCTGGCGTTCGGCGGCTTTCTCCCGGAGGTAGCCTTCGTAGCCGTTGCCATACCGGTTGACCGTCCGGCGTTCGGCGTCCACTTCAATCACGGTTGTGGCCACTTTGCGCAACAGGACGCGGTCGTGGGAGACCACGACCACGGTGCCGCGGTGCGCCGCCAGCCGCGCCTCCAGCCAGGCCGTGCCGCTGGCGTCCAGGTGGTTGGTGGGTTCGTCCAGCAGGAGGATGTCCGCGGGGTCGGCCAGCACGCAGGCCAGTGCCACGCGTTCCTGCTCCCCGCCGGAGAGCGACCCCAGGGTCCGCATCCGGTCCAGCCCGCCCAGGCCAAGCCGGTCCAGCGCCGCCTCCACCCGGGATTCGGCGGCGTAGCCTTCCCGGAGCTGGTACTGCGTCTGCAGGTTTCCGTAGCGCTCCAGGTCGTCCGCTTCGGCGCTGGCGAGTCCGTCCTCGAGGCGGTCCAGCTCGGCCTCCATGTCGCGCAGGGATGCCAGTGCGGCGTCGATCGCGTTGCTCACAGTGAACGCATCAGGCAGGCCGAGCGTCTGGGCGAGATAGCCGACGCGGCCCTGGCTGACGGCGGTGCCCTCGTCCGGGGTCTCGAGCCCGGCCATAATCCGGAGCAGGGTGGATTTTCCGGCGCCGTTTTCGCCGACGATCGCCACATGCTCACCGGCGGTGATGGCAAGGTCGACGTCGGCAAAGAGCTGGCGGTCCCCGTAACCGTGGGATACGCCCGAAAGGCGGAGATGTTCGCTCAAGGAGTCCTTGCAGGTAGGTGGCGGGCCTGCCCGTCGGCGGCCTGCGTCGTCAAGTATGACACCGTCGACACTACTGAGGAACTGGGCGAATGCCGCCGTCGGGCGGGCGGTCGGCGTACGACAGCGAGCGCCACCGCCGTCGGGCAGGCGGCTCAGGCGGCGGCGAGCGCTACCGCCGTCGTCGGGGGCTCAAATGGCAGGGGGCTCAGGCGGTCGGCGTACGACAGCGAGCGCCACCGCCGTCGGGCAGGGGGCTCAGGCGGCGGCGAGCGCGACCGCCTTCTTGCGGCGTGCCTTCGCCAGCCGCGTGCCGATCAGACCCTGCCGCGGGCTGAACAGATAGACGACGGCGAACGCGGCGCCCTGCGTGAGGACCACCATGGCGCCGGAGGCGGTGTCCAGGTAGTAGCTGAGGTAGATGCCGGCGATGGAACACAGCGCGGAGATGACCGGGGCGATCACCAGCATGCGGGAGAACCGGTCCGTGAGCAGGTAGGCGGTGGCCCCGGGAATGATCAGCATGGCCACCACCAGCACCACGCCCACGGTTTGCAGCGCCACCACGGAGGTCAGCGCGAGCAGGCCCAGCAGCAGCGCGCCGAGGCGCTTCGGGGACAGTCCGATCGCGTGCGCGTGGACGGGGTCGAAGGCGTAGAGCGTGAGGTCGCGGCGTTTGAGGATCAGAACTGCAAAGGCGACCACCCCCAGGACCAGGACCTGGATGAGGTCGGGGATGCTGACGCCGAGCAGGTTGCCGAAGATGATGTGGTTGAGGTCGGTCTGGCTCGGCGTGACGGAGATCAGCACCAGGCCCAGGGCGAACAGCGAGGTGAACACGATGCCGATTGCCGCGTCCTCCTTTACCCGGCTGGTGTTGCGGACCACTCCGATCAGGGTCACAGCGATCAGCGCGAACACCAGCGCCCCGAGGGCAAACGGAGCCCCGACAATGTAGGCGAGCACCACCCCCGGCAGCACAGCGTGGGAGACGGCGTCGCCCATCAGCGACCAGCCGATCAGCACCAGCCAGCAGCTCAGCACGGCGCAGACGATGGCGGCGAGCGCCGTGGTGATGATGGCGCGGACCATAAAGTCATAGCCCAGCGGTTCCAGCAGGAGGTCGAGGAAATCCATGGCTCAGTGCCCTCCTGGCTGGTTCGAACGGTCAGGGCTCGCAGGGCCGGGCCCGGCAGGCTCCCGCCCGGGACGCTGCCGGTTGAGGACGTCGAGGCCGAACGCCATGGCCAGGTGCTCCGGCTGCAGCACGACCTCGGGCGGGCCGTGCATCAGGACCTTGCGCATCAGGAGCACGGCCTCGTCGCAGAGCTGGGGCAGGGCGTGCAGGTCATGGGTGGAGACGAGGATGGTGCAGCCGTCGGAGGCGAGCTCCTTCAGCAGGCGCGTGATCGTCGCCTCGGAGCGCTTGTCGACGCCGGCGAACGGCTCGTCCAGGAGCATCATGGTGGCTCCCTGGGCGATTCCCCGGGCCACGAACGCGCGCTTCTTCTGGCCGCCGGAGAGCTGGCCGATCTGCCGGCCGGCGAACTCGGACAGTTCCACCCGATCCAGGGCGAGGTCGACGGCGTCGCGGTCCGCCTTGGACGGGCGGCGGGTGAAGCCCTGGTGCCCGTAGCGGCCCATCATCACGACGTCGCGGACGGACAACGGAAACTGCCAGTCGACGTCTTCACTCTGCGGGACGTAGCCGATGCCGCCCCGCTTGCGTGCCTTGCCGGGTGGTTCACCGTTGATGAGGACGCGGCCGGCGTCGGGCTTGACCATTCCCATGATCGCCTTGAACAGCGTGGACTTGCCGGAGCCGTTCATGCCCACCAGCCCGCAGATCCGGGCCGCCTCAACGGTGAGCGAGGCGGCGTCGAGCGCCAGGACCTCGCCGTAGTGGACGGTGACGTTCTCCACCAGAATGGCTGGATTGCTCATGATGCCGCTCCCGTCAGGCCTGCGGTGATGAGGTTGGAGTCGTGCCTGATGAGGTCCAGGTAGGTGGGTACCGGTCCGTCGGCTTCGGAGAGCGAATCCACATACAGCACGCCGCCGAAGCTCGAACCGGCGGCTTCCACCACCTGGCGCATCGGGGCGTCCGACACCGTGGACTCGCAGAAGACGGCGGGAACCTTGTTGGCTTTCACGAATTCGATCGCCCTGGTGATCTGCTGCGGGGTGGCCTGCTGTTCGGCGTTGACGGCCCAGATGTAGACCTCCCGCAGGCCGGCGTCGCGCGCCAGGTAGGAGAAGGCGCCCTCGCAGGTCACCAGCGCCCGCTGCGCCTCGGGCACGGTGGCGAGCTTCTGGACCATCTCGTCCTTCACGGCCTGCAGCTGGGCCTTGTAGGCCGCGCCGTTCGCCTCGAAGGCCGCCGCGTTGTCCGGATCGAGCTTCGAGAACGCCTTCACCATGTTGTCCACGTAGAGCTGGACGTTCACCGGCGACATCCACGCGTGCGGATTCGGCTTGCCCTGGTAGGAGTCCTCGCTGATGGACAGCACCTCCACACCTTCGCTCACCACGGCATGCGGAACGTCCAGCCCCTCAACGAACTGGGCAAACCACGCTTCAAGGTTCAGGCCGTTGTCCAGGATCAGGTCCGCCTTGGACGCCTTGCGGATGTCCCCGGGCGTGGGCTCGTAGCCGTGGATTTCGGCGCCGGCCTTGGTGATGGACTCGACCTGAAGCTTGTCCCCCGCTACGTTCTGCGCCACATCGGCCAGCACGGTGAAGGTGGTCAGCACGACGGGCTTCCCGCCTCCGGAACCCGCACCCTGGCCCTGGCCCGAGCCCTCGCCCGAGGCGGCACCGCCGCACGCGGCCAGCGACAGCCCGAGCAGAAGAACGACGGCGGCTCCGGCAGCCCGAAGGCCACGGGTTCGGGGGACAACTTTGGCGCACCGAAATAGATTATTAGGCATACCGAATATTGTACGGGAGACCGGCGTTCCGCCACGGCGCTAGGCTGGTGGCATGGGCACCGTTCTCCGCACACTTCCCGCACCGCGGCCGGAACTCTACCGGTTCTCGCGGCTCGATTTCATCACGGCTGGCCTGTATGTGGCAGTGGCCGCTTTCTTCGCGCTGGCCGGCGGACTGCTGGTCCCGCTGATGCTGCAACTCTCGCCCAACCCGGCGGTGGCGTCCTACTCAGTCAACCTGATCTTCTACGGCAGCATCGGCATCCTGGCCCTTGCCGCGGCCCGGCACGTCGCGGCCCGGGACCTCAGGGTTCTGGCCACCCGGCCCTGGTTCACGGTGCTCATGATCCCGCTCGCAGTGGTGGCCATGATGATCCTCACCGCGGTCCTCGTCTCGCTCACCGGCCCGGTGCAGATGTCCGCGAACCAGGCCGGCCTGCAGGCGCTGATGCAACAGGTGCCGGCCTGGCTGATGGTGCCCCTGCTGGTGTTCGTGGGGCCGTTTGTGGAGGAGTACATCTTCCGCCACCTGCTGATCGGCAAACTGAGCCGGCGGGTCAACATCTGGGTGTGCTGTGCGCTGTCGGTGCTGTTGTTCTCGGCGCTGCACATCGTCGGGCAGGAGGAGCTGACCCTGCCGGTGCTGATGCCGTATCTGGCGATGGGCGTGGTCCTGGTGTTTGCCTATGTCTGGACCGGCCGGAACGTGATGTTTTCCTACCTCGTGCACTCCTCGAAGAACCTGCTGGCGGTCGTCTTCATCTACGCCATCCCGCCGGAACTGATGGAACAGCTCCAGCAGATCCAGGGCTGACCCACCCACCCAACAACCCAACGCGGGGTCAGTTACGGCCCATTCCGGCGGCCGACATGGGCGCTAGGTGACCCCGCGTTGCTTGGGGGTGGTGCCGCCTCGACCGATGCTGCCACCCCTGCCACCCATGCCTTGCGCCACCCACCCCTGCGCCACCCATGCCTTGCGCCACCCCCTACCGCCGCCGGCGCCGACGTCGTAGTTTCTATCCATGACACTGAACATCCAGATCGTCGTCGACTGCCGGCATCCGCATGAACTCGCCGATTGGTGGGCCGAAACCCTCGCGTGGGCCGTGGAGCCGCAGGACGCGAACTTCATCCGCTCCATGATCGAGCAGGGCTTCGCCACCGAGGACGAAACCCAGCTGCACAACGGCAACCTCGTGTGGGCCACCGGCGCCGCCATCCGCCCGCCCGCGGAACTCACCGCCAGGCCGCCCGCCCAGCGGATTCTGTTCCAGACAGTGCCGGAAAACAAGACCGTCAAAAACCGGATCCACTGGGACGTCAACCTCGCCGGCATGGACAAGGACGCGGCCCGCACCGCCCTCGAGGCGCGCGGCGCGATCTTCCTCTGGTCCGCCAGCCAGGGGCCGCATTCCTGGCACACCATGGCGGACCCGGAAGGCAACGAGTTCTGCATCAGCTGAGGCCATTACTAGACTCGGACTGTGAGCAACGAAATCCCCGCCAAGGTATCCGACGTCTTTGACCCGACCCGCTGGCGCACCGTGACCGGCTTCGACGACTTCCAGGACATGACCTACCACCGGCAGGTAGAGCGTTCCGCGGACGGCACCGTGGTCCGCGACCTGCCCACGGTCCGGATCGCCTTCGACCGGCCCGAGGTGCGGAACGCCTTCCGCCCCGGCACCGTGGACGAGCTGTACCGGGCCATGGACCACGCCCGGATGACCCCGGACGTGGCGACCGTGCTGCTCACCGGCAACGGCCCCTCCGCCAAGGACGGCGGCCACTCGTTCTGCTCCGGCGGGGACCAGCGGATCCGCGGCCGCGACGGCTACCGGTACGCCGAAGGGGAGACCAAGGAGACCATCGACCCGGCCCGCGCCGGCCGGCTGCACATCCTCGAGGTCCAGCGGCTGATGCGCACCATGCCCAAGGTGGTGATCGCCGTCGTGAACGGCTGGGCGGCCGGCGGCGGGCACTCCCTGCATGTCGTCGCGGACCTGACCATCGCCTCCCGCGAGCACGGCAAGTTCAAGCAGACCGACGCGACGGTGGGCAGTTTCGACGCCGGCTACGGCTCCGCGCTGCTGGCCCGCCAGATCGGGCAGAAGTCCGCCCGCGCGATCTTCTTCCTGGCCCGCGAATACTCGGCGGAGGACATGGTTCGGCTCGGTGCCGTGAACGAGGCCGTGGACCACGACCGGCTTGAGGACGTGGCGCTGGAATACGCCGCGGACATCGCCCGGCAGTCCCCGCAGGCCATCCGGATGCTCAAGTTCGCCTTCAACCTCGCCGACGACGGGCTGGCGGGGCAGCAGGTCTTCGCCGGCGAGGCCACCCGGCTGGCCTACATGACGGACGAGGCCGTGGAAGGCAAGGACGCGTTCCTGGAAAAGCGCGACCCGGACTGGTCCAAGTTCCCGTACTACTTCTAAGGCGGCCCTCATGACTTCCGGAGCTGTGAACATCGAGCCTGCCCTCACGGCGCTGGCCGCTGCCCTGCGCGGGGAGGGCCCCGCCGTCGAACTTTCCGCCGGACCGGACGGCTCCCCCGTGGTGCAGCTGGTCGAGACCCCCGGGGTGGAGGGCGCCGCCGTCGTGGTGCGGACCTCCGGCTCCACCGGCACCCCGAAGGCGACCGCGCTGACCCTCGACGCCCTCGCGGCCTCCTCGATGGCCACCGCCCTGGCGCTCAAGGGCGAGGGCCAGTGGCTGCTCGCCCTGCCCGTGCAGTACGTCGCCGGCGTCCAGGTGCTGGTCCGCTCGCTGTTCGCCGGCACCCGGCCGTGGGCGATGGACCTCAGCGGCGGCTTCACCCCCGAGGCCTTCACCGCCGCGGCCCTGGAGCTCACCGACAAGCTGCGCTTCACCTCGCTGGTGCCCACCCAGCTGCAGCGGCTGCTGGACTCCCCCACCGCCGAGACCCTCGCCGCGCTCCGCCGCTTCAACGGGATCCTGCTCGGCGGCGGTCCGGCGGCGCCGGAGCTGCTCGCGGCGGCGCGGGACGCCGGTGTGCGCGTGGTGACCACCTACGGCTCGGCCGAGACCTGCGGCGGCTGCGTCTACGACGGCGTCCCGCTCGACGGCGTCCAGGTCCGGGTGGCGGAGGACGGGCGGATCCTGCTCGGCGGCGCCACCATCGCCGCCGGCTATCTGGACGCGCCGGAACTCAGCGCGGAGACGTTTGTGGAGGACGGCGGCGTCCGCTGGTACCGCACCAACGACCTCGGCGAGCTCGACGCCGACGGGTCGCTGACCGTCCTGGGCCGGGCCGACGACGTCGTGATCACCGGCGGCATGAAGGTCTCGGCCGCGCATGTGCAGGCTGAGCTGGAAAGGCTCGACGGCGTCCGCGCCGCCTTTGTCGCCGGCGTCCCCTCCGCCGAGTGGGGCCAGGCGCTCGCCGCGTACGTGGCGGTGGCGGACAGCTCGCCGGCGGGCCTCGCGGGCTTCACTGCCGGGGCCGCCTGGGCGTCCGTGCTGGGCAGCCTGGCGCCGAAGACCGTGTTGGCCGCCGGTGAGCTGCTGATGCTGCCGAACGGGAAACCTGACCGCCTGTTGATGACGGTTCGGCTCACCGAGCTGCATCAGGGAAAATAGAGAAGCCGGGCACTCCCGGTTTCGCCAAACCAACACGAGGTACTGAAACGTGGCTACAGCCGCTCAATGGATCCAAGGCGCCCGACTGCGCACCCTGCCGGCCGCGATCGCGCCTGTCCTGATCGGTACGGCGGCCGCGTATGAGCTGGACGCGTTCCTGCCTTTCAACGCCGTGCTGGCCGCACTGGTGGCCCTGCTGCTGCAGGTCGGCGTGAACTACGCCAACGACTATTCGGACGGCATCCGGGGCACCGATGAGGACCGGGTCGGACCGCTCCGGCTGGTCGGCTCCGGCGCCGCGAAGCCGGAGCACGTCAAGTACGCGGCGTTCGCCGCGTTCGGGCTGGCGATGGTGTTCGGCCTGGCGCTGGTCATCCTTTCGCAGGCGTGGTGGCTGATCCTGGTGGGCGTGGGCTGTGTCCTCGCGGCGTGGGGCTACACCGGCGGGAAGAACCCGTACGGCTACCTCGGCCTGGGCGATCTGTTCGTCTTTGTGTTCTTCGGACTCGTGGCCACGCTCGGCACGACTTTCACGCAGGCCGGGCAGATCAGCCTCGCCGCGATCATCGGCGCGATCGGCACCGGCCTGATCGCCTGCGCCCTGCTGATGGCCAACAACGTCCGCGACATCCCCACCGACCGGAAGGCCGGGAAGAAGACCCTGGCCGTGCGGCTCGGCGACAAGCATGCCCGGGAAAGCTACGTGCTGATGCTGGCCGTCGCGATCCTGCTGCCGATCGTGCTCGCGCCGGGGCGGCCCTGGATGCTGATTGTGCTGCTGCTGATCCCGGCCAGCCTGATGCCGTCCTGGCTGATGATCTCGGGCCGGCGGCGCAAGAGCCTGATTCCGGTGCTCAAACAGACCGGGCTGATCAACCTCGGCTACGCGGTGCTGTTCTCGGTCGGCCTGGTTGTGAGCCACGGGTTCTAGCCGCCTTCTGGTTCGGTGGAAACGTCAGTCCTGCGGTCCGGGACGTTTCCCCAGGAGCTAGTCTGACGACCGGTGCAGGGCGAAGATGCCGCCGTAGGCCGGCTGGTCGGATCGCTGCCGGTCACTGTCGGTGTATTCACTCAGCACGGCGTCGATGCGGGAGATGAGGTTCTCGGCGTCTTCCTCGGAGAGGTGCAGGACGAAGCGTGAGAGGCTGGTGAGCGACTCAGGCCCCGCTTCCGTCAGCTCCTCCCGGAACGCCTCGAGCGGGGCCATCGGTCCGTCCGGACCGGCTTCACCCAATGCAGTGTCCAGATTCCAGGACCGCCCGGTAGAACGGTACGGCTTCTCGAGCGCACCGCTCGCTCCCGTGCGGATCTCAGCGGGTTCAAGAAATCCCGTGGAAAGCAACTGCCGAACGTGGTAGAGCATCGTCCCGGGGTCCTGGCCCAGCCGGTCGGCGAGTTGCTTGTTGGTCAGCTCGTGGAGCCCGCACAGGCGCAGGATCCGTAAGCGCAGCGGATGGGCCAGCGCCTTGATCTCCCGGGCGCTTGCGGCGGGCTTCTTCCTGCCCGCGCCTGTCTGCTCTGGGTCCGGCATATACCCATCCTACGATCTGATGTACTAGATTCAATCCCCTTGAATTTCCTCAATCGCTGTGGAAGGGTCCAGCTATGACCGATCAAACCGTGCAGGTGAAGGAAAGGGACCGCCTGCCGCTGGGTGCCTCGTACTGGAAGCTGTGGATCTCATCCGGGCTGTCCAACCTCGCGGACGGCGTCTTCAAGATCGCTCTGCCGCTGCTGGCCGTTCAGCTCACCCAGTCCCCCACGCTCATCGCGGGACTAACCGTCGCAGCAACGCTTCCCTGGCTTCTGTTCGCACTGACTGCCGGAGCGCTGGCCGACCGGCTGGACCGGCGCAAGCTCATGTTGGGGGCGAACCTCAGCCGCGCAGTGCTTCCCACCTTGCTGGTTGTCCTCCTCCTGCTGGACTTCGGCTCCATTTGGGCCCTGTATGTGATCGCGTTGATGGTGGGTGTGGCTGAAACGCTCTACGACACCTCAGCGCAGTCGATTCTGCCCCAAGTGGTGCACCGGGATCAGCTTTCGCGCGCCAACGGCCGGCTGTACGCCGTCGAACTCACCGCCAACCAGTTCGTGGGTCCCCCGCTGGGCGGCCTGCTGGTGGCCGTCGGCGTCATTGCGGGCTTTGCCGTTCCGGCGGCCCTATGGCTTGCGGCCGCCGGTGGCCTGCTCCTCGTCCCGGGGGCGTTCCGCATCGAGCGGGAACAGAAGACAACCCTGCGCTTCGACATCGCTGAGGGGCTGCGGTTCCTCTGGAATCAGAAAATCCTCCGCACCCTCGCGGTGATGACCGGGGTGTTCAATTTCGCGTCCAGCGCGGCCTTCGCGGTGTTGGTGCTGTTTGCCGTAGGCCCGGCCTCAGAAATGAAACTGTCCGAGGTGGGCTTCGGACTGCTCTTGACCAGCTCCGCCGTCGGCGCCTTCGTTGGCTCGTACGCCGCCGAATGGGCGGAGGCCAGGCTGGGCCGCTCGAAGTCCCTGGCGCTCACAATCCTCGGGAGCGCGCTGCTGGTGGGTGCGCCCGCCCTGACCAACAACCCGTATGTCCTTGGCGCGCTCCTCTTTGTGGGCGGCATGCTGATCATGCTGTGGAACATCATCACCGTGTCCCTGCGCCAGCGCATCGCCCCCGCTCACTTGCTGGGCCGGGTCAACAGCGCGTACCGACTGCTGGCCTGGGGCACCATGCCAATCGGCGCGGCCGCGGGCGGGCTGCTGGCCCAATGGCTGGGCCTGCAGGTCATGTTCGGCATCATGGGGGTAGTGACTCTCGCGCTGCTCGCGCTGATGCCCATCCTCACGGACAAGGCAATCGACGCGGCCGACGTCGAACCATGAGTTGCCCGGGCGGCCAGCGGCCGGTTCGCCGGTGCGCGTGCCGTGCGTCCGATCGTGCACCCGCTCCGGCGGAGGTTTAGGAGTCCTTCGGGCGGCTGTCCGTATGGACGGTGCTGTCCGGGTTCGAGTCAACCAGCCGGTCCTCGGCGTCGGCGTCGGCGATTTCCCCGGCGCTCCGCTTGGGCTTGGCTTTGCCAGAGAACTGCCGTTGCAGCGACGCCGCGGCGGCGTCGCGCTGCTTCTGGAAGAAAAGGAAGCTGATCGCGAACGCCATCATGCCAGCGCAGAGGACAGCCAGCAGCCATCCGAGCTGGAGGTAGACGAACAGCGCGAACAACGGCGCGAAGAGCGCCAGACGGATCAGGGAGTATTTCAGGAAAGCCACCCTCCAAGTTTAGCCGCCCCTCCGGCACCCGGACCCCCGGGGCCGGAGCAGGACTATTGGGGCGTGTTCGTTCCCCCGCGAACGGTGGCCACTCGGAGCGTGTCCCTACCGCCCTTCCGATCGGCAGCCCTGGACCGGTTCAACGGGAGACCCCGGAGAGTCCCCCTGACGCTAGACTGATTACATGCTCCGTGTAGTGGTCACCGTCGCCGTTCTCGTCGTATTTGTCTACGGACTTGTCGACGTGATCCGCACCGACCCGCGCCAGACCAAGGGCATCTCCAAACCGGCCTGGATTGTGGTGCAGATCGTCCTCCCCGTGATCGGGGCCATCCTCTGGTTCCTCATCGGCCGGCCGCGTGGCACTGCCGCCCCGACGCGGGCCACTTACACCCACACCCTCGCGCCCGACGACGACCCCGACTTCCTGCGCAACCTCGAACTCCGGCGCCGCCAACAGGCCGAAGCCGACCGGCTCAGGAAGCTCAAGGACGAACTCGACGCCAAGGAACGCAAAGCCGACGGCGACGGCACGTCGGAAGCCCACGACTCCGGGTCCGGTGAAGCCCGCGGCAGCGGCGACACGCAGGGCACCGACGAGGTCAAGTAGCGCTCCCGCCTCTGGCGTTCCTTGAGCGTCCTGAGCCGTAGCCTGTCCTGGGCACCAGGCGCCACGTTCCCGTAGTGCTGGTCCCACGCGTCCCGGGTCCCACACGTTCCCGTAGTGCTGGTCCCACACGTCCCGGGTCCCACACGTTCCCGTTGTGCTGTTCCCACTCGTCCCGGGTCCCACTCGGCCCCTCCACATCCAAGCGCCAGCGTTTGGCCCCGTGTCGGGCCGAACATATCCGGCTGACTGCGCTCCTTCGCCACAAATGGCCTCTATCCTCGCCTCATAGCGGCCATCTTCGTCGAATCGGGCACTGAACCCAGCCTTGGCAGGCCACCGGCACGGCCCACTTCTCCTCCACCGCCTGGCCGATCTGTGGATAACCTCCGAGCCCCTTACCCTGACGGGCGCAGAATGCTCATATGCACCATCCCAGCGAGCTTCCCCCGCATCTCCGAAGCCAGCCCTTCACCGTGGCTCAGGCACGCGCCGCCGGGTTGAGCCGACGCCGGACCCGCGTTCGCGATCTCGTCAGTCCCTGCTTCGGGGTGCGCGCTCCGGCCACCACCGCCGACACCTTGCTGGACCGCGTGCATTCCCTGACAACTGTCACTGGCGCGGTTGTGAGCCATCTTTCCGCGGCCGTGCTGTGGGGATTCCCCCTGCCAGGGATCTTAGGAAACCTGACTGTCATCCATCTGACGAGTCCTCCGGGCAAGCGGGCGGTGCGGCATAAGAATGTTGTCGGCCACGAACAAGCACTTGAGCCGGGCGAAATCGTGACCGGCGTCCGGGTGAGCTGCACGTCCCCGCTGCGGACCTGGTTCGATCTCGCCGGCGTTCTGGGCCTCGATGACTTGGTGTTTGCCGGGGACTTCCTGCTGCGGCGGAGGAACCCGCTGACCACGATCAATGCTCTGGATTCATTCCTTGCAGGAAAACGAGGCAGACCGGGATACCGGCGCGCCATGTCTGCGCGGGAACTGATGCGCCCCAACACGGACTCCCCCAAAGAGACGGAACTTCGGTTGCTCCTGACCCGCAACGGTCTGCCCGAACCAGGAATCAATGTCCCGATCTTCGACGAGACGGGCGGGTGGATCCAGGACCCGGACCTGACCTATGAGCAGGAGCGGGTTGCCATCCAGTACGACGGCGCCCATCATGCCGATCCTGCCCAGCGTCGCAGCGACATCTTCCGAGACGAGACTGCCAGGGACGCCGGGTGGCGCGTCGTCGTCTTGACCCAGAAGGATCTGACTCCCATCACCCCGGGAAGGGAGCCGACTGCAGTGACGCGCGTCCGCGCTGCGCTGACTGCCGGCGGCTGGACCCCTGCACGACGGCGCCGGCAGCGGGGACGCCCACAGCACGGTACGACCGGCACCGAGGGATCCGAAGGCAAAGAGGAGGTGAAGTAGCACCCGCTCAGGCCGCGCGAACCCAATATGCGCAAGTAACTTGATCAAGTAGCTTGTATAATTGGCGGATGACCCACGACCCAACGATTGACCAACTGGTGACGCGTTCCTTCTTCGAGGCGCTGCATCCGTTGCTGCAGCGGCTGGCTGCCGAGCGGACCCTCTCCGCAGGCAAACTGGGCGTGCTCCGGCATCTGGCGGACCATGGGCGCGCGACGACTTCGGAGCTGGCCGCCGTCGTTCGGGTCAGTCCGCAGGCCATTTCGCTTGCCGCGCGAGAGCTCGAACGGTTCCAGTTCGTCGCCAGGGTGCCAGACGCAGACGACCGACGCCGGATCTGGATCGAGCTCACCGACGCGGGGAGGCAAAAGCTTGCCCAGGAGTCCTCCGCCGGGCAGGGCTGGATCACCCGGTCCATGACGGAGCGGCTAACGCCGGAAGAGCGGCAAACACTTGAGGCGGTCATCCCCGTGCTCCGCAAGCTTGGCTCCGAGGCATCCGTTGACTGAACCGGCGGCTCGCTCCGGACTGGTACCGGCCCTGATCTATGCGGCGCTCTCCACGGCAATTGTGAGCTCACTGGGCATGTTGCTAGTCCCCACGATCTCGCGGGAGATGGAGGTGTCGGTCAGCACGGCGCAGTGGATGCTGACCCTGAACCTGCTGGTCGGCGCCATCGCCACTCCCATCATGGGCCGCCTCAGCGACGGACCGCACAAGAAGCGCCTGCTGCTGTGGTCCCTGTCGATCATCCTCGCCGGGTCGGTCATCGCCGCGGCGGCACCAAACTTCACGGTGTTCCTGATCGGGCGGGCGCTGCAGGGCCTGACTTACGGGATCGTCCCGGTGACGATCGCTCTCGCGCGCCGCTACGTCCACGCCGACAAAGTACGGTTCTCCATCTCGAGCCTTTCAGTTACTGTTTCAACGGGGATCGGGATCGGCTACCCACTGACCGGCATCCTCGCAGGACTCTTCGACTTCCGGTTCGCGTTCTGGTTCGCCGCCTTCTTCGTGGTCACGGCCATCCTGGTGGTCTTCCGCGTGGTGCCGCCAGGACCCGACGACCAGGCTGCGCGGGCGCCGTTCGATTACCGCGGCGCGGCCTTGCTCGGCCTCGGCCTCGGCACCCTGCTCCTGGCCATCAGTGAGGGACCGAACTGGGGGTGGGGCTCACTGCGGGCCGTCGGGGCCTTTGTTGTCGCGGCAGTGGTCCTGACGTCCTGGGTGAGGACGGAACTGCGGACACAACATCCACTGATCAATCTGCGGGTCCTCCGGAACGGGGAAGTGTTGCTGGCCAACAGCACGGCCGTCGGGCTGGGCGCCGCGATGTACATCGGACTCTCAATTTCCAGCCTGATCGGCCAGGCCCCTGACTCCACCGGCTACGGCATCGCGCTGCCCGTGTTCTGGGCCGGCTTTGTAATGTTCCCGCTGTCAGTGGGAAGCTTCAGCGCCAACCGCCTGGTTCGCCGGCTGTCTCGCCGAATCCGTCTGGCAACGCTGCTGCCGATTGGTGCCGGCCTGATGACGGCGGCCGGGATGTTGCTCTGGTTTGCCCACTCGGAACTCTGGGAGATCCTGATCGGGATGCTGGTGTTCGGCTTCGGCATTGGAACCAGCTACGCGGCCATGCCGGCACTGATCGCCCGCAGCGTGGCCACCGAAGAGTTGGGCAGTTCCGTGAGCTTCAATCAGGTCCTGCGCACCGTGGGCAGCTCTTTCGGCACGGCCGTCTCGGGCGCGGTGCTCGCGGCGAACATCGCGCCGGACCTGCACCCGAGTGGTAGCGGAATCACGGCGACGCTCGCGATCAGCGCAGTCCTCTGCACGGCGGTGTTCATTGCCCTGCTCATCCATGCCCTGGTATCGAGTGCCCGAAGGCAGCCGACGGGCGGCATGACGCGCGGTTAGGACACATCCGTCCACTTCCTCCGCACCCATCCGACGCAAATGGCCGCCCAGCGGGCCTGCATAGCGGCCATCTTTGGCGAATCGATGGAGCGGAAGCCCCAACCCAGACAACACGCACCCCACCCCTCGCCCATCCGACGCAAATGGCCGCCAAGCGGGCCTCCATAGCGGCCATCTTTGGCGAATCGATGAAGCCGTAGCCCCCAACCCAGACAACACGCACCCCACCACTCGCCCATCCGACGCAAATGGCCGCCCAACGGGCCTCCATAGCGGCCATCTTTGGCTAATCGATGAAGCGGAAGCCCCAACCCAGACAACACACACCCCACCCCTCGCCCCATCCGACGCAAATGGCCGCCAAGCGGGAGGCTTAGCGGCCATCTGGGACGAATCAACGGACTGCGCGACTGCGGGAATCCGGAGCGGTGCCGGGAGTGCGGCGGTGCCGGGACGGTGCCGGAGCGGGGCGGGCTACAGCCCCGAGTAGGAGTGCAGGCCGTTGAAGAACTGGTTCACAATCGTGAAGTTGAAGACCACGCACAGGTAGCCCACGATGGAGAGCCAGGCCGCGCGGGTTCCGGTCCAGCCGCGGGTGGCGCGGGCGTGCAGGTAGCCGGCGTAGACCACCCAGATCACGAAGGTCCAGACTTCCTTGGTGTCCCAGCCCCAGAAGCGGCCCCACGCCTTCTCGGCCCAGATGGCGCCGAACATCAGCGTGAAGGTCCACCCGACGAACGCGATGGCGTTGATCCGGTAGGAGAGGTTTTCGAGGCTCAACGCGGTCGGCACCAGTCGCATGAAGCCCAGCTTGTCGGCACCGCCGGCAGCGATGGCCTTCTGCCGGTGCGACTGGACCAGCTGCAGGGCCGACATCGCGAAGGTCAGGGTGAACAGCGCGGAGGACAGGACGGCGATCGAGACGTGGATGATCAGCCAGTAGCTCTGCAGCGCGGGAACGAGGTGGCCCACCGGCGTCCAGTAAGCCACGGACGCAGCCACGAGCATGATGATCGCGAGACCGACCACGAAGGTGCCCAGGAAGCGCAGGTCGCGCCGGATCAGGACCAGGAGGAAGACGGCCACGGCGACGAACGCGCCGGTGGTCAGGAACTCATACATGTTGCCCCACGGCACCCGGCCAGCGCCGATGGCCCGCGTGATGACGCCGGCCGCGTGGATGGCGACACCCAGCACCGTCAGGGCCACGCCCACCCTCGCGGGAGCGCGGCGCTCGGCCGAGTAGCGCATTGCCCCATCGGCGGTCTGGCCGATGCCGGCAGCGTTCCCGGTACCGGCACGTGCCGCGGACGACGTCGGGCGCTCGGCCCGGCCAATAGGCCCGGCCACATCCGCGTCGGCCCGGTCAACATCCCCGGAAACACCCAGCGAGGAGGCCCCGACGCCGGCGGCCACCGGGACGCGGGCGGCCTCGGCTCCCGAGAGCCCGGCGGCCTTGAGGTCCACCGCGCGCAGCGTCTTGCTGCTCTTGGCCAGGTCCCACGCGAAGGCGATGAACGCCACCGTGTAGGTGCCGGCCGCGAGGAGCATGAACAACTCGCTGTACTGGCCCATAGTTTCGTTGATGGGGAGCATTACTGATCCTTCTTTGACTCGGAGGAGCCTGCTGTGGACTGGATGAAGTCTGCTGCGGGGTGGTCCGGGGAGGCCTGTTCAGCGCTGCTGCTACCAGCACCGGTGTCGCTAGCAGCCCCGCTACCAGCCCCGGCATCTGCACCGGCACCGGCCCCGGCATTTGCACCGGCGCCGGGCAGCTTGGTATCCGCCCGGTCATTATCCACTCCCCCGCTGGGAGCCGACTGGGAGCCGTCGTCGAGATCCCAGGCCCCCGCGAGGAGTTTGCGGACCGCCGCGGCTTCGCCGGCCAGCCGGTGGTCTTCGCCGCGTGCCAGGAGCCCGTACTCGACCATGGTGCGGCCGTCCGCGTGGGTTCCGGTCCGGACCCAGACGCGGCGGCGGTTCACGTACAGCGAGGTGACCAGGCCGGCCACCGCCAGAAGCGCGAAGATCAGGGCGTACAGCTGGCCCGGATTGTGGTGGATGTCGACGCCGATGTAGCGCTTTACGCCGTCGAAGCTGATGGAGCCCTTGCCGTCGGGCAGGGTGTGGGTGGTCCCCGGCGTCAGGACGATGCCGCCGGCGTCGAGGTTGCGGGCGTTCAACGGGGTCAGCTTCTTCACGTCGAGTTCGAAGACGTTCTGCGGGGCGCCGTCGTCGAGCCCCAGGTCGCCGTAGTACGAGTTCAGGGTCAGCTGCGGGTTGAACAGCTCGGGATCGCCGCTGAAGGACACGCCCTCATCGGTGATGAACGCTGTGGGCAGGAAGAATCCGGCGAAGGCGAGCTGCTCGGGCTTGGCGTCCGGGACCTTGATCACCGCTGAGGAGTAGTAGTTGTCGCCCTGGAGCTTGGCGACAACCGGGCCCTGCATGGCGATGTTGCCGGCGCCGTCGCGGACGGTCACGACCGGGGCGTAGCCGTTGCCCGTGAGGTACATGCTGGTCCCGCCGAGGGTGAGCGGGTCGTTGACCTTCAGCACCTCGGTTTTGGCGGGGGCGTCCGGGGTCTCCTTCGTGGTCACGTCGGCTTTGAAGTCGATGGGCTGGCCGTTCTTGCCCCGGGACTCGCGGTCGAAGGTGATCTGGAACTTGTCCAGCTGGACCGAGTACGGCTGCAGCTGGCCGCTCTGGAAGTTGGTGCCGGGGGTGAACTGGTCGTAGCCCACAAGGGTGTTGACGAAGGTGTCGCCCTCCACGAGGATCCGCTGCCCGCTGTAGCCGAACAGCCCTCCGACGGCGACGGACACGAGCACGCCGATCAGCGAGGTGTGGAAGACGAGGTTGCCGACTTCGCGCAGGAAGCCGCGTTCGGCACCGATCGAGGGGCGGGCGCCGTCGCGGTCGCGGACGTCGACGCGGTAGCCGCGTTTTTTCAGCAATCCGGCGGCGTCGGTGATGGCGCGCGACGCCGGGATCCCGGCGTCGGCGGGGATCACGAGCGTGCCGTATTCGGGCAGCCGGGACAGCCGTGCGGGGGTCCGCGGCGGCTGCGAGCGCATGGCCTTGTAGTGCGCGATGGCGCGCGGGACCACGCAGCCGATCAGCGAGATGAACAGCAGGATGTAGATGGCGGAGAACCACGCCGAGGAGTACACATCGTAGAGCTGGAGCGAGTCGAGGATCTTGCCGTAATTCGGGTTGTCCTTGATGTACTGCGTGACGATCGAGGGGTTCGCGGGCCGCTGCGGGAAGAGCGAACCGGGAACGGCGGCCACGGCCAGCATCAGCAGCAGGAACAGCGCAGTGCGCATGCTGGTCAGCTGGGTCCAGGCCCAGCGGAGCATGCCCATCGGGCCCAGCGTCGGGAGGACAGCCTCACCCTTCGCGGCCGCGACGGAGCTGGCTCCGTCGGACTTGCGGCCGGCTTTGCGGCCGGCTTTTCGGCCGGGCTTACCGTCCGGCTTTGCGCCGGACTCGCTCGCGGACGTCGGGGACTTCTTCTTCTCGTTCACTCGCTCGCTCATCAGATCGGCAATTTCACATCGGTTTGGAACCAGTACTGCAATTCGGACACCCAGGTCCCCCAGACTCCGCTGGCCATCAGCAGGCCGAGTCCCACCAGGATCGCGCCGCCGATGCGCTGGATGGCGAGGCGGTGCTTGCGGAAGAAGGACATCACGCCGATGCCGCGGCGCACGGCCAGGGCGATCAGCAGGAACGGGATGCCCAGCCCAAGGCTATAGACAAACGCCAGGAACGCACCCTTCGCCGCCGAGGATCCCCCGGAAAGGCTCAGCAACTGGACCGCGGAATACGTCGGGCCGATGCAGGGCGCCCAGCCGAGGCCGAACGTGATGCCCAGCAGCGGTGCACCCCACAGCCCGGCCGGCGGCTTGGACTGGATCTTGGCGTCGCGCTGAAGCCAGCCGAACCCGCCCATGAACACCACGCCCATGATGATCACCAGGACGCCCAGCAACTGGGTGATCCAGGCGTTCTGCGAGCCGGTGATCAGCGTCCCCAGCTGGCCGAACGCCCCGCCCAGCAGCACAAAAATGACCGAGAAGCCGAGTACGAACAGGCCGATGCCCGCCAGCATGCGGCCGCGCTTCTGCTTCTGGAGGTCGACGCCGGTCAGTCCCGTGACGTAGCCCAGGTAGCCCGGCACCAGCGGCAGCACGCAGGGCGAGAGGAAGGAGACGAAGCCGGCGAGCAGTGCCACCGGGATGGCAAGCAGCAGCGAACCGTTCAGGATGGCTTCGGCAAAGGGGCTGTTCACGGTCGCTGGCCTGTCCGCTACTCGGCCACGGCGGCGGCGATGAGGGACTTGAGGGTGCCCTTTTGAATTTCACCGAGGACACGGGACGCCACGCGGCCCTGCTTGTCCAGCACGAGCGTGGTGGGCACGGCTCCCGGGGGAACCAGGCCGGAAACGGCCAGCAGCACGGCGCCGTCCTTGTCGTTGAAGCTCGGGTACGTCAGGTTGAAGGTCTTGTCGAACGCTTCCGCTGTGGCCTTCTCATCGCGGAGGTTGACGCCGAAGAACTGTACGCCCTGGCTCTTGAACTCCTGGTGCAGGGCCTCCAATGAGGGCGCTTCGACCCGGCACGGCGCGCAGGCCGCGAACCAGAAGTTCAGCACGGTCACCTGGCCCTGGAAGGCTTCGGCGGTCACCGCGGTGCCGTCGAAGAGCGTGCCCTTGATGGTTACGGGGCTCTTGCGGTCCGCGGCGGCGAATTCAGTCACCGAGCCGTCGCCGGCCACGTAGTTCTTGTTGTCGCCGGCTCTGGCCTGCTGGGCCAGCGCGTCCTCCTGGGCGCAGCCGGAGAGACCCAGTACGACGGCGAGGGCGGCGCCGCCCGCGGTCAGCACGCTGCGGCGGCTCAGGGGTGCCGCGCTGCCGGGGCTTACAGTGCCCGCTGGGCTTGCGGGGTTTGCTGGGTTTGGGCGCATGCTCAGGCTCCGGGGGTGCTGGACGCACCGGGAAGTAGGGCGGCGGCAGGCTCGGTGTAGTCGACCCGCAGGAGGTTCCCGCCGTCGTCGAACACCAGGGAGGTGATCGAGGTGAGCGTGCACTCGCGTTTGCGCGGATCATGCCACAGGGGCTTGCCCTCGGCGCTGAGCCGGGTGGCCCAGATTGGGAGCTGGTGGCTGACGAGGATCGCTTCGGCCCCGTCGCCGCCGAGCTCGATGGCCCGCAGCCGGGCATCCTGCACCGCGGCGATCACCCGGGCGGCCTGTTCCTTGTAGGGCTCGCCCCAGGACGGCCGGAACGGGTTGCGCAGCATGGGCCAGTGCTTCGGCTTGAGGATCTCCGCCTTGTCGACGTGGAGTCCCTCGAAGTAGTTTTCGGCCTCGATGATCCGGGCCTCGGTGGTGATGGCAAGGTTGAGGGCCTCGGCGATGGGCTGGGCCGTTTCCTGTGCGCGGGTCAGCGGGGAGGCCACGAGGTGGACGATCTTCGCACCCTGCCTGGTGCGCTCACTGAAGTGCTCCGCCAGCGTCCGCGCCATTTCCTGACCGAGCTCGGAGAGGTGGAACTCGGGCAGCCGGCCGTACAGGACGCCGTCGGGATTGTGGACCTCGCCGTGGCGGAGCAAATGAACAGTGGCTTGGGGCATGTGTACCAGTTTCTCAAAGGGCAGGGGCAATGACGAAATCTTCTACAGGACGTAGAACTCAAGAGTTTGGAGAAATGTTCCCCGGAGTTGGAATAAAAGATGCAAATGCATGTTTATACTGGGTGAAGCAGTTAGTTGAGACTTCAATAAATGGAGTCTCGGCCGACGATGAGAGCACTGCACGACCCACCCGACTCAAGGAGAAACACCATGGCTCTTCCCGCCAACGTCACCACCGGCCTCTGGACCCTCGACAACTCGCACAGCGAAATTGGCTTCACCGTCCGCCACGCGGGCATCAGCAAGGTCCGCGGCCAGTTCAAGGACGCCGAAGCCACTCTGGACCTCGCCGAGAACGTCGCGGACTCCAAGGTCAATGCCACGATCAAGACCGCCAGCTTCGACTCCGGCGACGCCAACCGCGACGGCCACGTCCGCGGCGAAGACTTCTTCGACGTCGAGAAGTTCCCGGAAATCTCCTTCGTCTCGTCCAGCATCGTCCCCAAGGGTGACGCTTATGAACTGCAGGGCGAGCTCACCATCAAGGGCGTTTCCCGTGAGGTGTTCCTCGAGACCGAATTCAACGGCGTTGCCGTCGACCCGTTCGGCATGACCCGCGCCGGCCTGTCCGCCGAGACCACGATCAGCCGCAAGGACTTCGGCCTGACTTGGAACGCAATCCTCGACGCCGGTGGCGTGCTCGTCAGCGACAAGGTTGCCGTCAACCTGGAACTGGCCTTCATCGCTCCGTCAGCCTAGTTCCCACACACTTGGCCGGCCGGTCCCCAGAACCGTGCCGGCCCGCGGCTTCCAGCCGCCGGCACCCCGCTTCATCCCTGTGATGGAGCGGGGTGTTGCGTTTAACGGGGTGCGCCGGGGCGTGCCGCGCAGCGGGCCTGCCCCCGGTCGTCGACGCCGCCTCCGCGCTGCCGAAATGGCCCGGATCTCGCGGTGTTCCGACATGCGTCGCAACACGCTCAGATTCCCTAGTTACCGGCACAACCGCGGTCTACAGTGAGAGCCATGAGCAACCCTAATGAGGTCCCTCGTCCGCAGCAGCCGGGTGCCCAGCCCCCGACGGCGGACAACGTGCCGCCCGCAGGTTCCGAGCCGCCCCAGGTCACGCCGCCTGCGACCCAGGGGAACCAGGTCCCGGGGTACCAGGGGCCGACGGGCTACCACGGCGGGCCGCAGCAGCCGGGTCACGGCCAGCCGCAGGGTTACCAGGCGCCTCAGCAGCAGTACAACCAGACGCCGCCCGGCTACCAGCCACCACAGGGTTACCAGCCACCGCCCGGCCACCAGCCACCACAGGGCTACCAGGCGACGGGCAGCCAGGTCCCGGGGAAGCCGCTGGGCGGGTTCCGATTCGAGATGCCAACGGACCGGCCCGCGAACCTCTACGATGCCATGCCCCGCGGCGGATTCTCCGGAATGTTTACGGTCACCGGGATGCCGACAGAGCTGAAAGTCTCCTACTGGATCTGGCTGATCGGCGGACTGTTGGGCCTGCTCGGCGGCGTCGTTGGCCTCTTCGGCTCCTTCGTGCTCCTGGCGGTCGTTCCGGGCCTGGGGTTTGTCGTGCTTTTGCTGGTGCTGGTCGCACTCGCGCTCGCCGCGGCACAGGTCATTCTGAGCATGAAGATGAAGGAAGGGCGCGAGTGGGCACGCTTCGCCCTCACAATCGTTGCCGGGATATCCCTCCTGCTGGCCATTCTCAACGCCAGCGCCGCTGAAGGGCGCGGCGGCGGCAGCTGGCCGAGCTTCATTGTGAGCCTGGCGGCGGTCGTGCTGATGTGGATGCCCAACTCGCAGGCATGGTTCGCCTCGCTTAGGGGCCGCAGCTGATCCGGCACTGGCAGACGCCCAAGCCGCCATCCCGGCGTCGGGCACGGGAGCCACCCAAACACGGGCAAGGACGCCAAGCCAGGCACCCCAGACACTCCAGCCCAGGCAACCCGGTCAGGGACACCGGGCACGCAGCGAGAATACCTCTCCGGAATGATCCGCTCCAACGACGACGCGCGGTACGGTGTACCTAAACCATGCTGGGGGCAGGGCAGGAAGCTGTTTCCGGTATCCGAAATCAGACCGCCATGCAAAGGAAAAGCCATGAGCATCCCGCCAGTCCCGCCGTCGAACCCTGACGCACCCGAGCCGGGCGAACAGCCGGCACCCCGCTACGGCCAAAACGCACCCCAGTACGGCCAACCCCCGTCCTCACCGCAGTACGGCCAGCAGGCGCCGCAGTATGGCCAGAACGCCCCGCAGGCGCCGCAGTACGGCCAGAACGCCCCGCAGGCGCCGCAGTACGGCCAGAACACCCCGCAGTACGGCCAGAACCCGCCCCAGTACAACCAGCCGCAGTACGGCCAGCCCGCCTACGGCCAGTCGCCCTACGGCCAGTTCCCCTCGGAGCAGCCGCAGGCCATGACTGGCGCGGCGGGCACGCCGAAGCTCGTCAACACGGCCTTCTGGCTCATCGTCGCTGCCGGCGCGGTCTGGGTGCTGTCCCTCCTGCTGGCGATCGGCATGATTGACTCCCCCGTCATGCGCGACCAGTTCGAACAGCAGATGGCCGCGAGCGGCGCTGAAGTCAGGTTCGAAGACATCAAGGGTTTCCTGGTCGGCAGCATCGTGGTCTTCGCCGTGATCGGCGCCGGGCTCTACGCTCTGGTGGCCCTGAACGTCCGCAAGGGCAAGAACTGGGCACGGATCCTCGGCACTGTCTTCGCCGCCCTGTCGATCCTTAGTCTCTGGCCGTTGAGCCTCGGCACGCTGGCAGTTCTCCTCGGCATCGCAGGCATCGTGATGCTGTACCTGCCGGCAACATCGCCGTTCTTCACCAAGCGGCAGCCGTTCGCCAACCCCTACGGGCAGCCCGGCAAGCCGTACTAAGCCCTAACCCTGCGCGCCACACCAGGCCGCACCAGAGCACGCCAAACATATTTTACTAAGCAGCCATTCACCAGCGCAGAGGGCGCGGGAGCCGGACGGGCTGACTGAACGCTAGTCAGCATCTTCCGGATCCTGCGCCCTTTGTGCGTGGTAGGCGAGGATCTGGAGTTCGGTGGCCATGTCCACCTTGCGCAGGTTGACCCCCGGCGGCACCTGCAGCATGACCGGCGCAAAGCTGAGAATGCTCCGCACCCCGGCGGAAATCACCCGGTCGCAGACATCCTGCGCCACGGCGGCCGGCAGGGCCAGCACCACCATGTTGGCGCCGGTCCGCCGCAGCACCGGATCGAGGTCGGCGGCATCGCTGACGCGCAGCCAGCCCACCTCGCTGCCCACCACCATCTGGTCGGCGTCGAAAATCGCGACAATTTCGAAGCCCCGCGATTCGAACCCGCCATAGCGGGCCAGCGCTTTGCCCAGGTTGCCGGCGCCGACGATGGCGACCTTCCAGTCGCGCATCAGGCCCAGCGCCGCGGCAATATGTTGATTGAGGTACTGCACCTCGTAGCCGACGCCGCGCGTCCCGTACGAGCCCACGTAGGAAAGATCCTTGCGCAGGGTGGAGGAGCTCACACCGGAGGCCTCGGCCAGGGATTCGGAGGAGACCCGGTCAACGCCCTCGGCGAGCAGGGTCGTGAGGGCGCGCAGATAAATGGTCAGCCGGGCCACGGCCGCAGGCGGAATCTGCTTGGCGGCAGCCCCTGCTCCCACGGGCATCGCGCCCGGGGATGAATCCAGCGAAGTCACTATCTGCTCCATTAGGTCGCGTTGTGACTTCCACTCTAGAGCCCCGGCGGTTCAGCGAACAAAGCAGGCGTAACCGGCGCTTCAGGCCTGCCCGCCCAGTGCACGCCGCAGCGTCCGCTCCAGCCGGACCTCGTCAATTTTCCAGAAGTCCCGCTGGACACCGTCCACCAGCAGGACCGGAATTTCCTCCGCAAAGCGTTCCCGCAGTTCGACGTCGTCGTCCACCGGCTGCTCCCGCCAGCCGATCCCAAGACTCCGCGTGACGCGGTCGACGGCGTCGCGCGCCGCCGAGCAGAGATGGCAATCGGCTTTGGTGATGAGGACGACGTCGGGGCTTGGCATGGCTCCACGGTAGCCCGGCCGCCCATTCCTCGTCGACGCGGCAGACACATCCGCGCCGCCGCGGCCCGCGCGCAAGGAACGGGCTGCAGCTTTGACTAGACTCGTGGCATGTCCGAAGAGAAGTTCGTCGCTGTGGTCACACAGCCTGTTGCGGCACCGCAGCACGGTGAAGCCGCGTTCTTCGACGTCGACAACACGCTCATGCGGGGCGCCAGCCTGTTCCACGTGGCCCGAAAGATGTACCAGCGCGGGGCGTTCACCATTCCCCAGGCAGCCGGATTCGCCTGGAAGCAGCTGATGTTCGTGCTGCGCGGCGAGAACATCGATGATGTCCACGCCGTCCGCGACACAGCCCTGAAACTCGGCGCCGGTTTCACCGTTGAGGACGTCGCGGCCCTCGGCGAAGAAGTCTATGACGAAATGATCGAATCCCGGATCTGGCCGGGGGCCAAAGCCCTGGCCGAACAGCATCTCCGGGTGGGCCGCAAGGTCTGGCTCGTGACGGCGACCCCCATCGAGGTGGCCACGGTGATCTCGACCAGGCTGGGCCTCACCGGCGCCCTCGGCACCGTGGGCGAAATCCTGGACGGCTCCTACACCGGCCGGCTGGTCGGCGAGATCCTGCACGGCCCCGCCAAAGCCGTGGCCGTACGGGCGGTGGCCGAGGCCGAGGGGCTGGACCTGACCCGGTGCTGGGCGTACAGCGACTCGCACAACGACATCCCGCTGCTGAGCATGGTGGGGCACCCGGTTGCCATCAACCCCGACGCCCGGCTCCGCCGCCACGCCCGCGAACACAACTGGCCGGTCTACGACTTCCGCTCCGGACGGCGCGCGGCCACCCTGGGGCTCAAGGCCGCCACTGTCGGCGGGGCCATCTACGGCCTGTGGCGCGGCACTTCCCGGTTCCGCGGCCCCAAAATCTGAGCCTCACCGCCGGCGCGTACGGCTTTCCGCTGCGCCTTGGGCTTTCCGCTGCGCTTCCGGCTATCCGCTGCGCGTCCGGACGAGCGCTGCGCGGATGCACCCGACCCCCACCCCTGGCCCGCCACCTTCCGCCGCACTTTCGGCTTTCCGCTGCGCTTCCGGACGAGCGCCACGCGGATCCGCGTAGCGCCTGTCGGAAAGCGCGTCGCCCGTCCGAAAGCACCGCCCGAAAGCGTCGTCCGTCCGGAAACGCACCACACCTCCGGAAACGCACCACCCGACCGTCCCCATTCGCGTCCGGCACCGTCGCCAGGAATGGCGTCATCGGCCGGTCGTGGAAACGCAAAGAAAATGCCCGCTGCCGGAAGGCAACGGGCATTCACATGATTCGAAGTATCTCTACTTCTTATTGCGACGCTGGTGACGCGTCTTGCGAAGCAGCTTGCGGTGCTTCTTCTTGGCCATACGCTTGCGACGCTTCTTAATAACTGAACCCACGAAAGTTCCTTACCGGCTAGATGCAGTACCTACCAGTTGGAAAGTGTCCGCGGGCTAAGCAGCAGACTGTACAACTGACAGGTTCTTACAATGACGTAAAACGTTCCTTAACAGGGTACCGCCTAACGGGGGCGCCCCACGACCTCAGGGGCCCTACGGGGCCCGCGGGTCCTTATTCCGGCCTTGGAAGACGCTGGATGCTCAGCCTGTTTCCGTGTTGCCGTCGACGACCGCACCCTTGAGGTACTGATCGACGGCGGTTTCCGGCACCCGGTAGGAGCGCCCGAAGCGGACCGCCGGCATCTCGCCGGAATGAACGAGGCGGTACACGGTCATTTTGGACACCCGCATGACGTCCGCGACTTCGGCCACGGTCAAAAAGCGTGCGTTGGAGAAGTTAGCCTCCGAAGACATTTCCCTATTCCTTTACTCAAGCGAACGGCAGCCCCATCAGAACGACATGGCGGTGTGCCGATGCTGAGCCATCAAACAACCATGTACTAGATACTGTAGGGGCTGATGGTGCCCCTGTGAAAGGGCAGACCGCGATTCCAAGGGTCACGGAGCGGAAATGATGAGACTCCGCCCACCTCTCCGCCGCCGGGCTACTGTCTACGCGTGACTCTTCGCTGCCGGGCCACCGTCCCCGCGCGCCCCATCTTCCATCCCCGTGCGGACGGGCCACCGGCTCCGCGCGGCCCGTCTTCCCTCCCTGCGCGGACCGTCTTCCCTCTCCGCTGCCGAGCCACAGTCTCCGTGCGGCCCGTCTGCCTTCCCCGCGCGGCCGGTCTTCCCTCCCCGCGAAGCGCGTCTTCGCTAACCTCGGGTCCGGCGGATGCGGGCCGAGGCAGCCAGCTGTGCCAGCACCGATGCCGTGACGTCCCAGTCCATGCAGGCGTCTGTCACGCTCTGGCCGTAGACGAGCTCGTCCGTCCCGGCGGCGTGCTCGGCGACGTCCAGGTTCTGCGCGCCGCCCACGAGGAAGCTCTCCAGCATGACCCCGGCGATGGCGCCGGCCGATGCACCCCCGCTTTCCAGCTGTGCACCGATTTCGAGGGCGACCTCGGCCTGCCGGTGGTGGCTCTTGCCGCTGTTGGCGTGGCTGGCGTCAACAATCAGCCGCGGGTTGAGCTGCTTCGCGGCCAGCTTGGCGGTGGTGGCTTCGATGTCGGGCGCGGAGTAGTTGGGTCCCTTGCGGCCGCCCCGGAGGATGATGTGCGTGTCCGGGTTTCCGGCCGTCGAGACCAGCGCCGCCCGGCCCTCGCCGTCGATACCCAGGAACGCCTGGGCTGCCCCGGCGGCGCTGCAGGCGTCGAGCGCGACCTGCAAATCGCCGTCGGTCCCGTTCTTGAACCCGATCGGCATGGACAGCCCGGACGCCAGCTGGCGGTGGATCTGGCTTTCGGTGGTGCGGGCACCGATGGCACCCCAGGAGACGAGGTCCGCCATGTACTGCGGGCTGATGGGTTCCAGGAACTCGGTGCCGGCGGGCAGCCCGAGCGCGGTGACCTGCTGCAGGAAGCGTCGTGCGGCGCCCAGCCCGGCCGCGATGTCGTGGCTGCCGTCGAGCCGCGGGTCGTTGATCAGGCCCTTCCAGCCCACCGTGGTGCGGGGCTTCTCGAAGTAGGCCCGCATCACGATCAGCAGGTCCTCCTTGTGCTGCTCGGCCTGGCTGACGAGCCGGCGGGCGTATTCGAGGCCGGCCTTGGGGTCATGGATGGAGCAGGGGCCCACGATGACGAGCAGCCGGTCATCGACCCCGTCCATGACGGCGCGGACCTCGTCCCGGCCCCGGGCGACGACCTCGGCGAGGCGGGTGTCCAGGGGCAGCTCCGCGAGCATGTCCCGCGGTGTCGGCAGCGGAGTGAACTCGCTGACGCGCAGGTTAGAGGTGGACTGCTGGGATTCGGGGGCTGCTGCGATGCTCATGTGCGGGTCCTGTTCCGGATGCGGAGCGGGCCCTGATCAGAACCCGCCGGGAAATGGCGAAGGGCAGAGAGTGATCTCTGCCCTGTTGGCTCTGAAGGAAGGTTGGATGCGTGTCAGTTAGACGCGGGCCCCTCCAGAGCCAACGAAAAATACGCATACCAACGGTTTATCATGCTCCGACCATAGCCCGGTGATGGTTCTCACGGCAAAGTCCGGCGTAACATTCCGGCACGCAACGAGTCCGGCGGAGTCGGTGGATCAGGCTCCGGAACCCAGCCCCGCCTCCGCGTAGTAGCCCTCGATGTGCTCCGCCACCAGCACGGCCGCGCGGCCGCCGTCGTGGTTGGAGATGGCAGCCAGGATGCCGCGATGTTCGGCTCGGAGCCGGGCCGCGGTGGCGTCCCAGTCCGACAGGTTCCCGGTGAGGCGGCCGGCGTAGTCCTGGATGGCCTCGCGGAGTGAGCCCATCATGGCGCTGACGACGGCGTTGCCCGCGGCGTCCGCCAGGGCCAGATGGAAGCGGACATCCAGGGTCAGGAACGCCTCGGTTCCGGCGCAGCCGTCCATTTCGTCCAGCAGCCGGGCCGCTTCGGCCAGCGCGGGCGACTCCGGACGCGCCCGGGAAGCGGCCCAGGATTCCAGCAGCACGCGGGTCTCCACGATGTCCTTCACGGGCAGGTGCGAAGTGGCGACGTGCAGCCGGAGGGCCGACCCCAGGGCCGCGGTCGGGTCGGCGATGACGACGGTTCCCGCGTCGGGCCCCGACCCCACGCCGGCGCGCAGCACTCCCATCGCCTCCAGGACCCGGATGGCCTCGCGGACAGAAGTCCGGGAGACGCCGAGCTGCTCGGCGAGTGAGCGCTCGGCCGGCAGCCTTCCACCGAGTGCGAGCTGGCCGCCGGACAGCTGGCCCTCAATCCACTGCAGGACAAGCTGGTGGGTACGCATGGCCCCATCCTACTTGATGTGGTTGGACCACAGACCCTAGACTGTGGTTGGACCACACCCCGTGCCGCTGAGGCGGGACCCACCATCCAGGAACACGAGACCTGCCCGGAGGCAGCAATGACGCAGACGATCGAGCCCGGCAACCCCGAGGTGCCCACCCAGGCTGAAGACACCGGCACGGAGAGCCGCCCGGCAGCCGCCGCCGCGCCGGGAAGCATTCCCGCCGCGCTCAAGCGCCGCATCCCCAAGTACTCGGACCTCGCGCCGCTGATGCAGTTCAAGAAGCCCGAGTTCAGCCGGGCCGCCCGGTTGCGCCGCGCCAGCACCATCTGGGATCTCCGGGACATGGCCAAGCGCCGCACCCCGCAGGCCCCGTTCGACTACACCGACGGCGCCGCCGAAGCCGAGATCACCCTGCACCGCGCCCGCCAGGCGTTCCTGGACATTGAGTTCCGGCCCGGCATCCTGCGCGACGTCTCCAGCGTGGACCTCAGCACCGACATCCTGGGCAAATCCTCCCGGCTTCCGGTGGGCATCGCCCCGACCGGGTTCACCCGGATGATGCAGTCCGAGGGCGAATATGCCGGGTCCCAGGCAGCCGCGGCCGCCGGTATCCCGTACACCCTCTCCACAATGGGCACGGCGTCCATCGAGGACGTGGCCGCCGCCGCGCCGGATGGCCGGAACTGGTTCCAGCTCTACCTGTGGACCGACCGGGACCGCTCGCTGGAGCTGATCGAACGCGCTGCCCGGGCCGGCAACGACACCCTTATGGTCACCGTGGACACCGCCGTCGCCGGGGCCCGGCTCCGCGACGTCCGCAACGGCATGACCATCCCGCCGGCCCTGACGATCAAGACCGTGCTGGACGCCTCCTACCGGCCGGCGTGGTGGTTCAACTTCCTCACCCACGAGCCGCTGACCTTCGCGTCGCTCTCCCGCTACACCGGCACGGTCGCTGACCTGATCAACTCAATGTTCGACCCCACCCTGACCTTCGAGGACCTCGACTGGCTGCGCGCAACCTGGAAGGGCAAGCTCGTGGTCAAAGGCATCCAGACCGTCGAGGACGCCCGCAGGGTCGTGGACCACGGGGCCGACGGCGTGGTGCTCTCCAACCATGGCGGCCGCCAGCTGGACCGCGCCCCGATCCCGTTCCATCTGCTCCCGGACGTCTCGGCGGCGCTCAAGGCGGACAACAGCGACGCGGCAATCATCCTGGACACCGGCATCATGAGCGGCGCGGACATCATCGCGGCCCTGGCCCTGGGCGCCGACTTCACCCTGATCGGCCGCGCCTACCTCTACGGGCTGATGGCCGGCGGACGGGCCGGCGTGGACCGGGCCCTCGAGATCCTCGAAAAGGACATGCTCCGCACCATGGCCCTGCTGGGCGTCAGCCGGATCTCGGAGCTGACGCCGGACCACGTGCGGCTGCTCGGGAAGTAGCCTCCCGGAAGTTCCCGGCGGACAGAACAGCGGGGGGAGGGTTTTTTTGGAAAAACACCATCCCCTTCGTTTTTTCTTGTCCTGCCTCCTCAGCCCGAACCCCCTGCTGGAGCCCCACCT
>NZ_JBWZCG010000015.1:0-106478 GCF_059383415.1 Pseudarthrobacter sp. RHLT1-30-1
AGGGGGGGCTCCCGCTGGCCCGACGCCAGCTTACACTTTGTGAGACCCCGCTGCAGGCTTGTCACTGCAGACGCGGACGTGCTGCCGCAGGACGGGTTCGGGTTTTCCAGGAGCACGCCAGTGCAGAGGTGAAGGTCAAGGAGCAAGCGGCGGCCCCATGATCTCAATGTTATGGCGGGCAGCAATGCTGGCCAGGACGTCGCCGTCGATGGGTGCGGGTTCCGGCAGTTCCCTCCGTGCTGCGGGGGCTCCCGCCTCGGCGGCGAAGGTTTCGAAGCCGGCCGGCACGGTGATCACCAGGCACCGGAAGAACTCGTGTGGGCCCGCGAGGAACGTGTGGGTGGAACCTTGGGGAAGGAAGACGAAATCGCCCGTTTGCACGCTGAAGCGGTCACCGTCACTCTCGAAGAGAGCCGTGCCCGAAATAATGTAGAAGGATTCGTCCTCAACCAAATGCCGGTGCATCGGCGGTGCGTATCCAGCCGGATGCAGAATCTCCATAACGGTCAGCCGCTGCTTTGTCTCGGGGCCGCCCGTCTTGACCGCGACCAGTGCGTTCGTGAACCACAGGGCGGTCCCCTCGTCGGCTGCGAGCTTGTACGCCCTGCCCTGTAAGCCGGTGGCCGCCGCCGTGTCGTCGGGCTTGTCCATGATGCCCCCTTGCCTGGATGTGCTAGCAATGCTACTCAGGATCCCGGTCCGATCAATGCTGCGCGGTGCCTGCCCTTGTCGCACCGTGCACGGCAGTCCACAGCATCCAAATCAGGATCGAGGGCGCCTCGGTCAGCTAGATGACGCCCGTTTCAGGATTCGGCAGCGTGTGTAGGAACGCCTACACCAGCGGCCACGGGTAACGCATGCCGGTGCGGTCAACCGGCAGCACCCCTGCGTGCAGCAGGTGTTGCACGCGGTGTTGCAGGGCGGTGACCTCGTCGTCGTCGAGTAGCCCGGCCACCTCGGGAGGCACGCCCGCTGCGAGCGGGGCGATGGCTGTAAGTAGCGCTTCGGGGATGGGCTCGCCCGCGAAGTCCCAGATCACGGTGCGGAGTTTGAACGCCGCGGAGAAACAGAGTCCGTGGTCGATGCCCCACACCCGACCGTCGTCGCCGCGCAGCACGTGGCCGCTCTTGCGGTCCGTGTTGTTGGCGACGTAGTCGAACAGGGCAATCCGCGCCAGCTCGCGGTGCGTCTCGGGGGCGTCCTCGTACAGCGTGAAGTAATGCTCGCCGAAGTCGCACTCGATGAACCACTGCAGCGACCCGACCCCCAAGGGGGCTTCCTCGCGGATCACCGTCGCCGGCACGAGGCCCCACCCCAGGGACTCGCTGAGCAGGTAGGCCGCGCGTTCCCGCCGGTAGAGCCCGGGCTCGAAATCGGACAGTGGCCTTTCGCCGGCCTCCGGCTTGTAGACCGCGTACCCGACGTCGTCCGCGCGGGAGACCTGAACCAGGAACGTCTCGTTGCTGCTGCGCGGGATGCGTCCGAGCAGCTCGACGCGGCCCTCGGTGAGCAGCGTCAGCTCCCGGCCGGACACCGTCGGCCCCTTGTCACCTGAGATACCAACTTAAGCACCAACCTCACGGCGCCCTCAGCCCGCTGAGCGGTTCCGACGTCGAATTCACCATCAGCACGGCGGGTGCCTGGCCCTCGACAAACGAGATAGCCGACACCGAGCCCGGGCTGATGACGATGCGCTGGAACAGGTCGAGGTGGGTGCCGAGGGCGTGCGCGACGGCGGCCTTGATGGGATCGGCATGGGAGAAGCACACGACGACGCCCCCGGCGTGGGCCGCGCACAGCGCCTCCATTGCGCCGACGACCCGTGCCTGCATCTGGGTGAAGCTCTCGCCGCCCGGGAAGCGGAACGCGGACGGATTGTGCTGGACGGTCTCCCACTCCGGCAAAGCCGCCAGCTCGGCGATCGCGGCGCCGGTCCAGTCGCCGAAGTCGCATTCGAGCAGCCCGTCGTATTGGTTCACGCTCAGTCCGGTGCTGGCCGCCGTCGGCTCCGCCGTCTCGCAGGCGCGTTCCAGCGGCGAGGAATAGATGGCGCTGATGGACAGGCCCGCGAGCCGTTCCGCGACCTGTTCGGCCTGGTTCCGGCCGCGGTCGGAAAGATGAAGTTCCGGGGCCCGCCCCGGGAGCACCGTTCCCGTCGTCGGAGTCTCCCCATGGCGCACCAGAAGGAGGAGCGTGCCCGGCTCCCTCGCTGGGAGCCCCGATGGTGGTGCCGGCGAGGCCGGCGGCGTTGCTGCAGTCATCAGCATCCAGCGTAAATCGCACGGCTGCCCGATGAGCAGAGAATCTGAAAATTCCTCGATTCCCGGCGTGGTCGAGGACTACCTTAGAGGGGTGAGTGATCGCCCCGATATCTTCACTGTTGGTGAACTGCGTGCCTCCGGCCACGTTCACAAGGACCTGCGCCGCGAAATCCGCGAGAACCTGCTCGCCGCGCTCGCCGCCGGCCGCGACCCCTGGCCCGGAATGTTCGGCTTCAGCCGCACCGTCCTGCCCCAGCTGGAGCGGGCCCTGCTCGCCGGGCACGACGTCGTCCTGCTCGGCGAACGCGGGCAGGGCAAGACCCGGCTCCTGCGCACCCTGACCGGGCTGCTGGACGAGTGGTCGCCGGTGATCGAGGACTCGGAACTGAACGAACACCCCTACGAACCCCTCACCGAGCACTCCCGCGCGCGCGCCCTCACCGAGGGGGACCGGCTGCGGGTGGCGTGGCGGCACCGCTCGGAACGGTACGTCGAGAAGCTCGCGACGCCGGACACCTCCGTCGCCGACCTGATCGGCGACGTCGACCCGATGCGGGTGGCCGAGGGCCGCCGGCTGGGCGACCCGGAAACCATCCACTACGGCCTGGTCCCGCGCTCCAACCGCGGGATCATCGCCATCAACGAACTCCCCGACCTCGCCGAGCGGATCCAGGTCTCCATGCTCAACGTGATGGAGGAACGCGACATCCAGATCCGCGGCTACGTTCTGCGGCTGCCGCTCGACGTCCTGGTCGTCGCGTCCGCCAACCCGGAGGACTACACAAACCGCGGCCGGATCATCACACCCCTGCGGGACCGCTTCGGTGCCGAGATCCGCACCCACTACCCGATCGAGCTCGACGACGAAGTGGCCGTCATCCGGCAGGAGGGTCATCTGGTGGCCGGCGTCCCGCCCGTCATCCTCGAGATCCTGGCCCGCTATACCCGGGCGCTGCGGCAGTCCCCGGCGATCAACCAGACCTCCGGGGTGTCCGCGCGGTTCGCCATCGCCGGTGCCGAAACCGTCGCCGCGGCCGCCCTGCGCCGGGCCAGCGTGCGCGGCGAGGACGAGGCCGTCGCCCGGATCATCGACCTGGACGCCGCCGTGGAAGTCCTCGCCGGGAAGATCGAGTTCGAATCCGGTGAGGAAGGGCGGGAACAGGACATCCTGGACCACCTCCTGCGCATGGCCACCGCGGAAGCCGTGCGGGCGCACTTCCACGGCATCGACATGGGCGAACTCGTGGCCGCGCTCGACGGCCACACCACGGTGACCACCGGGGAACTGGTCACCGCGCGGGAGTTCCTGGACAACCTCCCGTCGCTCAACGGATCAAGCCTTTACGACGACATCGGTGAGCGCCTCGGCGCGGAAAACGACGGGCAGCGCGCCGCCGCCGTCGAACTGGCGCTGGAGGGCCTGTATCTCTCGCCCGGCGGATCTCCAAGGAGTCCGACGACGAGGAAACGATTTACGGGTAAGGACGGGAGGCCTGATGAGCGTTCACAACCGGTCCCGGTACAGCCGGTACAGGGGAGGGCCGGATCCGCTCGCGCCGCCGGTGGACCTGGCGGAGGCGCTCGACGCCGTCGCCGAGGACGTGATGGCCGGCTACTCGCCCCGGCACGCCCTGCAGGAGTACCTGCGGCGCGGTGGCCGCAACCGGGAGGGGCTGGACGACCTCGCCGGCCGCGTGCAGCAGCGGCGCAGCGACCTGCTGGGCCGGCACCGGCTTGACGGCACGCTCAACGAGGTCCAGAAGCTGCTGGACACGGCTGTGCTGGAGGAGCGCAAGCAGCTGGCCCGCGACGCCATGATGGACAACACTGACCGGGCGTTCCGGGAGATGCAGCTGCAGAACCTGCCCAAATCCACGGCGGCGGCGGTCAACGAGCTCGCCTCCTATGACTGGCAGTCGAGCACCGCCCGGGAGGCCTATGAGCGGATCAAGGACCTGCTGGGCCGCGAGGTCCTGGACCAGCGGTTCGCCGGGATGAAGGAGGCCCTCGAGGTCGCCACGGAGGAGGACCGCGCGGCCGTGGCCGAGATGCTGCGGGACCTCAACGAGCTGCTCGACAAACACCGGCGCGGCGAGGACACGGACGCCGACTTCCAGGAGTTCATGGCAAAGCACGGCCAGTTCTTCCCGGAGAACCCGAAGTCGGTCGAGGAGCTGGTGGACGCGCTCGCCCAGCGCGCGGCCGCCGCGCAGCGGCTGCTGCAGTCCATGTCCGCCGAGCAGCGCGAGGAGCTGATGCGGCTCTCCGCCCAGGCGTTCGGCTCGCCCGAGCTTATGGCGCAGCTGGGCCAACTCGATGCCAACCTGCAGGCGCTGCGCCCCGGCGAGGACTGGTCCGGCTCCGAACGCTTCGAGGGTGAGGAAGGGCTCGGACTCGGCGACGGCACCGGCGTGCTGCAGGACCTCGCCGAGCTGGACGAGCTCGCCGAACAGCTGTCCCAGTCCTACAACGGCTCCCGCCTGGACGACCTGGACCTGGACGCCCTCGCCCGCCAGCTCGGACCGGACGCGGCGGTGTCGGCCCGCACCCTCGCGGAGATCGAGCGGGCCATGCACGACGGCGGCTTCCTCCAGCGCGGGGCCGACGGCGACCTCCGGCTCTCACCGCAGGCCATGCGGCGGCTCGGCCGGTCGCTGCTGCGCGACACCGCCAAACAGCTCTCCGGCCGGCAGGGCCGCCGGGACACCCGCGTCGCCGGAGCGGCCGGGGAACAGACCGGCTCCAGCCGACCGTGGGAGTTCGGCGACGCCGAACCGTGGGACGTCACACGCACCATCACCAACGCGATCCGCCGCACGATTGCCGACGGCGGCAACCCGCGCCACGGACTGCGCCTGGCCGTGGACGACATTGAGGTCACCGAGACGGAGGCGCGCACGCAGGCCGCCGTCGCGCTGCTGGTGGATGTGTCCTTCTCGATGGCCGCCGAGGGACGCTGGGTGCCGATGAAACGCACCGCGCTCGCCGTGCACCACCTCGTCTCCACCAGGTTCCGCGGAGACCGGCTGCAGTTGATCACGTTCGGCCGGTACGCGCAGTCCATGGACATCGGCGAGCTGACGGCCCTCCCGACGCTGCGGGAGCAAGGCACCAATCTGCACCACGGGTTGCTGCTGGCCGGCCGGTACTTCCGCCAGCATCCGTCGATGCAGCCCGTCCTGCTGGTGGTGACCGACGGCGAACCCACCGCGCACCTGCTGGCCGACGGCGAGTCGTGGTTCTCGTATCCGCCGGACCCGGAGACCATCCGCGTCACGGTGGCCGAGCTGGACCGCCTGGGGCGTGCCGGCACGCAGGCCACGTTCTTCCGGCTGGGCGATGACCCGGGCCTGGAACGGTTCATCCAGCGGATGGCCCGCCGGATCGGCGGCCGCGTGGTGGCGCCTGAGGCCGGGGATCTGGGTGCTGCCGTGGTGGGGGAGTACCTCCGCGCCCACTTCCGCGGCCGCCCCTACGACGACGCCGATTGGGCCAAGTAGACGGAGGCACCTCGTTCTACGGCAGCCGGGAGGGACGCAGCAGGGTCGCGTCTCCCGCGCGGTCAGGATCGAGGGGCACGGGACTGACCAGCACTGCCGGGCCGCGGTGCAGGACGCCGTCGGAGAGTACCTGGCACCGCACGCCGCCGCGCCCGCGCATGGCTTTGTGGGCGCCCGGGGCGAGCATCGCATCCATCCAGACGCACGGATGCGCGGGCCGCCCGGCCTTGAAACGCACCAGTTCCCCGCCGGACTCCAGCGCGAAGTCGTGACCGAGCAGCGGCGCCAGCTGGGCTCCGCGGATGTGCACGTTGCGGCGCGTCAGCAGCGGGTCAAGGGGCGCCGTTCCCAGCTCGGCGGCGATCGCTTCGAGGGCCTCGACGGCGAACACAGTGACGGCGGCATCCATGTGCGCGGCTTTGCCGAAGAACCGGTCGCCGACGATTCCCTTGCCGGCCACGAAGGCCGCCTGCTCGGCATCTGTGGTGGGGACAACGGCGGCGCCCTCTCCGGCGCGGCCGAAGTAGGCGTGCGCCGGCGACACGAGCAGGTGCAGGATCTCGACGTCGTATCTGTAGCTGGCCGTCATGCCACCAAACTATCGTCTCCGTGAGATTTCCGGTCTGGGGGTCCGGCCCGACCGCGCGTCAGGGCCGCGCACGGCGGCGCCTAAGGCTCGACGAGCATCAGCATTGTTTCCGGACGGACGCCGTCGAATTTCATGGCCTCGGCCGCCGCTTCAGACTCCATAATCCGCTGGAAAGTTTCCATATCGGGAACTTGGACGATCAGGCCTACACGGTCGCTCTTTGCCGGGTCGATGAAGGTTTTAACCGTTATGCCCAACGGCCCGAATACTTCTTCCCTTTTTGGTGAGTTGAGCCAGTGCTCAACGTCGTCGACTTCGTGGACGATCATGAGAGTTGGCATCGTTGCCTCTGCTTTCTGGGGTTGTGCCAGGAGCCGGGCGGGATAGGGGGCCGCGTTGGGACATCCTGATCACGCTGAACGTACCACGGCCTTGAATGCAGCGGTAGCGGGGAAAATCGACGGTTTGGCCCCCCGCAAAAGGGGCCCGCCGGGAGCTCCGCGCCCACTTCCGCGGCCGCCCCTACGACGACGCTGACTGGGCCTGGCAGATCCTTGCGTTCTCCTAGATGTCTGCAAGGGTCAGCGCGGGTGGGGACTCTCCGTCGATGTCCAGGACGCCGGACTCCTTCGCGACCGCCGCGGCGACGAGCACCTGGCCGGTGCGCGACATCAGGTTCGGATCATGGAACAGTGCGTTGATCACGCGGCCGATGAATTCGGGGCTTTCGCTGGTCGAGAGATCGAAAGTGCCGCTCTCCGCCGCCGCCAGCACCGCCTCGGTCCGGACCAGGCCGGGGTAGAGCGAGATCACCGGAATATCGAAAGGTTTGAGTTCGACCGCCATGTCGGACGTCATCTTGTCCGTCGCCGCTTTTGCGATGCCGTAGATCGTGTTGCCGAGGTGACGCTGGGCGGCCCAGAAGCTGATGTTGACGATCAAGCCGCTGTGCCGCGGCGTCATCATGCGCGCCGCATGCGCCGAACAGACAAAGGCGGCGCGGACGCCGGCGTCCATCATCCCGGTCCAGCGGTGCATCGGCTGCTCCCAAAACGGCGCGGGCCACGTGAACGCGCCGCCGTCGACCATCTTCTCGTAGCCGCCCCACGCACAATTGACGAGCAGATCGAGGCGGCCGCACTCGGCCCGGATCACGTTAAACACCCGCGCCGTCTCTTCGTCTTTGAGATGGTCGCAGCGCAGCCGCCGGATCTCCTGCGGCAGATCGGCCTGGTCGATCGAGCGGCCCGTGCCGTACACCCGAAACCCCGCGGCCAGAAGGCCAAGGGCGATGCCCCGGCCTACCCCTCGGCTCGCGCCGGTCACGAGCGCCACGTTGCGCACCAGGTTCATTCCCGGGCGCTGAGGTCCCAGTGGACTCGGATGGCCTCGGCAATGGGGCCAGCGGTGACGTCGACCCGGAAAGCAACGGGCGCGGTCCCTGTCTCTTCGATGACCGAGTCACGGTACACGCGGCCGCAGGAGGGACACAGGGTGTAGAGGTCCTCATCCGCAGGCCATTCCGCCAGCCCGCCCGGGGCCGGGGTGTTGCCGCCGATGTAGACGGGGACGCCTTGGGAGTTGGCCTGAATCAACCCGTCCTTGCTGACGGTGTTGCCGCACACGCAGGTGATGGTGGTGACATCATGATCGGTTACATCGGCGGTTTCAGGTTCCATGATGACCTTCCCGGCGCTGGACGAGATGTTTGATATCAGCTTATGCCTGCCGATCTGGCTTCTGAAAGGGAGTTTGCCCGCGCACGCGCGCGAGCCATTCGACAACCAGGGCACGTGTGAGGGCGGGTTGCTCGTGTAACAGGGCATGGCCGGCGCGGTCGAGGACAGCAAAGGTGGAGCGGGGGTAGTGCTCGATCAGCTCCCATGCCCCTGTGTACCCTGCCGTGGCATCCTGTCGGCCTGCAAGAATTAGCACGGGATGAGGATAGGTTTTCGCAGGTTCCGGCCCGTCCCGTAGCTCCCAGCGCGAAAAGATCCGCATCAGGCTCGACTCGTCAGTGAGTGACGCTGCGGGAGCCACAAACTCCTGGAAGCGGCTGAGCGTTTCGGTCGTCTGCACAACGAAGTAGCTACGATAGGACGCCTCGAGCTCCGGACTCAGGTCGCCGGTCAGGTCCGGCGACGAAGCGAGAACCTCGTGCTTGGGCACGTTGCGAGTGTGCGCGCCAACCGGGCAGATCAGCGCCAACCCGACAACCTGTGCAGGTCTCCGGTTGGCCACCGCACGGGCTAAGTACCCGCCGTATGAATGACCCATGACAAGAAACGGTTCATCACAGATGGTGCTGTCGATCAGGCCGAGCAGAATGTCCAGGACGTCGTCGTTGCCCGCAATCGACTCGGGCGCCGGAGTGCGGCCCATCCCCGGCAGGTCCGGATACAAGCGCCGGAATCCGGGAACGTTGCAGAATATCGGTTCAAGAGCGCCGGCGATCTCGCGATGATCGACCCCAGCGCCGTGCAGAGCGAGAACCGGCGTGCCGGTGCCGTACTCGGCGTAATGAACAGCTACTCCGCTGACCGTAGCCTCCATCCAGACAGTGTAGATCGCGTCGCGACGCGACTCTACGCTGTTCCGCCGGTGCGGGTCAGCCCGGAACGCCGGCGGCAACCCGCTCGCCGTTGAAGTATTCGAGCTGCCAGCCGTCAACAGTATGGTGGTGGGCCAGGTTGAGGACGGCGTTGTCGATGCTTTGCAGGGTTCGGCCGATGGCACGGCTGAGGCTCACCCGGATCAGCGAACCGTGGGCGACCACCAGGACACGGCGGCCGCGGAACTCCCCGGCGAGGGCTTCCAGCGACGACAACCCGCGGCGGGCTGCCCCGTCCTCGCTTTCTGCGCCTCGGAAACCACCGGGGATCCGGAGCGCGTCCAGTTCAGGGCCGCCCTGCAAGCCCTCCGCAGGGCCGAAGCTGCGCTCGGTGAGTTCGGCCACGCGGCGGGCGGGGCCGAGTCCCAGCCCCGCGGCGATCAGGTCGGCGGTTTCCGCGGCACGGCTCAGCGGTGATGACACGACGGCGTCCCACTGGTAGCCGGACAGGACGGCGACGGCGTCACGCGCCTGGCCGCGGCCGACGTCGTTCAGGGGAATATCGGTGGACCCCTGCAACCGGCGCTGGGCATTCCAGTCCGTCTGGCCGTGGCGGACAAGGGCGAACGTCGTAAGGGTCATGCGTTCCATTCTGCCCTGAATTCTGGCCCGAGGGGCCGGCTTCCGGCAGCAGCGAACGGCCCGGGCCCGCGAGCGGAAGCAACTAGAGCAGGCTCACCACGGCTTGCGCGAACGCGTCCGGATTCTCCTGCGGAACGTTGTGTCCAATCCCCGGCAGGACGCTCTGGCTGTAGGGGCCGCTGAAGTGGTCCCTGCCTGCGCCCGCCGCCGGGCCGCCGACGCCGTCGTCCCCGCTTTCGAGCACCACCGTCGGAACGGTGATGCGCGGCTCCCGGGCGATCAGGTCCTCGAACCGCTGGTACCGCGGGTCGCCGTCGACCAGCCCGTACCGGTGGCGGTAGGAGTGGATGACGACGTCGACGAAATCGGGGTTGTGCAGGCTCGGGGCGCTGGCGGGAAACGCCTGGCATGCCCCGGCCCAGGCGGGCGACCAGGTCCGCCAGAGGAGCTCGCACAGTTCGTTCCGGTTCCGTTCCAGCCCGCGGCGCCCCCGCTCCGAGTGGAAGTAGTACTGGTACCAGTAGCTTCGCTCCCACTCCGGGTCCACGGGCTCGCCGGAACGCGCGAGGTTGTGCATGTTGTAGCCGCCGACGGTGACGAGGCCGGTGACGCGTCCGGGGTCTAGTGCCGCGACGATGCACGCCGCCCGGCCGCCCCAGTCGTAGCCCGCGACGACTGCCCGCTCGATGTCGAGGGCATCCATGAAGTCGATGAGATCCTGCCCGAGGGCGGCTTGCTGCCCTGAGCGGACCGTCGTGGGTTCGAGGAAACGGGTCGGACCGAAGCCGCGGAGGTACGGCGCAAGCACGTGGGCGCCCTGGCCGGCAAGGGTCGGAGCGACGCCGTCGAAGGCCCGAACGTCGTACGGGAACCCGTGCAGGAGGATGACCGGGGTCCCGCCCGGATCGCCCGCGGACTCGTACCCGATTTCCAGGACGGGCGTCTGGATGCGGCCGAAGGAGGTAAAGCTCATGCTGCCGGGGTCCTCTCTGTTCCGGCGGTGAAGCCTAGCGGCTGCTCACCTGGCCGAACAGTTTCGCGATGGGTGCGAGCAGGATCGGGCGGGCGGCGTACCACCCGGCCACGGTGATGGCGATTGCGGCGGCGAAGAGCCAGAACCCGGCCCAGTTCACCTCATCGGTGCCGGCGAACATGTGGTTCAGGTTGCGCAGCGCGCCGGTCGAGAACACCAGGAACACGTGGATGAGAATGAACAGCACGAAGAACAGCATCGTCGGGAAGTGGATCGCGCGCGCAACCTCCACCGGGTAGACCTTGTTCAGCGTCTTCGCGTCCTTCGGCCAGAACTCGCTCATGCGCACACCCGTAACCGCCGCGAGCGGGGCCGCGATGAACACCACGAGGAAGTACATGAGCTGCTGCAGGCTGTTGTAGTTCACCCAGCCGTTCTCCACGGGCCAGTCCAGTGTCATGTACTGGAGCAGTGCGGAGAGCGCATTCGGGAACACCTCCCAGCTGGTCGGGACGATGCGCATCCAGTGGCCGGAGGCAAACAGCAGCACCGCAAAGATAAGCCCGTTGGCCAGCCATAAAATGTCGAGCGACTGGTGCAGCCACAGGTTGATGCTGATCTTCTTGCCACCGCGCTTGGGCGTCCAGAACGCCGGCGGCTTCTGCTGGGTGCGCACCTGATAGCCGGAGCGAATGATGAGCACCATCAGGAAGATGTTCAGAAAGTGGCTCCACTGCGCCCACCAAGGGAATCCCGGCTCGGCGGTCTCGGGCAGGTGATACTCGCCGGGGTACCTCACGAGGAACTCCGGCACGCCCGGCAGCGTCGTCACACCGCGCGCGGCGAGCACGAGAATCGCTGCGGCCGCCACGGCGCCGAGCGCGAGGAGCGCAACGCGGTTGATCCACTGAGCCAGGGTGTGTGAACCGTAGAGCCTGGCGTCGGCCTTTGGCTTCACGGGCTGTTCGACGGCGGCGGCCGGTGCCGCCGCTGCTGGCGTGGACGGTGCCACCGATACTGGGGCGGCTGGCGCCGCGGGGGTATTCGCAGCCGACGTCGGCTCCGCCTCGGCAACGGGCGCCACGACGCTGGGGGCCGGGGCCGGGGCCGGGGTCGTGGCCGGAGCCTGGGTCAGGGCGAGGTGTTCGGGGGCTGCCTGCACCGCCGCGGGGGCGGCGGCGACCGCCGGAGCAAGTCCAGCGGGCGGCCAGGGTTCACCGGCGGGGACCCGGGGGAGGCCGCGGCGAAGCGGGGTGGTGCCCTCCGTGAGTGGGGCGGGTTTGGTGGCGGGTGCGGTGGCCGGGGCAGCTGCAGCCGACGTCGCTGCCGGTACTGCTGGCGCAGCAACACCTGCGGCCACCGGGGGCGCAGGGGTATCCGGGGCCGGCCTGGGCGTGGCGACCACGGAGGGTGCCCCGGACAGAGCCGCCACTGATACCGAAACCTCACCCGCCGGCGGCCAGGGTTCGCCGCCCGGCACCCGCGGCAGGCCGCGGCGAAGCTGCCGCACCAGCGCTGAACCCGCTTGCACGGCAGGAGCTGCAGCGGTCGACGCCGCTCCCGGTGCCGCCTGCCGGGCGGGGGCGGAGGGCTCGACGGCGGTCGGCAGTACAGACTCTGGCGCGCGGGCCGAGGGAGAGGCGTCCGACGTCGGGACAGCCGCTGGGGCGGCGGTGACCGGTCCCAACCCGGGAGCAGCCGCCGTCGGGGCTTCCGCTGCTTTCGAGATGATGCGGGCGGGCGCCCGGCCTGCTGCCGGCCAGGCGTCCCCGCCTTCGACACGTGGCAGGCCCCGACGGATCGACCCAGACAGAGGTGCCATCACTGATTCTTCCGAGCCTCAAGGGCACTGATCAGCTGGGGCACAACCTTAAAGACGTCTCCGACCACACCAAAGTCGGCGATCTCGAAGATCGGCGCGTCTGAATCCTTGTTGATGGCGACGATTGTCTTCGCCGTCTGCATGCCGGCCCGGTGCTGAATCGCACCGGAAATGCCCAGCGCGATGTACAACTGTGATGACACGGAAACCCCGGTCTGGCCGACCTGGTGCGACTGCGGAATGTAGCCAGCATCCACCGCGGCACGCGAAGCACCAACGGCAGCACCGAGCGTATCGGCGAGCTGTCCAACGAGGGCGAACTGTTCCTCCGACCCGAGTCCGCGGCCGCCCGCGACCACCTTCGTGGCACCACGCAGCTCCGGCCGTGAGGTGGCAGCAACTGCCTCCTCGAATGAGTCGATCCGCGCGGCCGGCTTCTCGGAGCGGGCCACATCCAAGGTCTCCGACGCTTCCGGCTGGGCCGCAGCGCGCGCTTCGATGGAGCCCTGGCGAACCGTAATGACCGGCGCCCCGAACGTGGAGGTTGACGTCACATCGTAGGCACCGCCGTAGACGGAATGGTGGGCCACAACACCCTCGTCATCACGTGAGACGCCGATCGCGTCGGCGGAAACCGCGGCCCGCGTTCGGGCGGCGTAGCGGCCGGCAAGGTCGCGCCCGTTCAGGGAATGCGAAATCAGGATCGCGTCCGGCTGCACCTGCTCCACCGCGGCGGCAAGCGCGTCAACGCTTGGCGCCCCGAGCGCAGCAGGATCCGGAGTCTCCGCGATCAGGACGCGTGCGGCACCGAGGGCCGCGGCCTCCGCGGCGGCGGCGCCCCCGGCGCCGGCTGAGGCAAGGACCAGTGCAATTGGGGTGCCAGCGGCAGCGGCGGCACCGAACAGTCCGGCTGCAGCCTTCTCGAGTTCACCGGAAGACCCGGCTTCCACGACAACCAGGATTGCGTCAGGAGCGAATTCAGTCATGTCGTTACTCCCTAAGCCAGTCGGTTTTCAACAAGGAAGGCAGCGAGTTTCTCGCCGGCATCACCCTCATCAATGATCTTTACGCCCGCCGCACGCGGGGGCTTCTCCGCAACGGTCAACATGATCGAACGTGCCGCGTCCGGGTTGTCGGCCGTAATCCCCAGGTCGGCGAGGCTAAGCGTCTCAAGCGGCTTCTTCTTTGCCGCCATAATTCCTTTGAAGTTCGGGAAGCGCGGCCCGGGAAGCGCCTCGGTAATCGAAATCACCGCGGGCAGGTCCGCTGACACCTTCTGGACGCCGGATTCAACGGGCCTGGTGCCGGACACCACGCCATCGCTGATTTCCACGGAGCTGAGTCCGGAAGCTAGCGGCACGTCCAGCAGTTCTGCAAGCATCGCGGGAATCATGCCGCCGGACCCATCGGTGGAGACGTTGCCGGTGATCACAAGGTCAAACTCCATGCGACGGATCGCTGCGGCAAGGGTTTCAGCGGTGAGGCCAAGATCCGCCCCCCGGAGCGCCTCGTCAGAGACGAGGGTGGCGCTTCCGGCGCCCATTGCAAGGCCCTTGCGGATCGATGCCGTGGCACCCTCGGGAGCAAGGGAGAGGACCGCGACCTCAGTGCCGGCGTTAGCGTCGGCATACGTCAGCGCCAGCTCCAGGGCCCGCTCGCCGATCTCATCAATGACTGCCTCGCTGGCTCCCCGGTCGGCGAGGCCTGTTTCAAGGTTCAGTTTTCGGTCCCCGTACGTGTCGGGGACCTCCTTAACTAGGACGATAATCTTCATCGATGCTCTTCCGTTGGCGGGCACGTCTCACTAGGGGAGACCTGTCGTATCTCCCCTGAGTCTACAAAGTCGAGGCCTCCTTGGCTGACAGAGCCACTCCAGTGGGCAATTCGTTCTGCGCTGTTTCCGCGGTGGCCTCCGGTGCCAGCGGCGATTCGACGGGAACCTGCCAGGAGGTGCCCAGGACAGCGGTCAAGGCCATGGCGGCCAAAGCGGCCTTGAGCCCGGTGCGGCCGGTGGTAAGCGGGGCGATGGGGCGGTAAATGATCATCTGGTCCTCCTGGAAGCGTGAGTTCTGGAATCACTCTCCATCGGGGGACTTTGTGGGGGACCCAGGTTGACCTGTGCCCCGGCTGTGCAACCAAATCTTTAGCCCAAACGCGGCCCGGTGATCATGCGCGGTCCTCGGCCGGCAGCATTCAAGTCGTAAATTCTCTTGACACAGTGTAAACCTGGGCTTCACACTGTCGTATGGCGCTTATCACTTTTGGACCCCGCAGGGCGGTCGGAGGGCAGTAGGCGAAAGCCCCGGGCACCAGCCCCAGGATCGAACGGAAACAAGGGAGTTTCATCGATGAGTCAAACCATTCAGGTGTCGAGCCGAGGTTCGGTGCGTGCGACATTTGTTGCCGCCTACAGTGCGGTCACCCTGGCGCAGATCACCAACGCCCTCCCGGGCGCCCTCAGCGGCACCTTTGCCGCGGAATTCCACACCTCGGGCGCGGGCCTGACCTGGATCGCCGGCATGTTCTTGATGGGCATCGTGGTGTTCGAGCTCAGCTGGGGGCTCCTGGGTGACCTGTTCGGACGCAAGAAGCTTCTGTACGTCGGCGCGGCGTTGAGCGTCGTCGGATCCGTCCTGGCTGCGCTGGCGCCGACGACCGAGATGATGATCTTCGCGCAGGCGGTCGGCGGCATCGCGGCGGGCATCCTCTTTCCCATCTCGCTGTCGATGATCGCAGCGATCACCCCGGATCACCGGGCGCGCGCCCGGGTCATCGCCACCTGGGCCGGGTTCCTGTCGCTCGGCGCGGTCATCTCACCGGTGCTCGCCGGCCTCACCGCCCAGTTGTTCACGGTTCCGGGCGCTGCACCCGGCGCGCCGAATGTGTTCAGCGGCTGGCGGGTGGCCTACCTCGTTGCGGCAGCGGTCGCCGTCGTCGTTCTCCTCGTCGCGCTCCGGGCGAAGGACTCCGCGGCCGCCGAGGGACGCAAACTCGACCTGCCCGGCCAATTCACCCTCGCGCTGGGCCTGATCGCCGTGCTCTTCGCGACCGTCCAGGCGGTGGATGCGGGCTTCAGCGCCTGGGATGTTATCGCCAGTTACGCCGTCGGCGTCATGCTCCTGGTCGCATTCGTCATCATCGAGACGCGCACCAAGCACCCGCTTATCCACCTCTCCCTGTTCAAGAACAGCGCCTACTCGATCACCGGCATCGTCGCGGTCACCGGCATGTTTGCCTTCCTGGCGATCTGCTTCAGCACCAGCGTCGCCGTCGGCGGTCTGGCCCTGGCCGAGACCTGGAAGGTCGGCGTGCTGTTCGTCTTCATCCAGGGCCCGGCGTTCGCCTTCATCCCGGTGGTGGGGTGGCTCATCCACCACGTGGCGCCGCGCTGGGTGCTGACCTCGGGCTTCGCCTTCATGGCTCTCTCCGGCTTCTGGCTCTCGACGTTCTCACTGGGCACGCCGGAGGCCTTCGGCGGTACGCCGTGGACGGCCTTCATTCCGCCGCTTCTGCTGCTGGGCATCGGCTTCGCGCTCACCGTTGGCTCCGTCACCGCGGTGGCGATCAACACCGTCCCGCCGCAGCACATCGGGATGGCCTCAGCGACGACGAACCTGCTGCGCGACCTCGGCTTCGCCCTCGGCCCGGTCATCGGCTCGGCCATCGCGTTCGGCATCGGCGCCTCGGTCTTCGCGCGTCCGCTCGGCGGGATCCTCGGCGGTGCGGGCCTGCCCGCCAACGCCGTCGAAGGGCTCGCCCAGGTGCCGCCCCTGGGCTACCTCTCGGGCTGGGACGGCGTCATCGCCCAGTTCTCCGGCCAGGCACTGGCCGGCGGCGCACCCGGACCGGCCGTTGATGGCATGGTCCAGGCCCTCACCGCCGCGCAGCAGCAGATCCAGGGCGTGGCCGGGGCCTCCCTCGGCCAGGGCTTCCAAACGGTTTACGTCGTCGCTGCCATCGCGGCGACGGCCTCAGCCATCCTCACCCTCTTCATCACCGCCCGTTCGACGGCGCCCACAGCCGACGCCATAGCGGAGACCACAGAGGCGAACGCCGAAGCGGCCGTCTGAACCTGACGGCTCCACTCCACCGACCATCACCCACCATCCGCCAGGAGAACACCGTGACTGCACCCCTCGAATCAGACATCGACATCTGGAACGACGACATCCTCGTCGACCCCTACCCCACCTACACCGCGCTGCGCGAGCTGGCCGGCGTCGTCCATCTGCCCAAGAACGACCTGTACGTGCTGACCCGCTACGACATCATCCGCGACGTGCTCGGCGATCCGGCCACGTTCTCGTCCACCACCCTCGGCTTCAACCCGATGGTGAACGAAGCGCTGCAGGGCACCTCCCTCGCCTCCGACCCGCCGGTACACACCCAGCTGCGCGCGACCCTGTCCGAGAACCTCACACCCCGCGCCCTGCGCGGCCTGAAGGTCACCATCGACGAGAAGGCGGACAACCTGGTCGCCGAACTCGTCGCCAGCGGCAGCTTCGAGGCGATCGACTCCCTGGCCCGCGCGTTCCCGCTGGAGATCGTCGCCGACCTCATCGGCTTCAGCGGACACGTCAAGGACAACATGCTGCGCTGGGGGCAGGCAGCGATGCAGGTTCTCGGGCCGCTGAACCACCGCACCCAGGAGAGCTTCCCGATCGCCGGCGAGCTCTACGGCTGGTGCTCCTCGGTCACCGGCGACGACCTCGTTCCCGGCTCGATCGGCCGCGGAATCTTCGACGCCGAGACCCGCGGCGACATCCCCGAAGGCTCCGCAGGGCACATCATCCACCAGTACCTTGGGGCAGGCGTCGACACAACGATCGCCTCGATCGGAAACATCGTGGCGCTGTTCGGCCGCCACCCGGAGCAGCTCCAGCTCGTCCGCGAGAACCCGCAGCTCGTCCCCGCAGCCTTCGCCGAGGTGCTGCGCTACTGGACCCCGCTGCACATTTGGGGCCGCACGGCGACCCGCGACGTGGAGATCGACGGCGTGACGGTTCCCGCAGGCGCCCAGCTGGGAATTCTCATCGGCGCCGGCAACCGCGACGACCGCCACTATGACAATCCCGATGCCTTCGACGTGACACGCAACCCGGTGGACCACCTCTCCTTCGGCTACGGGCCGCATGGCTGCGCCGGCCAGGGCCTGGCGAAGCTCGAGGGCCACGCCATCGTGAGCGCCCTCGCCCGCCAGGTGAAGTCGATCACGATCACCGACGTCGTCCGCGTCCCCAGCAACATGACCCGGAGCATCGACAAGCTCCAGGTCGCCGAGGTTGTGGCCGCGTGAGGATCGAACTCGACCGCCCGCGCTGTGAGAACCACGGACTCTGTGAGGAGGCAGCACCCAAGCTCATGCACCTCGATGATGACGGCGAACTCGTGATCGATGTCGAGGAGGTGGCCGGGGTCGACGTCGACGCCGCGACGGCGGCGGTAAGAGTCTGCCCTGTCGCGGCGCTCCGACTGGCTTCTTAGACAGCCGCTGGCTCCTTCCGCCGGGCAACTACTGCACACCATGGATAGGATTGAGTCATGTCGTCACTGCGAGAGGCCCAGAAGCAGCTGACCCGCGACACGATCATCGACCGGGCGCTGGAGCTCTTCACCGAGAAGGGCTACGCTGCGACGACGATCGACGAGATCGCCGTGGCGGCCGGGACAACCCGGGCGACGTTCTACGCGCACTACCCCTCACGCGCCGATCTGATGAGGGACTTCATGGCGCGCGTCAACGCCGTGCTGGAGCGCGCGGATGGCCCCGACCGGGCGACAACGGCAGCCGAGCTGGTCGACGTCGTCCGGGCGGGCCAGCTTCCCGGCATCCTTGATTGGCTCGAGTCCCGCGCGGTGCTCTGGCCGGTCTTCCGCCCCTACCTCGACGTGCTCGACGAGGCCGCCGCCGTCGATCGCGACGTGCGGACCCTGGTCCGGGGATGGCATGAAGAGGTCATCGCCGACCTTGTCCGGGGCATGCAGCTGGCCGGCCGCTTCTCAGAGGAAACCCGCCACATCCGCGGCACGCTCGCTTTCACGCAGCTCGACTACGTCGCAACGCTCTGGACGAGACGCAAACTCGAGCCCCACCGCGAGCACGCCCTCGAGGTGCTCGCCGACAGCTGGTACCACCTGCTCTGCGACGAAAGCTAGCCGGACTCCTCGACCCGGTCCGGTGCCCGCGGTCAGGGCCGGGATGACCGGTCAGTCCCGCCCCTGCCACGTCGCGATGTCGACGACGTTCCCCTCGTGGTCGATGAGTGACACCCACGCCGGCGCGTACCGGTCTCCCAGGACCCGGCCACCGGCCGCGATCACTGCATCGACACGGGCCTGCGCCTGGTCGTGCGGCACGGACACGTCCACGTGGATACGGTTGCGCGGCGGCACGTGCTCCTTGTCCTGGAACCACGCCGGCGGTCCAATGAGGTTGGGTTCGACGAGGTCCTCGTCGCTGATCGGGACGTAACCGAGCGCCGCACGCCAGAACTCCATAACGGCCGGCCGGTCGGCCGCGTCAAAGGCGAGCTGCACCTGCTGTACCGCTGCCGGGTCCGCCGCCAGCCCGAGCTGAGCAGCGGCGGTTGAGATGCGGCGGGCAAGCTCGAGGTCGAGGTCACTGAGACCGACCCCCGGCGTGATCACTTGAACTGTGACGGTGTCCGGTCGCATATCCACCAGCGGGGAATGCCCCAGCGTTGCTGCGATCTCCGCGATCGCAGCAACCAGCCTGGCACCGGTGGCGAAATCCCCGGTCTTGAACAGCGTTTTCGCACCCCAGAAGAGCACCCGCCAGTCCGCCGCGCCGTCGTCGGCTGAGAACTCGGCATCGGAAATCCTGGTTGCCATGCCTCAGACTATTCGTCGCCAAAGGCCCGGCAGTCAAGGCCTGCCTTCCGGGCCGCGTATATTGGCTTCTGGCTAACGATGAGACTGGGGGACGGATGCCGCTTCGATCATGGGTGCGCGCAAAACAACGGGCACTGGCGTCGGCGACAACGTTTTCGGCAGTTGGACTGCTTGTTGCAGCGGCAGTTATCCACCCGGGCTTCACGACTACACGGGTCGACCTGAATGAAGGCGGCGTGTGGGTGACCAACTCCGACCTGAACCTCGTGGGCCATTTGAACTTCCCGTCGAAAACCCTGGACGGCGGGCTCAGGTCGGCCAGTGCCAACTTCGATGTCCTCCAGCACAGCAGCAATGTGCTCGTGTCGGACCGCGGCGATGCCTCCCTGCGCAAAGTCAAGGTCTCCAACGTCACCCTTGAACAACCCCAGCAGCTCCCCGGAACAGCGGTTCCGACGTTCGGGGAAAAAGCGGTTGCCTTGGCTGATCCGAGCTCGGGCCGTCTCTGGGTGACGCAGAGCAGCATGCTGGGTTCCATCGACTACGACACCCAGGAACCCGTGGTGACCGATGCCCAGGGAATCGTCGCGACGGTAGGAACCGACGACGTCGTGCACGCCGCCGACCCCGCACGCGGGGAAGTGACCTCCCTCCGCGTGAACGCGACCGGCGGAGTGGACTCCCGCGACACGGTCCGGTACGAGGAGATCCGCAACGTTGAGAACGTGCAGATCGCCGCCGTCGGGGACAATCCGGTCCTGTTCAACCCCGAAGACGGAACACTTCACCTTCCCGGCGGCCGCCAGGCGCAGCTGCCTGACGCCAAGGACGCAAAACTGCAGCAAAGCGGGCCCGCCGCCGACTTCGTCGCCGTCGCCACTAAGACTGCCCTGATCAAGCAGCCCCTGGGCGGCTCGGCCGCGACCGTTGTGGAGCTCGGAACCTCCGGAACCCCTGCCGTTCCGGCCCACGTCAACAATTGCGTCTATGCGGCCTGGTCCGGCGCAGGCAAATACCTCCGCGAGTGCACGAACCCCGCAGAAAGTAACCGCGCCGACGTCCCGGGTGCGAGCGCCCGGTCCAACTTCGTCTTCCGGGTAAACCGGGACCTCGTGGTCCTCAACGATGTCAGCTCCGGCAACGTCTGGCTGGTCACCGAGAATATGAGGCTCGTCGCCAACTGGGACGACATCATTCCGCCACCGGACAAGACCGAGGACCAGGACGAACCGGCCGCTGATGACAACCCGGTGAATACCCTTCCGGACCGCACCAAAGAGAACCGCCCGCCCTCCGCCGTGGACGACCAGTTCGGCGTCCGACCCGGGCGGACCACGCTCCTGCCGGTGCTGGACAACGACTCCGACCCCGACGGCGACGTCCTCACCGCGCAGGTCCAGGGCAACAACCCCACCGTCGGAGCCGTGCAGCCCGTCTACGACGGAACCGGCCTGCAAGTGAAGGTTCCGGCCGACGCGACCGGAACCTCCCAGTTCCAATACCAGGCCAGTGACGGCCGCGGTGGCACCGCCGGGGCCAAGGTCACCGTGACCGTGAAGGACCCTGCCGGCAACGAGGCACCGAAGCAAAAACGCGTGCCCACGATCATCCTGGAACAGGGCAAGAGCATCTCCCAGAATGTCCTCACCGACTGGGTGGACCCGGACGGCGACGACCTGCTGCTGCTGGGTGCCCGCGCCACGAGGGACGGCGACCAGGTGCGCACCCGGGCCGACGGCCTCCTGACGTTCCAGGACGTGGGGGCATCCCTGGGCAAGAAGGAAGTGGTGGTCACCGTCTCCGACGGCCGGGACCAGGCCGAGGGCACGGTGGTGGTGGACGTCCGTACCAAGGGCAACCTTCCGCCGAAGGCCAACGCCGACCACGTTTCAGGCATCGCGGGGCAGGACATCCTGGTTTCTCCGTTGAAGAATGACACTGACCCGTCCGGAGCAGGACTCCGGCTGACCCGGGTCGCAGGACCGCCGGAGGGCACCGCCACCCCTGACTACCAGACCGGGACCTTCACCTTCCGGGCGGCGAACCCGGGAACGTACTACGTCACGTACCTGGTAACGAACGGACCGGACAGCTCTGAAGGGCTGGTGCGGATCGACGTCAACGCGGCCGGGGGAGCGGGCGATCCGGTGGCCGTCGCTGACCTGGCGCTGCTGCCGGTGGGCGGCGAAGTGCTGCTCGACGCCCTCGCCAACGATTCCGATCCGGCCGCCGGCGTCCTCGTCATCCAGTCCGTCGGGTTGCCCCGGAACTCGGCAGTCTCGGTCGCGGTCCTGGACCACCGCATCCTGCGCATCACCGACGTCCGGGGCCTCACTGCGCCCACCAGCCTGACCTACACGGTGTCCAACGGAGTTGCCAGCGCCACCGGCGAGGTCACCATCGTGCCCATTCCGGCGCCCGCCAAACTGGTCCCGCCGGTCGCTGCCCCGGATGAGATCACCGTCCGGGCGAACGACATCGCCACCATCGCCGTCCTCGCCAATGACTCCCACCCCAATGGCGCCAAGCTTAAGCTCAACCCGGTCCTCGTGCAGGGAATCGACCCGGCCCAGGGCCTCCTTGCCATCTCCGGGGATGTGCTGCGCTTCAAGGCGGGCGGAGCAGGCGGAACGCTCCACGCCATCTACGCGGTCACCGGCCCCGACGGGCAGGAAGACTCCGCCCAGGTGACCATTCACATCCGCGGTGAGAGTACCAACTCCAGGCCGCTTCCCCAGCAGATCACCGGCAGGGTTGTTGCCGGTAACACGACGCAGATCGCCATTCCCTTGGACGGCATTGATCCCGACGGCGACTCGGTCACCCTGGTGGGCCTGGAGCAGGCGCCGCGCAAGGGGACAGCGGCTGTAGGTGCCACCTACGTGGAATACACGGCGCCGGCGAACGCCTCCGGCCAGGACAGCTTCTCCTACGTTGTGGAGGACCGGTACGGGGCACGATCCACCGGGATGGTGCTGGTAGGCATCGCCCCCGCGCCCGGCTCCAACCAGAGTCCGACGGCCGTGGAGGACAGCATCACAGTCCTCCCGGGCCGCCACGTGGCAGTGGACGTGCTGGCCAATGACTCCGATCCCGACGGCGACAATGTCACCCTTGCAGCCAACCGGCTGGAAGCTGCCGCAGAATTGAAGGCCGACGTCATCGACGGACGGGTTCAGCTCACCGCCCCGGCGGCCGGCACCGCCACGACGGCGGTCGTCCGGTACGAGATCAGCGACGGCCGGGGCGGCACCGCCGTCGGCACCCTGAAAGTCCAGACCCGCAGCGATGCCGCCACACTGGCCCCCATCGCCCGGGACGACCGCGTGACGTTCGCCGAGACCCTGGGCAGGACCGTCGTCGAAGTTCCCATCCTGAAGAACGACGAAGACCCCGACGGAGTGGCAAGCGAACTGCGGATCACGTTCCCCGAGGACGCACCCACGGCCAGCATCTCCGCCCCGGGCAAAGTCTCCGTGCAGCTCGGCGGCCAACCGCAGATCATCGCGTACACCGTGACCGACATCGACAACCTCCGCTCGACGGCGTTCATCCTGGTTCCCGGCCTCGACGGGCAGGCGCCAGCGCTGCGGAGCACTGCGCCGCTGGAAGTCGTCAGCGGCCAGCAACTGACCCTGAACCTGCAGGAGCTGGTGGTTGTCCGGCCTGGCAAGAGTCCCCGCATCACCCAGGATTCGAAGGTACAGGCTGTCGCCTCCAACGGGGCGCCGCTGGTGAAGGACGCCACCACCATCGTGTTCACCTCCGCCGACGACTACACCGGCCCGGCGGCTGTTTCCCTCGAGGTCACCGACGGCGCCACCGTCGACGACCCCGACGGGCGCACGGCGGTCCTCACGATCGGCATCAACGTCCTGCCCGACCCCTCCCGCAACCATCCTCCAGCCTTCCCCTCAAGCACCCTTGAGGCAGCGGTGGGCGAGGACGCCACCCTGGAGCTGCGCGACGTTGCCTCCGACGTCGACGAGGCCGACAAGGACAAGCTCACCTTCGCGCTGCCGGGCACGCCGCCTGCCGGGATCAAGGTCGCCCTCGACGGCAGCCTCTTCCAGGCCACCGTCGACGGCGCAGCCAAAGGCAGCACGCTCTCCGTCCCGGTTACCGTCTCGGACGGGCGCAGCGCACCTGTTGCAGCGGCCGTCGACATCCGTGTGGTCGCGTCGAAACGACCGCTGGCCGCGGCCAACGACGACGTCATCGCCAGTGCCCGGGCCGGACAGTCCGAGCGCGTACAGGCGCTGGACAACGACATCAACCCATTCCCGGAAACACCGCTGGACATCCTCAGCGCTTCCGTCGAAACCGGAACAGGTACGGCCGCAGTGGACGGCGACGCCGTCATCGTCACGCCCGCCGAGAAGTTCGTGGGCACCATGGTGGTCCGCTACCGGGTCCAGGACAAGACCCAGGACGCCGAACGCGAAATCGACGGCCGCGTCCGGCTTACCGTCAAGGACAAACCGGATGCTCCGTCAACGCCGACCGTCGGCGAGGTCCGTGACCGCACCGTTGTCCTCAACTGGTCGCCGCCCGCCAACAATGGTGCAGCGATCACCGGCTACAAGGTCAGCAGCAGCGGAGGATTCTCCCAGCAGTGCCCCGCCACCACCTGCACCCTCACGGGCCTGACCAACAACGTCGAATACACCTTCACGGTGGTGGCCACGAACGAAGTGGGCGACTCCGCACCGTCCCCTGCTTCGGCGCCAGCCCGCCCGGATGCCAAGCCGGACACGCCCGCAGCGCCGGCGCTGGAATTCGGCGACAGGTCCCTCGCGGTGAACTGGGTCCCGCCAAACAGCCCCGGCTCACCGGTGGAAAGCTACAGCCTTGAGATCTCCCCGGCACCACCCGCTGGCAACATCCGGGTAAGCAACCTCACCGGCACGTCGTACCAATGGACGGGCCTGCAGAACGGGACGCCCTACCAGGTGAGGATCCAGGCCACCAACCAGGCGCCGGACCCTTCGGAATGGAGCGCCTATTCAGCGACGGTCATCCCAGCCGGTGTGCCTGGCGCCCCGGGCAAGCCAGCGGTCACCCGGTCCACCTCGGGCGGCTCGGAATCGATCATGGTGGTGTCGTGGGCTCCCGCGGCGGACAACGGAGCCTCCATCGACACGTATACCGTGAACGCGGTTCAGGGCGGATCCACCGTGGCGACCAGCACGGTGTCCGGCAGCCAGTTGAGCGTCCCCGTGACAGTCGGGAACTCCACCAGCGATTACTCCTTCACGGTGGTGGCCAGGAACAAGGCAGGCACCTCGGCGGCCAGTCCGCCGTCGGACCCCCGCCGTGCCTTCGGCGCTCCGGGTGCCGTCCCCAGTGTCCGGGCCGATCCGCTCGACAACGCGGTACAACTTTCCTTTGGCGACGCCGCGGGCAACGGCGCCACCCCGAGCTACCAGTACCAGGTCAACGGAAGCGGCTTCCAACCCGTGCCCTCGGACAGGGTCATCCGCGCGGGTGTGCCCAATAACGGCAATTACACGATTGGCGTGCGGGCCGTGAACAGCATGGACGGGGCAACCTACGAAGGGCCGGTCACCAACTCCAATCCGGTGGCGCCCTACGGCAAGCCGCACGCCGCGAGCATCAACCCTGTCACTGTCGGTACGACGGTGAGGTTCGACGTCGGCGCCGTGGTCAACAACGGGCGCCAGGTCGTGGCGCTGGAGTACCAGTCCTCCGACGGGAAGTCGGGGACCTGGGGCGCCGGTGGAGGATCTGTCACGACCGGGAACGGGTACGACCAGTCCATCTCCATCACCGTAACGGTGGTGGATGACCTCGGCCAGCGCACAGCTGTCTCGGCGAACGGAAGAACAGCGCCCGCGAAATACCTCGTGGTGGACAACGGTTCCGCCAGCCCCGGAACGTGCGAATGGCCCACGAACAGCACCTCAGCGCCTGACACGGCAGCGAACTGTGCGGCCGGAGGCGGAACGTTCGTGGCCCAGGGCTCCCGGGTGCAGGTCACGTGCGTGACCACCGGTGCGGCGTACACCATTTACGACGGAGCGACCGGCCAGCCCACAGGGACCACGAGCAACGTTTGGTACAAGGTGATCAACAACCTCTGGATCCGCCCGTCCGACGGACCCGTGGATTCCGGGGTCCCCGCCTGCTGATGCTTAGGGGTGAGCCCCGGCTGACGGGAGCCGGGGCGGTGCCTCCGGGTTTATCTTGGATGCATGGAGTCCCTGAGAGGTCCGTTGTATCTGGACATCGCGGCGAAAGGACTGTCCCTGGCGGGCATTGTGTTGATGATTTTCGGGCAGGGCGGCTGGTTCACCGCCGGCGTCTTGGTCGTGTTCATCGGCGTGCTGATCGGGGCCTGGGCCATAATTGCCGCCCGGCAGGTGAGGTCACCGAACGGCCCGGCCCGCCCGGCACCGTTCGGCAGGTGGAACCGCCGGGACGGCGCTTCGAATGAGGACGGAATCCCTTGAACAACGGTCAGTCACGATGTCGATCTCGGCGGGTGCAGCTCCTGGGGACCCCACGATGTCACCGGACCGACTTCGCCTGAGGGTCTTGACCGGCCCAATCCTCGGAGACAGGATGAGAGTGGGTGCGGCCGGCAAGCCGGGCAGCAACCGAGTGGGTTGACCAGGAGAGGCAGTGCCGTGAGTGAAACGCCAGATCAAACCGAGCGCCGCCACGCTGAAGCGCCGGCGGAGGGCGAGGCAGAGAGCGAGGCGGGCTCCGTCGACGCTGTGTCCGGCGGCCGGGTCCACGCTCAGGAGCCCGCGGAGGGCGCCGCGAGTGAGGCCAGCCCCGCAGGCGCGGACGATCCAGACACCCCGGGGCCTGCCGGTGGAGTCCATACCAGCTGATGTTTAATCCCAACCCGTTCGGCCCAGCCGGACGGCCCATGGCCGGCCTTGTGGGGCTCCCGATCCAGGACGTGCCAGACAAAATCCTGCAGTGGGGCGCCCGTTGCCTCGCCAACGTCTCAAGAATGCCGAAGGCAGCCAAGGAGCCCGAGGCCAAAGAAGACTTTACCTAGCTCGAGCCGGAACCTGTCGGCGCCTTAGCATTCTGTGAGAACGGGTCTAAATCCTCATGTGGTGGCAGTCCACCGGGGCCACCATGGTCGTATGGATGCTGAAACAACTAAGGCGGACGAGCTGAGCCTTCCCCAGGCTTTCCTGCTCTTGGCAACGAACGATAAGAACGGCAAGCCTGAAGTGCCGGTGTTCGCACTCAGGACCACCTTGGCCGGGGCAATTTTGGCCGAGCTGGAGTTCCTCGGTGCCATCGCCCTGGAGGGGAAGCACGTCCGTGCCACCGGCGCCGCCCCGCCAACGGACTTCCAGCACGAGCTGGAGCTCATCCGTGGCAAGTCCCGGCCGCACACTCCCAAGCGGTGGGTTTCCATGCTGGAAGGCCGGGCCGAAGCGCAGCGTGTCTACGAGCGGATGGCGTCACTCGGGATCGTCGAACATGTCGGCGAAAAACACCTTGCTCTGTTCAAGTCCACGCGGTACCCGGAGAAGGACCACGGCCCGGAGGCTGCGCTCCTCCAAAAAATCAAAGACGCACTCAGCGGTGCGCCGCTTGTGCCGCCGAAGCCTGCTTCCAAGCCTGATGCCAAGGCGCCCGATGAGAAGGCGCCCGATGAGAAGGCGCCAGAAGCGAAGCCGGATTCCAAGGCGCCCGCCGCCAAGGCGGCCGATGCCAGGACTACGGCGCTGATAGCCCTGCTCCAGGCCGCCGGCCTGCTCGGCAAGCTCTTCCCGGCAGCAGACCAAAGCCGGGCAGCGCAGCTGGCGAAGGATTACTGGCCTTCCCGCGCGGTGGAGGACGAACTTCGGTTGATCAGACTTGCGGAGGCGGAATCTCCAACCCTTTGATGCCGACTGGGAACTGGCACCACGGCGAATCTGCGACACTGAGCCGATGATTACCGAACACGCGCTGTTGCCTGTCATTTCCGGTCTTGAACAAGAATTTGAGGCGGCGTTCGATCGGGCCCGACTGATTATTGCGTCGATGCCCGGCTTCGTCGCGATGTCGCTCTCGCGCTCCGTCGAATCCCCCAACACCTACTTGCTGCTCGTGCAGTGGGATCGTCTGGAGGATCACACTGTCGGCTTCCGAGGATCGCCGGAGTATCAGCAGTGGCGCGAGCTATTGCACCGCTTCTATGAGCCATTTCCCGTGGTCGGGCACTACCAGCTTCTGAGCTCCACCCCTGGTTGATAAATGCGTTTGCGGCCAGTGGCGAGGCTACCCGCCGGCGGGTTGGAACAACTCGACAACGTTGCCGGACGGGTCTTCCAGCAGGATCTGCTGTCCGCCTGGACCGGTGACAATGTCATTTCGGAACGTGAGACCTGCGGCGCGCAGTCGGTCCACTTCGGCCGCGATGTCGCTCACGATGAGGTGGATCCGGTTCCAGCCTCCCGGTGCCGGCACCGTGCCGTCCGGCATTGCTCGGCCTGCCGAGCTGCCCGGTCCGCTCAGCAGCAGCCGTAGCCGGCCCCTGGTGACGTCGGCGAACGCCGGTGCCGCGCTCATCCGGACCGTGAACCCGAGGTGCTGAGTGTAGAAGTCGACCGCCGCGTCGACGTCGTCCACCATGTACCGGACAGAGACCAGGTCATTAAGGTCGTTTGGCATTTCCAGCTCCCTTCCGAACCCGTGGGAATACTCGATTGCGTAAAGGCAGTTGCGCCTTCAAGAGGTGAGACGAGTTCGAGCCTGAGTGCAGACCGCTGCCCTTGTCATCATTGTCGGGCGAGCGTAGGGTCTCGCGCTACCCACGTGCTCAGCGGGTAAACCGGTGATCGGAGCTCCTGATGCATCCAGTCCGAGCCTTGCCCATCTTTTCGCCGGCAGCGCCCGGCGTTATGATGCCGTGTGAGCTTCACCCACGGCTACGCGGACAACGGCGGGCTTCGTATGTATTACGAGGTGCACGGCCCGGCCGTGGCCGGCCAGCCGCCGCTGCTCCTCATCCCGGGCGGCGGCTCCACCATCGGCACCAACTTCGGCGAACTCATCCCCCTGCTGACTGAACATCGCCAGGTCATTGCGGTTGAGGAGGAGGGACACGGCCGCACCCAGCCCACCAGCCGTCCCCTCACCGCCGAGAATTCCGCCGGCGACATCCTCGCTGTTTTGGACCAGCTCCAGGCGGAAACAGTGGACGTGCTCGGGTTCAGCTCCGGCGGGCACACCGCCATCGCGCTGGCGCTCCGGCATCCGGCAGGTGTCCGGCACCTCATTGCTGCCTCCACCTTCGCGAACCGCGATGCCCGGCCGGAGGAATTCTGGAACGGCATGGCGAAAGCCACCCTCGAGGACATGCCGGACATCTACAAGGACGCCGACCGCGTTCTGAACCCCGAGCCCGGCCATCTGGAGCGGCTCTTCGAGCTGGACAGTCGGCGCCTCCTCGACTTCCCCGGATGGTCCGACGACGAGCTGGGAACCCTCACGGCCTCAACACTGGTGGTGAACGCCGACCGCGACTTCATCCCCGCCGGATATGCCGCGCGGATGGCCGCCGCCATCCCGGGCGCGCGACTGCTGGTTGTCCCCGGCGGCCATGGCGACTACCTCGGCGAGCAGGGCGCCAGCGCCGGGGACCTGCGGACGATGCACGCCACCATTCCCTTCCTGCTTCGGTTCCTGGGCGAGTAGACCCCCGGACCCCGTAGCCGAAGGCCCCACCGGGCGTGCGGACCGAAGCATGCGGCTGTGCCGAGAGGACGTTAAAAGGGATCGGACGATGCACCTAAGGGGCGCATCGTCCGATCCCTTCAGGCAGCTATATCAGGTCCTGATCGTCACTGCCGTCGGCTCGAAGACTCCAGCTTGTCGGACGCAGTCGTGTCCATGAGGGTCTTTGAGCCTGGCTTATTGGGGATCAGCGCTACCGCAACGGCGGCCAGGATGGCCACGAACGCGAAGACGATGAAGTTCCACTGGAACGGAAGCTGTGCCGATCCGATCCAGCCGCCGATGAGTGGCCCGGAAATCGCTCCGATGCGGGCAAAGGATAGGGCCCAGCCGGTGGCTGTCGCCCGGGCGTAGGACGGGTAGTAGTCGGCCACCCAGCCTGTCAGGACGAGGGATGTTGAGATGGAACCCACCCCGGCCAGGGCAACGAAGACGTAGTTGACGAAGATATTGTTCGGGAACATCAGCAGCAGGATTCCTACGCCGCCGATGGCGTAGAAGAGGACGAGGATGAGTTTCTTGCCGTAGATATCGGCGGCCCGGCCGAGCACCATGCCGCCGATGGCGGAGGCGAGGCTGAAGACGGCCAGGAACGTCAGGGATGAACCCAGGTCGTAGCCGGCCTTCCGCATGATGGTGGGAAGCCAAGTGTTGAGACCGTAGACCAGAACCATGCCGCAGAACAGGGATATCCAGAAGAAGACGGTGGGCCTGAGGTAGTCGCGGGAAAAGAGAGCCATCAAAGACTGTTTCCACCCCACGGGCTTCAAAGCCTCGCCGGCAACCGGTGCCGGAGCCCAGTCGTTGTCGACAAACGGCGTGACGCCCAGCTTGCCCGCGAGGCGCTGGGCCTCAGCGCGGCGGCCCTTGCTCATCAGGAATTCAAGGGATTCCGGGAGTATCCATGCCAGGATCGGGACAAGGACGATCGGAATGAACCCCACGCCAATCACCCAGCGCCACCCAAGCGTCGGAAGCAGCGCGAGGGCAACCAGGGCTGCTGCGAGAATTCCGAATGAGTACCCGGAATACATAACGCCGTAGTTGAAGGACCTGCGTTTGGGGGCCGAATACTCGATGGTGAGGGCAGCTGCGACCGGGATGATGCCGCCCATGCCCAGGCCTCCCAGGAAGCGGAACAGTCCGAACATTTCCGGCGTAGGCGCAAATGCTGCGCCCAGCTGTGTGGACGTGAAGATCAGGACGGACAGCAGCAGCATGTTCTTGCGGCCGACGCGGTCTGAGAGAGTGCCGATAGTCATGGCACCGACCAGCATCCCGATCAGGGCGTAGGAGCCGAGCCCGCCGAGCTCCAGCGGGCTCAGGTCCCATTCCTTGTATTCGGCGAGGGCGGGAATGATGGCGCCTAGAACCCCGACGTCGTAGCCCTCCGCAAGGATGGCTAGCCAGCAGGCGAGCAGTACACGGTTGGTGGTCTTCGGTGGAACTGGCCATTGGGTGTGGTTCAACGCAGCCATTGAGGTCCTTCGGTGGTGTTGGAAGTGGTGACTGGTGGCACGGGGCGGCTTCGAAGTTGAAGCCGGGGACGGTCTGGTGCCGTGATCCTTATGGTAAGAACATAACGGACGTCACAGAACTGCGATAGACCTTGGCTGAAAGACTTGCAAAGTTTTCAGCCGGGCAATCAGCCGGAAATAAGGCCTTACCGCCGCCGCCGCATCACCGATGAGTCATGGATTCGGCAAGTCCTACTGCGCCAGACTCGGCTCCGCGGCAGAGATTCCGGGCGTCCAGCGCAGATGGCCGTCGGGCATGACCAACTCCGGCTCCTTGAGGAGGGACAACCGCGGACGGACGGCGTCCGTCCGGCCGCTGGGAGGCTTGCGGCGGCCGGCCTTGAACTGGGGGATCCACTGTGACCCCGGGCCCTGGTATTCCTGCTCCGCGGCGGCGTGGAGAGTCCACTGCGGGTCGTAGAGATGCGTGCGGCCCAGTGCAACGAGGTCGGCCCGGCCTGCGAGCAGAACGGAATTGACGTCGTCGAAACTTGAGATGGCTCCGACTGCAATCACCGCGACTCCTGCCGGCCCCGCAACCTCCTGCCGGATCCTGTCGGCAAACGGCGTCTGGTAGCTCCGGCCGAAGGCGGGCTTTTCCTCCTTGGCAACCTGCCCCGTGGAGACGTCAATGCCCGCCGCGCCATGATCGACGAATGCCTGGGCAATCACGACCGCGTCGTCTGAGGAGTTTCCTCCCTCGATCCAGTCAGTCGCTGAGATGCGCACCGTCAACGGCTTGTCAGCAGGCCAGGTGGCGCGAACGGCGTCGAAGACCTCGAGCGGGAACCGTAGCCTGTTCTCCAGGCTGCCGCCGTACTCGTCCGTGCGCTGGTTGGAGACGGGGGAGAGGAACGAGGACAGCAGGTATCCGTGGGCAGCGTGGACTTCGAGTAGGTCGAAGCCCGCTTCTGCTGCCCGTCGTGCTGAGCTGACGAAATCAGCTTTGACACGGTCCATCTCGGTCCGGTTGATTTCGCGGGGGAGGTGGTTTCCGGGCCCGTAGGGGAGGGCTGACGGGCCGACGGGCTCCCAGTTCCCTTCCTTGAGAGGCTCGTCGATGCCGTCCCACATGAGCCGGGTGGAGCCTTTGCGGCCGGAGTGGCCGATCTGGACGCCGATTTTCGCGGTCGAGTGCGTGTGGACGAATTCGACAACTGATTTCCAGTTCTCACGCTGTCCGTCGGTGTACAGGCCCGAGCACCCGGGGGTAATGCGCCCTTCGGCTGAGACGCAAACCATTTCGGTCATGACCAGGCCCGCGCCGCCGAGTGCCTTGGACCCGAGGTGGACCAGATGGAAGTCCCCGGGCATGCCGTCGACGGCGGAGTACATGTCCATGGGGGAGACGACCACGCGGTTCTTGAGCTCCAGCTCCCCGATGCGGTAGGGCTGGAACATCGCGGGGGCGATGTCCGGCAACCCCTGGGATTCAGCGAAGTGGCGCTCCACGGTTTCAGCGAATCCGGGGTCGCGCAGGCGCAGGTTCTCCTGCGTGATCCGGCGCGAGCGGGTGAGCAGGTTGAACGCGAACTGCGTGGGCTCCTGGCCTTTGTACTGTCCAACCCGTTCGAACCATTCAAGCGAGGCCTGGGCGGCCCGCTGGGTGGACTCGACGACGGGGCGACGCTCGGTCTCATAAGCTGCGAGGGCGGTTTCAAGGTCCTCGTGCTCGTGAAGGCAAGCAGCCAGTGCGAGCGAGTCTTCCATGGCGAGTTTGGTGCCTGAGCCGATGGAAAAGTGCGCGGTGTGCGCGGCGTCGCCCAGCAGCACGATGTTTCCGTGGCGCCAGCTGCGGTTCTTGACCGTGGTGAAGTTCAGCCACTTGGAATTGTTGGACAGTACTTCGTGTCCGGCGAGTTCATCGGCGAAGATGGCGCGGATTTTATTGATGGCCTTCTCATCGGAGACACCGGGGGCGAACACCTCGGCAGCGCTCTCGCCGAAGCCGGCCGCATCCCACACATCGGGGGACATCTCCACGATGAAGGTGGAGCCTTCGTCGGAGTAGGGGTATCCGTGGATCTGCATGGTGCCGTATTCGGTGTCCTTGACGAAGAACTTGAACGCCTCGAAAACCTGGTCGGTGCCCAGCCACATGAATTTGTTGGGCCGGGGGTCAAGGCTGGGCCCGAAGGAGTCCGCGTAGGTTGCCCGGATCTGTGAGTTGATCCCATCGGAGGCGAGCACCAGGTCGAAGCCGGCCTCGAGCTCGGCGATGGGCGGCGCGGGGGTGCTGAACCGGACGTCCACGCCCAGTTCGATGCAGCGGCGCTGCAGCAATTCCAGCAGCTCCTTGCGGCTCATCGCGGCGAAGCCCTGGCCCCCTACCGTGAGGATTTCGTCGCGGAAGTGGATGTCAATGTCAGACCAGCGGGCAAACCGACGGCTCATGTATTCAGCAACCACAGGGTCGGCGTTGCCGATGCCCCCGAGGGTTTCGTCAGAGAAAACAACGCCGAATCCGAAGGTGTCTGAGGCGGCGTTGCGCTCCCAGAGCGTGATGTCGTGCGAGCGGTCCAGCTGCTTCATTAGTGCTGCGAAGTACAGGCCCCCGGGGCCGCCTCCGACGATAGCGATCTTCATGGTCTGCTCCTTCTAGGGCCGGGTGGCGGCTGCGCCGGCCAGCTGGTCGTTATCGAGTTCGAGGCGGTCGCGCAGCTTGAAGTGCTGCAGCTTGCCGCTGGGGTTGCGGGGGAGTTCACTGACGAAGCGGACGTCCCGCGGGTACTTATACGGCGCGATGGTGGCTTTGACGAAGTCCTGGATCTCCCTGCGTTTGGCATCGTCGGCAGCGACACCTTCGCGCAGGACGATGAAGGCGCAGACCACGCTGCCGCGTTCAGGGTCGGGGCGGGCGACGACGGCGTTTTCAACAACGTCGGGGTGCTGGTCGATGGCCGCCTCAACTTCGGGGGCGCCGATGTTGTAGCCGGAGGAGATGATCATGTTGTCTGAACGGGCCTGGTAGATGAAATACCCGTCGGCGTCCCGGATGAAAGTGTCACCGGTGACGTTCCAGCCGTTGACGACGTAGTTGGCCTGCCGTTCGTCATCCAGGTAGCGGCAGCCGGTGGGGCCGATTACTGCGAGCCTGCCGGCCTGGTTGGGACCCACCTCGTTACCATCCTCGTCCAGGATGGTGGCGCGGTAGCCGGGTACGGGCAGGCCAGTGGTGCCCGGCCGGATGTCGTCCCCGGATGCTGAGATGAAGACGTGGAGCAGCTCGGTGGAGCCGATGCCGTTGACCAGGCGGAGGCCGGTGGCGTTGTAAACGGCCTCCCATGTTTCTTTGGGCAGGTGTTCGCCGGCGGAGACAGCGATCCTGAGCCGGCTGAGGAGATCGCCGCGGCCGGCCTGGAGAATTGCCCGGTAAGCCGTTGGTGCCGTGAACAGGATGGTGACGCCGGCGGCGGCGGCGTGCTCCGCCAGCTCGACCGGGGCGGCTCGTTCGGTCAGGAGTGATGAGGCGCCGAATCGCAACGGAAAGACGACAAGTCCGCCGAGGCCGAACGTGAACGAGATCGGCGGTGACCCTGCGAAAACATCGTTGGGGGTGGGCTGGAGGATGTGGCGGGCGAAGGTGTCTGCATTCGCAAGGATGTCGCGGTGAAAGTGCATGGTGACTTTGGGCGTACCCGTGGTTCCCGACGTTGGCCCGAGGAGCGCGACGTCGTCGGCCGCGGTTTGCACGTTGCTGAACTCGCCGCTCTTGGTTGCGCACCGGGCAATGAAGTCATCGGCACCGGTGCCGCCGTACGGGACCACCGTCACGTCGTCGCCTGCGGCGAGAACCATTTCGTCCAAAAAGCGGTGGTCCGAGATCGCCAGGACGGGCGTGGTCAGCCGGAGCAGGGTGGCAACTTCGGATGAGCGAAGGATCGGCATCGTGGTGACAACTACGGCGCCGGCTTTCAGGACTCCCAGCCAGGCTGCGACGATCCACGGGTTGTTGGGACCACGAAGCAGGACGCGGTTGCCCGGCACGACGCCGAAATCCTCCGTGAGGACCTGGGCCGCCTGATTGGCGTGCTTCTGAAGCTCGCCGTAGCTCCAGGTTGTCCCGTCCGGGGTGTGCAGCGCGGGGCGGGAGGCTCCGTATTCGGCCACAGCCTCGTCGATAAGTACCGCGCCGGCATTGAGCATCGCGGGGTACTGGAGTTCCGGCAGGGTGAACTCCAGCGTCGGCCACGTCTCGGCGGGCGGCAGGTGGTCACGGGTAAAGGTGTCCACATGGGCTGAGGAAGCTGGTGTCATGGCCACTCCTTTCAGTGCGTCTAATTGTTTGGCTTGGTGATCAGGAAGCTTGGCGGATCATGCCTTCTTGGGCCACGGTGGCGAGCAGGCGGCCGTCCTTGTCGAAGAAGCGACCCAGTGCCAACCCGCGGTTGTTCTGAACCGAAACGGCTTCCTGCGCGTAAAGGATCCAGTCGTCCGCGCGGCCGTCACGGTGGAACCACATGGAATGGTCAAGGCTGGCCGTGCTCAGCCCTGGCGAGGACCAGTGCAGGTCATTTACCCGCAGCAGCGGCTCCAGGATGGTGTAGTCGCACACGTAGGCCAAGGCGGTGCGGTGCAAGTCTGCCGTCGCCTGAGCGTCGCCGGCATCAGGCAGCAGGTCGAAGGCCTTCACCCAGACTGCTTGATGGGGCTGGCTTTCGCCCTCGACCTGGACGTAGACAGGACCTGGAATGTGGCGCATGTCGAAGCTGCGTCCGGCGGACCAGTAGGCCGCGGCCGCGCCGGGTGTACCCTCGAGCGCATCGGCGGCCGAGCGAAGGGATTCGGGCTCAACCGCTGCCGGGGCGTCCGGTTGGAAGTCCGGGCCGTTTTCCCGCACGTGGAAGGACCCCATCGCGGCGAACACGGTTTTGCCGTTCTGGTAGCCGCGGACGCTGCGCGTGGAGTAGCCGCGGCCGTCGCGCAGGCGCTCAACTTCATACCGGACACTCGACTCGAGCTCCACTGGCCGCATGAAGTAGCTGTGCATCGAATGCAGGCTGCGGTCCGACTCCACGGAACGCATCATCGCCGCCGCGGACTGGGCGACCATGTCGCCGCCGTAGGACTTGGGCCACGGCACATACTGCGTCACCGCCTCGTAGGCCTCGTCCGCATGCTGGGCTGGAACCGGCGTGAGGTTGATGGCGCGGAGAAAGTTCTCCGACGTGGGGGCTTTGATTGCCGGGGTTGCTGGAATCATCGTCTATGCCCTGCGGTAGCCGTTGAGCGTGTCATCGGCGACGTCGTCCAGGTTGACGACAATGTTTTCCGGGGTGCGGGCGGTGAGCCACACGAGCTCCTCGGTCACCGACATGTTCGCCTCGACGTGGGGCATGAACGGGGGAACGAAGACCCAGTCTCCGGCTTTCATGTCCTGGTACTCGGAGTAGTTCTCGCCGAAGTAGATTCGGCCGTGGCCGCGCAGGACGTAACCGCCGGTCTCTGCTTCGCCGTGGTGGTGCGGCAGGGAACGGTAGCCGGGAACATTGGATACCTGGCCGAACCAGATCTTCGTGGCCGGGGTGTGCTGGATGGAGACGCCCGAAACGCGGACGCAGTCCCCGGACTGGGCCGTATTGGTGTCTTCCTCCCCGGCCCTCGTGACCACGGGAACTACTCGCCCGTCGGATCCGGCATAGATCGAGTTGTCACCCTCGGTCAGGTATTCGGTGGTTGTATCTGTCATGGTCTTCACTCCTTGGTGCTGGTGGCTGCAGCCGACGTGCGGGATCCGGCCCCTTCAGTCCATATATCGACTTTGTTACGGTCGTCACATATGCTCAAGTTAGCACGACAGAGAAGATCTGAATAGTGCCTTTCACGCACCAGCAACAACGCCGATACAGGAGATCATTGTGAACAGGACCATCAACCCCGATTCACTGCCCAAGCCGTCCGGGTATGCGCACGGCATCCTTTCCGGAAACATGGTTTTCCTGGGCGGGCAGACAGCACTCGACAAGGACATGAAGATCGTCGAGGGGGGAATTGTCGAGCAGTTCCGGCAGGCATTTTCAAACGTGCTGGCGACGCTGACTGCTGCGGGCGGCGAGGCGCGGGACCTGGTCAGCGTCACGATCTATCTCACCGACGTCGATGACTACATGGCCAACGGCCGCGAGATCGGCCGGATCTGGCGGGAAATGGCCGGCACTGAGTACCCTGCCATGGCGGGGATCGGCGTCACGCGGCTCTGGCAGAAGGAAGCGGAAATCGAAATTCAGGGCATAGCGGTAATTGCGGACCGCTGACGCCTCACAGCCGGCCCGCTTCGCCGTCCAAGGCCATTTAGGCCCAGTGCCATTTATGGGGCAGGGATATTTTCTGCCATCAGTCTGTTGATGGCGTCCACCAGGCCACCGGGCCACGGCTGCGATGTGTCGGAGCCCGGTGGCACGTGGGCAACCGTCACGGTGCCAAAGGCGGCGACGCCCCCGGCGGACTTGGCGTGTGGGTGGCCGCGGACTTCGAAGGCATAGGTCAGGGATGTACGGCCGAGCTTCTGGACTTCGACGGCCGCCGTGATGAGTTGTCCGAACCAGAGTTTGGACCGGTAGGAGATTTCCTGGTGGACGCGTGGCGCACTGGGAAAGTAGTCAGGCAGGTCGAGGCTCCGCATGAGTTCGGCCTCTGCAGCTTCAACCCACCGCATGATTGCGGAGTTGTGCTGGTGCCCCGAGGCGTCGGTATCAATCCACTCGACGACCTTGTCGATGCTGGCGTGACCGACCCGTGGAGTTCGTGCTGACATGGCGCTCCCGGACCCGTGGAGGTATGGTCCCTCCGGTTTATTATGTAAGGTGTTTGACGACCGTTCCAATGGTGCCACAGCGGGTCTCTCCAACTGAAAACAGCCGCGCCTCCCACTGCAATTAGAGGGCCGGCACGGCCGAGCTGTGAAAGTGCCGGCTATTACGGCCAACTCCGACCAACCCGAGGTGCCACATGGCGAACGCCGAAACTGTCCCAGATATGGTCCCGATGCCGCGCCATCAACACCTCATCGTGACGGTCTATGGACTGTATGCCCGGGAGCTTGGCGGCGTCCTCGCCGTCTCGGACCTGATCCGCCTGCTCGGCGACCTCGGAGTCGAGTCGGCCGGTGTGCGGTCGTCGGTGTCCAGGCTCAAGAAGCGCGGGGTGCTGGTCAGCCTCAAGCGTGGCGGCTCTGCAGCGTACAGCCTCGCTCCGGGACTGGAAGAGGTGTTCAAGGCCGGTGACGAGCGCATCTTCTCTCCCCGCCGGGCCGAGGAAGGCGACGACTGGTTGCTGGCGTCATTCTCGGTGCCAGAGTCCCAGCGGCACCTGCGCCACAAGCTGCGCACCATACTGACCCGCATGGGCTGCGGACAGGTCTCCCCGGGGCTCTGGATCGCCCCGGGCAGCCTGGCGGGTGAAATCGCCCAGCAGCTGGACCGCGCCGGGCTGATGGAGTACGTGGACCTCTTCAAGGCAGCCCACCTGGGCGAAGCAAGCAGCAGGGCAAAGGTCGGCCAATGGTGGGACCTGCCAGCCCTTGACGCCCTCTATTCGGACTTTTTGGTGCGCCACGAGGACGTGCTGACGCGCTGGTCCGACCGGCGGCCCGGGCAGACCGATACGCCGGAAGAGATGCGGCAGGCGTTCATTGACTATGTGCCCACGGTGACCCAGTGGCGCCGCCTCCCGTACCTGGACCCGGGGCTGCCGGAGAAGTACCTGCCGGAGGGCTGGTCGGGTATTGCGGCAGAGGCGCTCTTCGCTGAGGTGCACGCCCTGCTGGGCCCCAAGGCCCAGCGGTACGCCCGATCGGTGCTCGCTCCTGAACATCCGGCCTAAGCGGGGATGCCCGCGATTGCCTCGACGACGCCGTCATAATGTACTGAAACTATTTCGATCGCAAATAAAGCGATACAAATGGTGCCGGTTGTGGTTAGAATCAGTAAAACCCGGAGACGCAGGAGCGGACCCGCCGATCAACCGGACCAACCAGCTCCCGTGAATGCCCCGGGCTGGTGTGCTCGGCCCGGCCGGAAGCGTGAAGGATACGCCCCGCCCGGCCAGGCCCGTTTGACTGATGAAGCAAACTGGATAGGAGAGCAATGTCTGTAGTAGATGCCCTGATTAAGGCCCTCGCTGACGGTTCGGTGAAAGTCCTCGACCTCACGACTCCGCTGAGCAGGGATACCCCGATCCTCAATCTGCCGGAGCCTTTCGCCAACACCGTGGCCCTGAGCCTGTCTGCCGTGAGCAATTTCGACGACGCGGGGCCGGCGTGGGCGTGGAACGACGTCTCCGTCGGAGAGCACGCGGGCACGCATGTGGACGCGCCGGTTCACTGGATCTCCGGCCGAGACGGCAAATCGGTGGATCAGATCGAACCGTCCCGCCTCATCGGACCTCTCGTTGTCATCGACAAAACGGCGGAAGTTCTTGCGGATCCGGACTTCCTCCTGGAGCCCGAGCATCTGGAGCAATGGCAGGAGGAGCACGGCACGTTCCCCGCTAACTGCTGGATTATCTTCCGCACCGGCTGGTCCGCCAGAGGCGCGAACGCCGAAGACTTCGCCAACGCGGACGAGGACGGACCACACACGCCGGGAGTCTCGGCCGCCGGTGCCAAGTGGATCTCGACGAACACCAGCATCAGTGGGTTTGGGGTGGAGACTGTTGGCATTGATGCAGGACAGGCCGCAAATTTTGACCCCATGTTTCCGGTTCACTCATACCTCATGGGTGCGGACAAATACGGCGTGACTTCCCTCCGCCAGGTCGACAGGCTCCCTGTGCTCGGAGCCACTCTTATTGTTGCGCCTCTGCCCATTGTCGGTGGAACCGGTAGCCCGGCCCGCGTCTACGCACTGGTGGAAACGCCGTGAGCGAGGCGACCCGGACATCCACTCTAGTCGGGCAGACGTTGGCGAAGCTCGGCGTCGGCCACGTTTTCGGTGTTGTCGGAAGCGGAAACTTCGACGTAACCAACACTCTTATCCGCGAAGGCGTGCCTTTCACTGCGGCCCGGCATGAAGGCGGCGCCGCGACAATGGCGGATGCCTACTCGCGGATGTCAAACAGGGTCGGCGTGGTAAGCACGCACCAGGGTTGTGGCCTGAGCAACGCGATCACGGGGATTGGGGAGGCGGCAAAGAGCCGCACGCCCATGATCGTCCTGACAGCCGATACCCAGGGCGCGGCGGTCCGATCTAACTTCAAGATTGACCAGGACGGACTTGCCCGAAGTGTCGGTGCCGTAGCCGAGCGGATCCACTCCGCTGAGTCCGCCGTTGCGGACACCGTTCGGGCCTTCCGCACAGCGGTCAACGAACGGAGAACCGTTGTCCTGAGCCTTCCCCTGGATGTTCAACAAGCGGCGGCTGCCGGTTCCGTTGACGACGTGACCCTCCAGCCATCCGCCCGCCTGCGTCCCGATCCCGCTGCAGTCGAGCAGCTCGTTCAGCTCCTCCGGCAAGCTGAACGTCCTGTCTTTGTGGCCGGACGTGGGGGACGAGGCGCCCGCGGCTCGATTCTTGCCCTTGCAGAGTTCAGCGGCGCACTGGTGGCTACCTCCGCGGTAGCCAACGGGCTCTTCAACGGTGAGACCTTCAACCTGGGCATCTCCGGAGGTTTCTCGTCTCCGCTGACCGCCGAGCTCATCGCCGGGGCGGACCTGATCGTCGGCTGGGGCTGCACCTTGAACATGTGGACTATGCGGCACGGCCGGCTGATATCGCCGGATGCCAAAGTGGTCCAGGTCGACGTCGAAGACTCCTCCCTGGGGGCCAACAGGCCCATTTCGCTGGGAGTGCTTGGCGACTCGGCCCTCACCGCGGACGATGCCTTGGTCCTTCTGAAAGACATGGAGCCGGGGCCAACGGACAAGTACCGCACTGGGGCGAATGCCGTGCTCATCAAGCAGGCTTCGAGATGGCGTGACGTGGAAACCCCCGACCTGTCCACAACGACGTCGATTGATCCCCGTGTACTTAGCCGGGAACTCGACTCGATCCTCCCGGCGAACCGCATTGTCTCCGTGGACTCCGGAAATTTCATGGGCTATCCCAGCCAGTACCTGGCGGTGCCGGATGAATTCGGTTTCTGCTTCACCCAGGCATTCCAGGCCATAGGCCTCGGGCTTTACACCGCCATCGGGGCGGCGCTGGCCCAGCCGGATCGGCTGCCTGTGCTGGGCGCCGGTGACGGTGGGTTCCTGATGGGCATCAGCGAGCTGGACACGGCCGTCCGCCTGAAGCTGCCGCTCGTGTGCATCGTCTACAACGATTCCGCGTACGGCGCGGAAGTGCACCATTTCGCCCAGGAAGGCGAAACCGTTGACCTTAGCAGTGTGACCTTTCCAGACACTGACATTGCTGCGATTGCCCGAGGATTCGGGGCTGTTGGAATTACGGTACGAAACCGGGAAGATCTGCATGCAGTCAAGGAATGGGTGGCCGACTTTGAGGCCGGATCCCAGAACCGCCCTCTCGTGATCGATGCGAAAATTGCATCCGACGGCGGATCCTGGTGGCTCGCCGAAGCCTTCCAGGGACACTGACCGCCTGGGCAGGCCGGGCAGGCCGTGGCCGCCCGGACAGCCCGCCCAGCCAGAGGATGCCGTTCATCGCCCAGATTTCACGGGCGATGAACGGCATCACATGTTTGGTGGTCCTTTGAGTCCGTAGTTAATGGTTCTGCGGAGGACCCTTCGCGGGCTATGTCGAGACGACGCCCTTGGCTTCGGCGCGTAGCCTTTGGACCGTCGCAGACGGCGACTCCTGGTATCTCTGGGTGTAGTACGCAGAGAATCGCCCAAGGTGCGAGAACCCGGAATCATAGGCAGCCCCCGCGATGGAAATCTTCATGGACGGGCCCATCGTCTCCAGTTTATGCCGGGCGTTGGCCAGTCTCATGTCCCGCAGAACCTGGGCAGGGGTCCGTCCAAGGTGGTCCTTAAAGGCCGAATGCAGCTGCCGTGTGCTGATTCCGACTGCGGATGCCACGTCGTCGATTCGGATATTTCCCCTGAGGTTCTGGTCGAAGTACCGGCACGCCAACTCGACATAGGGCGGGATGCCGGACTCCGGCAGCGGGGCGAAGGACGTCTCTAGAAAAGGGGCAAGTCCCGCGGACATGGTGGCTAAGAGGATGCTTTCAAGCCATCCAATTGCTTGTGGCGGGACGCCTTGGTCCAGTTCATGGCATGCATCAAGCCAGGTGTGGGTCACCATGGCGGGGCTGCTGAGCTGGAGCGGGACGCCGCTGGAGAGCGATATTGGCTTAACCATGAGCCGGCCGGAAGTCGAGGCCAGATGGCTTTCGAGGATGTCGGCGTCTACTCCGCCGATCAAGGCTCCCCGGTCGGGGTCGGGGACCATCTTGGTCTGATGGTGCGAGCTCAGCGCGAATGGAGTGGTGGCAACCCACTGGTTACCGCAGGACTCCACCAGCATGGGTCCTCGCGGGATGACAAGCAGTGCCCTCCGGCCGGAGGGCGGGCTGACGACAGTCACGCCGGCGCCGTAAGCCACAAAGACGAGGCTTACAGCGCCGACGTGGCGCCCGTTGACTGTTCCGTCAATATTTTTTCCGCGGTGGGGTACCAGCAGGTGTTCCTCGGCGGTCAGACTGTTGACTGAATCCCGGACGACGGCCGCCGACCTGCTTCGCGTCAGTGGATATGCGGCAAGAGGCTGCCCAGCCGGCCCGCTTAGGGAAACATCTGCGCCACTGGAAGTGCCCATGCAAATGTCCTCTCAATGCCCAGGACTCCATTCTAGTTCAGGCGGCCACCCCCTGCATAGAGCTCCCCTGACGGTGAAAAAATTAATGCTATACGGCTGCGAGCAGCGGTTGCCGCACGCCCAAACGCTCGAGGCGGGGCAATACCTCCTGGGTGAAGTACTCAAGCTCGCCCGCGTAGTCGACGAACGCCAAAGTCATCCCGTCGAAGCCGGCCTTCGCAAACCTGGCGATCTCGTTAGCCACATCATCCGGGGTTCCGATCAGCGGGCAGGAGCCGTGGCCGGCTGCGAACCTGGTTCTCATGGTTGCCAGCATTTCCTTGGTGAAGGACTCTGCGTGGAGTCCTTGCAGATTCATGAGGTAGTCAACTGCGCCCCAGTCCGCGTTTTCCTCCGCATAGTAATGCAAGTAGTCAGTAGCTTCCTGGTGTGTGGGCCGGCAAACGACATGGCTAAGGGTGAGGACGCCAACTTCGCGCTGGTAGTCCTCCATGGCCTTGCTTTTGACTGAACGGACAATATCCTCTCCGTCTTCAGGCCCGCCCACGATTGTGAACACGAAGTCCGAATTCCGGCCGGCAAAGTTGCGGCCCTGCGCAGAGGACCCGGCGTTCAGGATCGGGACCCTTCCAGCGGTGGGTTTCGGCAGGGACTCGACGTGCTTGAGCGAGAAGAACTTACCGTCGAAATCAAAGATTTCGTCACGATCCCATGCTTCTCGCACGACGTCCCACCACTCCTGGGCGAATCCGTATCGATCATCATGGGCCTCAGCCATGTCCACGCCCATCGTTTCGTATTCCGGCTGGTTCCAGCCGGCAACGATGTTCAATCCTGCCCGGCCGCCGCCGATGGCATCCAGGGTGGCAATCTGCTTGGCCGTTACCAAAGGATGGTTGAACGCCGTATGAACCGTGGAAAAAACGGAGATCCGCTCCGTGGATGCCAGGAGCGCAGCGGCCCAGGGGATGGGCTCCAGCACAGAGCCATGAAAGTTCGTGTCGCCCTTGTATCCGATCCAACGTGCAATGGGAAGCAGGAAGTCAATTCCGGCTTTGTCGGCGATGCGGGCCATTCTGAGATTCTCCTCCCAGGTGGCGCCCCAACGCTCCTCGATCTTGGTCACTGCCAGCCCGCCGGAACAATTCGGTGAGAATAGGCCGAGCTTGAAGTGGTCTTTTCTGTTCATGGGGTGCATGATGCCTCTTTCTGGTTGGTGGGAGATGCTCTGGAGAGAACGAAATGGCGAATGCTCAGGGTTTCCGCAGCTGGTGCAGCAGCAGCGGATCGATCGATGCCGGCTGGGATATGTGCTCCACCCGGCCCAGCAGAATGATGTGGTCTCCGCCCTCGTACCGGCTCCACAGCCTGCAATCCAGGCGGAGTTGCACTTCGGGCAATGCCGGTGCGCCGGTAGCGCCCGGCTGCGTCGTGAGGCCGTCAAACTTGTCTACGCCACGCCGTGCGAACCGGGGAACATAGTGGGCGTCGGCCTGATCCAGAACATGGATTGAAAAGTTGTCTGTCTCCATCCAGATGTCAAAACTCGTAGATGCCTTGTCAACGCACCAGGAGACGAGCGCGGGCTCCAAAGAGACCGAGGCGAAACTGTTCATCACCAGCCCTGCCTGCCGGCCGGCCGTCGCTGTAGTCACGACGCAGACCCCGGTTGCCCAGTGCCTCATGACCGATCGGAGCTCGGGTGCTGCCACCGGGACCCGTGGTTCATCTGCCCTGGTCCTGTGACCCGGCATGCTGTCAACCAACATTGGTAAACCTCCTCAGTACTGCTAGTTCCTCAATTCTGGGGTTGGCGGCGGGCGCGTACTATCCGGATTGCGCGGACCTTTGGCCGTTTTTGGTGACGTAGCTCACGCCTGCCCTCCCGGTGACCTGACTGAGCTGTAGCACGCGTGACCGGAATATGGCCGCGGGTATCATCGACTCAAACCGTCCTTCTGGAGAGTGGAGCAACACATGCAGCTCGGCGCTTTTTCGATCAGCCTCGCCGTCAAGGACATCGAGGCTTCCGCTGCCTTCTACGAGAAACTTGGCTTCAGCCGTTTCGGCGGCGACATCACCCAGAACTGGCTGATCCTGAAGAACGGTGAGACGGTCATCGGCCTGTTCCAGGGCATGTTTGAGAAGAACATGCTCACGTTCAACCCGGGCTGGAACCAGAACGCGGAGGCCGTGGACCCCTTCACCGACGTGCGCGAGCTCCAGCGGGAACTGAAAGCCACGGGCACCGAGTTACTTTCCGAGGCAGACGAAGGAACGACGGGACCCGCGAGCTTTATGGTCCTGGATCCGGACGGCAACCCGGTGCTCGTCGACCAGCACGTCTGATCCGAGAGTGGTTGCGGCCACTTCGAATGATCAGACGTGCGGAGCCAGCAGCCCAACCTTGGGGATGCTGGCTGAAATCGCTAGGCGCGGGAGTTGTCAGTCTGCGTGGGCTCCAGCAGCCCGCCGCTGGCCCAGCGACGTACCGCGAGCTTCTCGGCGGCGTCGAACTCCAGTAGCGCAACCCGGCAGAGTTCTTCCACGTTCGCGGTCCAGGCTGCTGCCAGATCCGCTGCTGTCGCCTCGTCATTGAGCTGGAAATTGGCGTAAGCCAGGCCTTGAAGGACAAAGTTCACGGCGTTGCGGGAGACCGGCTGGCCCGCGCTGACGCAGTCATCCCGGACAAGCCGGGACAATTCGGTGCGGTTGAGCGGATGCTCACGAAGCCTGGCCGCCATGGCCAGGAATACCTGCCGGAACTGGGCGCCGGAAAGTGCCGGAACATCCGTCACCCGGGTGACCTGCTCCTCGATGCCGGGCTGCGCGTCAGCCGGGGCAGGAAGATCCTCGTTCGAGAACCGTTTGGCGTCCCAGACCCACCCGCCCTGCGCTGGGGAATATTCGACACTTTGGCCGATCTGGGCCACCCAGGTCCCAAACTTTCCGAAGCCGCCCCAGTCTGTCTTCAGGGACGGATCCATGGTGAGGGCCCGATGGGCCACCATCGCGCCGACGACCGGTCCCGGTGCGTTGCGGACGAACTCCAGTACGTCACGGACCGCGGGCGAGGCTGCCTTGGTTTTCAACTTCGCTGTGGCCGGGACGTGCTGCTGCTTCGGGGACTCCACGGTATGGATGGGCTCCACCGTTGTGCCGTTGAGGATTGCGACGAAGTCGTGGGACTCCACCACATGATCCGCCATCTCCCGGTATGCGAAGGCGACGGCGCCGGCTGCGATGACGGTGGTCATCCGGTCAGCGGCCCGGAACCGCTGGATCAGGGACGTGAAGTCGGCGTCGGCCGAGGCGATGAAGAACTCGTCGATACCACCGCTGCCGGAAAGTGCGTCCATTGCCTCGAGCACCAGGTTGATGTCCGTGCTGCTCTTGCCGCGTTGCGTGAGGGAGGGGCAATCGATCACGCGGAAGCCGGCCCGGGTCCAGTAGGGCCTGTACCTGGAGTAGACCACCGGGTTGAGATAGCAGTTGCGAATCAGGAAGCGCCGGGACTGCTCGCCCGCGCCGCCGTTGGCCAGCGCTTCCGTCCAATGCTTGGGATCTTCAGCGAACCTCTTGGCAGCGGCCGGATCCAGCGCCATCAGGCCCGTGTAGACGTTGTCGAAGTCGACGAACATCGCCGCGCGGATGCCAGGCCGTCTGGGCTGGGAAAGAGGTTCAGTCATCGGCCCAGTGTGCCAGCAGGAGTGCGGCCAATGCCGGATATTGCTTCCGCGGCGTGCACTTCGACCCCGCATGTCCGGATGCACTAGCCAACACGTTCGTCCTCATCCGGAGGATGGGGACGCGGTCTTCGCCGACGCCGGCGCGTCTGCTGATGTCCGCGCATACGACGCCGAAACCCGGCGGTAGACCGGCGTCAGGAAAGCCAGCAGCGCGGCCGCGATCATGATCATCCCGGCAATCAGGAAGACCAGGGCGATGCCGCGGGAGGTGCCCTCGCCCAACAGCGGGGCGAGCTGGGCGGCGCCGTCAGCGGACCGCGCGTACGGGATGATCCAGAATTGGGCGATCGGCGCGATGAGGAACGCGGTGACCGGCGCTGCCGCGGACTCGAACGCCATGGCGAATCCGAACACCCTGCCCTGCCGATGCAGGGGCACCACCTGCTGGATGACCGTCTGCTCGGCGGCCTCAACGAAAGGCACCAGGACCAGGTAAAGCCAGATGCCGGCGATGTACAGCCATGCCCACTCCCGCAGCGTAAACACCGCACCGAGGACCCCCATCACGATCACCGCGATGAGCATGGTGCGCAACGGGTTGGACCCGAGCCCGAACTTGCCGATCAGCGCGCCGCCCACGATGAATCCGGTGGCGCCGAGCGCGAAGTACGTCCCCCACAGCTCCACGGGGAACATCTCCAGGCCGTAGGGATCCATCAACGCCATATAGACTCCGCCGATGAAGTTGTTGAACGTGGAGAAGAGGATCAGCGCGAACAGTCCGGAAATGGCCAGCACGGCGGCGAAGGAGCCGCGCAGGTCGAATCCGCCGTGGGCGTCCGTGGCGGCCGCGCGCACCTCCTCGGGCATGCGCAGCGTGAGCAGGTGCGCGAATGCCAGCGCCGTGAGCACCAGGGCGACGACGATGGTCCAGCCCATGCCGAGCAGCCCGACCGACAGCCCGGAGAGCACCGAAGTGACGATGAACATCAGCCCTTGCACCATTCCCACCAGCCCGTTGGCGTTGGCCCGCCGATCCGGTTCGATGAGGATGGTGACGGTAGTGGAGAGGGCAATGTTGCGCATGTTTTCCACCACTGCCCCGACCAAAATGACCAGGGTGAAGACCCAGAACCACGGCTGGGTGAGGTCCAGCAGCCAGGCGGTCGGTGTCAGCAGGAACATGGCCCCGGACAGCACGAACATCACCAGGGTGAAGCCGGCGGCGAAGCGCATTACCGACAGCTTGCGGTAGCGGTCCACGAGGGTGCCGAAGCTGATGCTCGAAAGGGCGATCAACAGCATGTACGCACCGCCGATCACCCCGGTGGCGATCACATTGCGCGTCTGCAGGTACACCCAGAATGTCAGGGCGAACCACAGGTAGCTGGTCGTGATATTGGCGAGGGCGGTGTTCACCAGGATCCCCGCGAAGGTTCGGGACCGCCGTGCCGGACTGCGCAAGGACACGTCGCGGGCGTCGGGATCGGCCGGGCGCCGGGCCTCACCGTCGTCGACAGAAGTGGAGGTGGCGGCCAGGTCCTCAGGGAAGTCCGTGCTGCCGTCTGGCGCCGCAGCGGCCCTGGACGTGGCCGGTTCCTGCTCGGTCATGCGTCCCAGTTTACTGACAACTAACCGGTGCGGACATGGTCGCTGCCCGGGCGGAAAGGCATTTGCCGGAAGAATTGCCGGGTGGCAGACAAGAGCCGAGGCGCGTTCCGCGGACCGCGCCTCGGCCTCTGACGGTCTGTATCAGTGCCTCTTGAAGGCGTGCCTGACTCTTTCGCCCGCCTGCTTCAGGTCGGACTTGAGATGGAGGCGCTTGCCCTCGGCCTTCATCCGGTCGTTGCCGGTGGCTTCGCCGGCCGCCATTTTGCCCTTGCCGTGCAGTTTCTCAGCGGCATTGTGGAACTTCTCACCCAGGCCCATGGTGATCCTCCTTGTTTGGTCGCCCCCGCGACCGGTTGCCGTGGAGGCCAACACTTTAATTGTAGAGACAGAACCGTCGAAATTTGAGGCCCGCCGGCCAGTATTTGCGATGGAGTGCCGCCCGGAGGGATGGCCGCGGGTCCTGCCTAGACGAAGCCGAAGACGGCGGGGAAGACCAGGGCCACGACCGTCGCCCAGACGCCGTAGACCGGCAGATACCGGGTCTGCCAGCGCTCGACCGTGGCGAACCGGCGTCGGCCGCGCAGGAATCCGACGGCGAGCCAGGCGGCCATGAGGAGGTGCACCAGCAGTAGAAGGTTCAGGCCCAGTGCGGCGACCTTGTTGGGGCTGTAGCCGAACTCCGCGATACGGGTAAGCATGGCAGTCAGCATCACGGCATCCACTGCCAGGGCCGCGGCGACCAGGACCAGCTGCATGGCATCGAACAGCCCGGGAGGGGCGAGCGAGTCGCGGGCCGAAATCGAGTAGAGCAGCAGGCACAGAACCAGCACGAGGACTGCGTCCATGAGGATCAGCAGGTTGCGGTCGATGCCGGCGAAGCCGCCCGCGGTGGCAAGCACGGCCAGAAGGACCAGCAACATGGCAACGGTCAGCGGCGTAAATACGCGGGTGAGGACGGGGGCGATGTTCTCGACGACCTGCTGTTTGGCCTCGACCAGCCACGTGGCAACCACAAACGCGCCGGGCACCGCGAATGGCAGGATCCAGCCCTCCAGAACCGGTTCGAAGTCGGCGCCCACGATCTGGAGCATCGCGAGGGTGAGTGCGATCAGGACTGCGCCGCCGAGCGCCAGCAGCGTGAAGTAGATGGCGAGCTCGCCGGTGAATCGGACGAAGTCCATGCGTCGCTTGTCTGACCGCCACCGCCCGCCGACATAGGCGACTCCCAGCAGCAGCCAGAGAACGGCCGGGGCGTGCAGTGCGGCGAGCAGCTGGGTGGAACCGCCGGGGGCGAACGGGTAGACGTTGAGGGCGACCGCCAGAACGGCAAAGCAGACGATCAGCGCCGCCGCCACCGCCCCGCTGAGGCGGCGCTTCCAGGCGAAGTAGGCGGCCAGGAACGGGAAGACGAGCAGGCCGAGGTTGCGCATCAGGGCGCCGTCCTCGAGCCAGGCAAGACCGGCCCTGACCGCCACGCCCGCGCCGACGGCGAGGGCGAGCACCATGGCCAGCTCGCGCCACGGTGGTGTGCCGCCGTCGCTGCCCTCCGGCACGAGGACGAGCTGCTTCCACAGCCGGTCGGAGTGTTCGCGGGCAAACTCGCGGGAGACGGCGTCGAGGTTGCCGAGGCGCTTGATGGCGACCAGGAAGGCCTCCTCGTCGTCGAGCCCTGTCGCCTGCCGGTCGGCAATCTGCTCGCGCAGATGGTCTTCCAGTTCGTCGACGTCGGCGGGGGAGATCGCATGGCGCCGCTGAACGTAGCCGCGCCAGCGGTCGATCTGGGCCTCCAGCTCAGCGTGTGACGCCATCACGCCCACCCCTCAACTGTCCCGGAAGGCCGCGGCGAGCTCTGCCACACCTGACGCAGTGCGTCGGCGACGACGGTCCACTGCTCCTGACGGTCCGCCAGGGCATCCCGGCCCGCCGGAGTGATGGCGTAGTGCTTGCGCCGGCGTCCGGCGTCGGACGTGCCCCACGACGACGAAACGTAACCAAGCCGCTCGAGTCGGTGCAGCAGGGGGTAGAGCATCCCGTCGGTCCACTGCATGCCCCCGCCCGACAGCTCACTCACGCGTTTGAGGATGGCGTAGCCGTAGAGGTCGCCGCCGGACAGGATGCCCAGGACAAGCGGCGTGGCCGAGGCGGCGACCAGGTCTTTATCAATGCGCACAACGTCTCCTATACCTAGAGCTGAAGGGTATCAAACCTAGCAGCTCTAGGTATAGCCAAACAGCCTCCGTTTGCCTGCCGGTGAGTGGTGGCATACTTGCGCCATGAAGCTGACGGGAAGGCTTGGGCCCGAAGAATTCTGGGATCGATACGACGAAATGGAGCAGCGGGTCAGGGAGTCCGCCGGTGAACTGCCCTGTTACGGGCTCCACGGGTGGTCCGGGCCGAGGGCTATCGGCGAATGGGATCTCGGCAGCCGTCCGCCTACTGCAGTGGGCCTGGTCTACGGCTCCGAGGGATCGGGTCCGTACCTGCGGACCTCGACGACGACCCAGGACCCGCGGACGGCCATCGGCCACCGCCGGCTGGCCGAGGGCGGGCCTCCGGCCAGCGGGGCGGAATTGGCACGTCGGCTGGAGGCGCTCCTGTCCGAGCCCAGCGAGGAAGTGGCCATGCTGGTTGACGACTTTCCTGAGGTCTTCGACGTCTGGCGGGATGCTGACCGTTGGTGGGCCAGCGGCAGGCACGGGGGCGACGGGATTGTCCTGGAGGGGAGAGGGATGGAGCCCGCTTCCCTGTCACTGCACCGGGTCCCGGATGTTGAGCCTTTTCTGGATGGCCGCCGTGCGCAGATCCGCGCTGCGCGCGGGGAGGGCTAGCGGATTCGCACAGGGGGAGCATGTCCCGCGACCGTCAGTTCTGCACGCGCTGACGGTAGTCGCGCGGGGTTTCGCCGGCGTCGTTGAGGAAGTGCCGGTTGAAATTGGACAGGTTCGAGAAGCCCACTTCGTAGCAAATGGCGGAGATGGCCTTGTCGCTGTGTTCCAGCAGCCGCCGCGCATGGGCGAGCCGGAGTTTGCGGACCAGGTCACTGAAGTTCTGGCCGGTGGCCCGCTTGAAGTATTTCGAAAACGTCGGCTCTGACATCCCGACCAACGCCGCGGCTTCGGACATCTTGACGCTGCCGGCGTGGTTGCCGAAGACGTACTCGAGGACGATGTCCACCACGGCCGCGGCCTGGCCGTCGAGTTGGGGCCGGAACCATTCCTCGGCGAGGTAGCGGCGTTCCTCCTGTGGGGCGCGGGCAAGAACCGTGAGCAGCTCAAAAAGGTGGTGCAGTCGCGCCAGCCCGGTGGAGGCGCCCATTGCGTTGATGGAGTCGGCCGCAGATTTGGCTGTCTGGCCCAGGAACTCGATCCCGCGTGAGGACTGTTCCAGCAGGGGCTTGACCTCGGCCATTTCCGGAATGATGGCGGCGGCCTGTTCCACCCATTTTCCGTCGAACTGGATGAGTGCATCCCTGCCCTGGAGGACTTCGCCGGGCTCGAGGTCGCTGACCCAGTCGTGCGGCAGCCCCGATCCCACCAGTGCCACATGTCCGGCCTCGAACGTGCCGATATGGTCACCCACGATGAACTTTCCGGCGCCTTTCCGGATCAGGTGCAGCTCATATTCGGGGTGGTAGTTCCAGCGTGCCACCGGGCTGGGGTAGTCGTGCTCGTGCCACCGGACTGAATGGTCCGGGTCTTCCGGGATGACCTCCCGGTTGGCGCGCATGCCGAGCAGCCTTTCTGCCAGCCGGGCGGCTGCGCCGTCGCTGGGATCTGCCGCGCTCATCATGGACCTCCCGGGGTTAGGTAAAACAGACAGCGCCGTTGGTTGCCTCCAGCGTAGCGCGCGGCCCCAGGCCGGTCGGGAAAATTAGTATCAGAAACCGGCAACCAGGCCGCTAGTTGTGGCCTATCCCACAGGCCTAATCTTGAGGAACATCAGCGCGGCAACCCCGGCTACCAGCCCCGGTCCCGCCTTCGGCGCCACACCCCGACACAGCAGTCGGAGTACAGGTCGCATTGCATCCCCGAAAGAACAAAGGAGTCCTTGAATGCGCGCAAAAACACGCGTCGCCGCGTTGGCCACAGGTGCCCTGTGCGTGGCGCTCAGCGCCTCGGCCTGTGCAGGAGCCGGCGGAGGCAACTCCGCAGCAGACCCGAAGGCCATCAATGTCCTGATGGTCAACAACCCCCAGATGGAGGACTTGCAGCGGCTCACCGCGGATAACTTCACCAAGGAAACCGGCATTCGGGTGAACTACACCGTCCTGCCGGAAAACGACGTCCGCGCCAAGATCAGCCAGGAGTTCTCGAGCCAGGCCGGCCAGTACGACGTTGCGTCCCTGTCCAACTACGAGATCCCGTTCTATTCGGCGAACGGGTGGCTGGCACCGCTGGACTCTGTGGCCCAGGATGCCGAGTTCAACCAGGCGGACATTCTGCCGGCGTACACGGCGTCGCTGACCGGGAACGACGGCAAGCTCTACGGCGAACCGTTTTACGGGGAATCCTCCTTCCTGATGTACCGCAAGGACATTCTTGAGGCCAAGGGACTTTCGATGCCGGAGAAGCCCACCTGGGACGAGGTCGCAGCCCTGGCCGCAGAGGCCGACGGCGCCGCCCCGGGCATGAAGGGAATCTGCCTGCGCGGCCAGCCCGGCTGGGGCCAGGTCTTCGCACCGCTGACCACGGTGGTGAACACTTTCGGCGGAACCTGGTTCGACAAGGACTGGAACGCAAAGGTCGACTCGCCCGAATTTACCGAGGCCGTGGATTTTTACACCAAACTGGTCCGCGAGCACGGTGAAGCCGGCGCCGCCCAGGCCGGATTCACCGAATGCCTGACCAACATGAGCCAGAGCAAAGTGGCCATGTGGTACGACGCCACGTCGGCGGCCGGAGCCCTGGAAGCCGAGTCCTCCCCGGTGAGAGGCAAGATCGGCTATGCCCAGGCGCCGGTGAAGGAAACCAAATCCTCGGGCTGGCTCTGGACTTGGTCCTGGGCCGTGCAGGCGGCCTCCAAAAAGCAGGATGCCGCCGGGAAGTTCATCGCCTGGGCCAGCTCAAGGGAGTACGAGGAGCTCGTGGCGTCCAGGCTCGGCTGGGCCAAGGTTCCGTCCGGCAAACGCATCTCCACCTACGAGAACACCGAGTTCCAGAAGGCCGCACCGTTTTTCAAAGCCGAACGCTCCGCCATCGAAAACGCTGATCCGAAGAACCCCGGCGTCCAGCCCCGGCCGGCCGACGGCATCCAGTTTGTCGGTATCCCCGAGTTCGCCGCCCTTGGTACCCGGGTATCCCAGGGTGTCAGTTCCGTCATCGCCGGCCAGGGATCGGTCGCCGAAGCGCTGGCCAAGGGCCAGGACGCCGCCCAAAAAATCGGCGACAAGTACAAGAAGTAACCCACCTAAACCGCAGGAGAACATCATGACCAACGCAACGGCGCGCATCTCCCGCCCCGGGGACAGCGCACCACAACCTTCCAGGAACGCCAGATCGCGGGAACGGGCCCTTGCCTGGGTACGGCGTGCACCGCTGCTGCCAGCCCTGATCTTCCTCATCATCGTCACCCAGCTTCCGTTCGTGGTGACCCTGATCATTTCGTTCCTGAACTGGAACAGCCTGAGCCCGGACAAGACCGGGTTCGCCGGCTTCGACAACTACCTCCAGGTCCTCACCGATCCCTATATGCAGCAGGCGATCGTCACCACCATCATCCAAACCGTCGCCGTGGTCCTGGCTAGCCTGGTCCTCGGCCTGGGTTTGGCCCTGCTGCTGGACAAGAAATTCATCGGCCGCGGACTGGCGCGAACCCTGCTGATCGCACCGTTCCTCGTGGTGCCGGTGGCCGCGGCGCTCATCTGGAAGCACGCCATCCTCAACCCCGTCTATGGCCTGATCAACGGCACCCTCACCTGGGTCTGGTCGCTCTTCGGCAGCGACACCCCGCCCCAGACGGACCTGCTGTCGCAGGCACCGTTGCTGGCGATCATCATCTCCCTGGTCTGGCAGTGGACACCGTTCATGATGCTCATCCTGCTCGCCGGTCTCCAGTCCCGTCCCATGGACACGGTAGAAGCCGCCCAGATGGACGGCGCCTCTCCCTGGGCGATCTTCCGCCACCTCACCCTGCCGCATCTGCGGCAGTACCTGGAACTGGGCGGACTGCTCGGAGCCATCTACGTCGTGCAGAATTTCGACGCCGTCTTCACCCTCACCTCCGGCGGCCTCGGCACGGCCAACCTGCCCTACGCCATCTACGAGACGTTCTACTTCGCCAACGAATATGGCCTGGCGTCCGCCGCCGGCGTCGTGGTGGTCACCGGCACCATCATCGTGGCGACCTTCGCACTCCGCACCGTATTTTCGCTCTTCAAGAAGGAGGCAGCACGATGAGCACGCTCACCCCCGCCCAGCCCCGGGCCTCGGTTTCCGGCCCAACCGCCCCTCACATCACACCACGGCGCCGCGGCAAGTCGCGGATGGATCCCACCCGCAACAACACCGCCGCGGGGATCGCCGCCTGGCTGCTGGCCCTGCTGTTCGCGGTGCCGGTCCTGTGGATGATCCTGACGTCGTTCCATTCGGAAACGGACGCCGCGACGAACCCGCCCTCCATCGCCGCCGATCTCACCCTGGACGCTTACCGCGAGTTCTTCGGCGCCAGCTCCGGCGTCAGCCCGTGGCCGTCGCTGATCAACTCCGCCACCGCCTCGATCTTCTCCACCGTGCTGGTCCTGCTGCTGGCTATCCCGGCTGCGTACGCCCTCTCCATCCGGCCGGTGAAGAAGTGGACCGACGTGATGTTCTTCTTCCTCTCCACCAAGATGATGCCTGTGGTCGCCGCCGTCCTGCCGCTCTACCTGTCCGCCAAGAACGCCGGCGCGCTGGACAACATCTGGTTCCTGGGCCTGATGTACACCTCGATGAACCTGCCCATCGCCGTGTGGATGATGCGCTCCTTCCTCGACGAAGTGCCGGTCGAAATGCTTGAGGCCGCCCAGATTGACGGCGCCGGCCTGCTGCTGACACTCCGCAAGGTCGTCGCTCCCGTGGCGATGCCCGGCATCGCCGCCACAGCCCTGATCTGCTTCATTTTCAGCTGGAACGAACTCCTCCTGGCCCGGGTCCTCACCGGCGTGGTGGCCGGCACCGCCCCGGTCTTCCTCACCGGCTTCGTCTCCAGCCAGGGACTGTTCCTCGCGAAAGTCTGCGCGGCCGCCGTCGTGGTCTCCCTGCCGGTGCTGTTCGCGGGCTTCGCCGCTCAGGACAAACTCGTCCAGGGCCTCTCCCTGGGCGCCGTGAAATAACGCCGTCAAATAACCGGCCCACACCACCGATCAGGATAGGAAAAAGGAATACTCCCATGACAACCTCAACCGCACAGTCCCGGACCCCCGGACACCCGGAAGTACCCGCAACGATGCGCGCCGCCGTCCTCAAGCGCCAGGGCGACATGGCCATGGAAACCCTGGCCGTCCCGCAGCTGGAACCCGACCAGGTTCTGGTAGAGGTCGCCGCCGTCGGCGTCTGCGGCAGCGACGTCCACTACTACGAGCACGGCCGGATCGGCGACTACGTCGTTGAACACCCGCTGATCCTGGGCCACGAGCTCTCCGGACGGATCGCCGCCGTCGGAAGCGCCGTGGACCCCGCCCGGATCGGCAAGCGGGTCGCCGTCGAGCCCCAGCGGCCCTGCCGCAAATGCAAGCAGTGCAAGGCCGGACGGTACAACCTGTGCCCGGACATCGAGTTCTACGCCACCCCGCCGATCGACGGCGCCTTCGCCGAATACGTCACCATCCAGGGCGACTTCGCCTACGACATCCCGGACAGTGTCAGTGACGAGGCGGCCGCGCTTATCGAACCGCTCTCCGTCGGCCTCTGGGCCTGCGAACGCGCGCAGATCAGGCCCGGCAGCAGGGTGCTGATCGCCGGCGCGGGCCCCATCGGCATCATCGCTGCCCAGGCCGCCCGCGCCTACGGGGCCACCGAAATCCACATCTCGGACATCGACGAGGTTCGGCTGGCGTTCGCGCTCGAACACGGCGCCACGCACGCCCTGAACGCCAGGACGGACAGCGTCGAAGGGCTCAACGTCGATGCGTTCATCGACGCCTCCGGCGCCCCGCAGGCCGTCCGATCCGGGATCAAGGCCGTGGGACCGGCCGGCCGGGTCATCCTCGTGGGACTGGGGGCCGACGACGTCGAACTCCCCGTCTCGTACATCCAGAACCGGGAGATCTGGCTCTCCGGAGTCTTCCGCTACACCAACACCTGGCCGCTCGCCATTCAGCTGATCGCCGACGGGAAAGTGGACCTGGACATCCTGGTCACCGGCAGGTTCGCCCTCGCCGACTCCGAACAGGCACTCAAAGCCGGAAAACAGGCCGGCCAGCTCAAGGCCATTGTGTACCCCGGCCGCTAAGCCCCGGCCACCAAAGCCCCAAGCGCCCGGACCAGCCATCACGTTCACCACCCTGCAAGGAGGCAGCCATGCCAGCACAAGGGGAAGGTCCCCGGCCAGGCCACCCTGACGACGGATTCCTGGTCACCGTCATCGGCGAATCACTCGTTGACATCATCGATGACCCGCGCCGCGGAACCGGCACACCCGAAGCCCATCCCGGCGGCAGCCCCCTCAACGTGGCCGTCGGCTGCTCCCGCCTGGACCTTCGCACCAACCTCATCACCCACTTTGCCGAGGACGCGTACGGGCAGCTGATCGCCGACCATTTGCGGAGCAACGGTGTCGATGCCACGGCCGGCGGCTCCCGGCCGACCTCCACCGCGGTCGCGTCCCTGGATGCCGCCGGGGCCGCGGAATACACCTTCTCCATCAGCTGGGATCTCAACGGAGCGTCGATTCCCGCCCTGGCGGCGGTGGAGAGCTCACTGCATATCCACACCGGATCCATCGCGTCGGTGCTGTCGCCGGGCAGCGAGTCCGTGCGGCGGCTGATCGAGGCGGCACGTCCGCACGCCACCGTCAGCTTCGACCCCAACTGCCGGCCCGCCGTCAGCCCCGACGCGGCGGACGCCCGGGACCGGGTCGAGGATTTTGTTGCCGCCAGCGACATCGTCAAGGCCAGCGACGAGGATCTCCGGTGGCTCTACCCGGACAGGACGCCGGACGAGTCGATGGCAGCGTGGCTCGAGCTCGGACCGGCGTTCGTGGCGCTCACCCGCGGCGCGGCCGGGCCCCTGCTCCTGACCCGGCGGGGCCGGGCGGACCTGCCAGCGGAAGCCGTCACGGTGGCGGACACCGTCGGGGCGGGGGATTCGTTCATGGCGGCGCTGATCGCCGGACTCGCGCAGCTGGATGCGCTGGGCGCCAAGCAAGGTCGCGCCTGCAGAACCTCACGCCGGACGAGCTGCCCGCCCTGGCCGCCTATGCGAACCGGGCCGCCGCCATCACCTGTTCCCGGCCAGGCGCCAATCCGCCCACGTCGGCCGAGCTGGGGATCCTGACCGGCACCTGAAACACCACGACGACGGCGGGAAAGTCCCGCCGTCGTCGTGGTGTTGTGCTGATGCCGTGGAGTTAGGAGGCGGCCGAGTCGAGGTTGGCTGCTCCCTGGTTCAGGCTGAGCGTGAAGGTGTTGGGGCCGCTGGCGTGGACCGCGATGTTGCTCTTGGAGGTGTTGTGGCGCACCGAGTGGTCGTGGATCAGGGCGTCCAGCTCGTGGTGCATGTTGGAGCGGTCCCAGAGCTTGTGGGTGACAGAGGTGGCAGTTTCAAACGTCATTGTTCAGTGCTTCCATTCGTGGTTCCGGGGTCCGGCTGCCGCACCGATGCGGAGCCGCCGAGGGGCCAACCGGGAACGCCCGAGACCTTGGCCAGCTCTGCGAGCTCACCGGTATGGCCTCATTGCGTCCACCAGGATGGTAAATCTTTGCCTTTTCATAGTGCATGGAGCGGCGGCGGCGACTCAAGCTGATGTCGCATTTATTGCCCGTGAGACTCATCACAGGCAGTTCGGCCGCAACGGGGGACGACGGCGGATGATTCCCGCCGTCGTCCTCCGGATGGTTACCGCTGCAAGCGGAGGTCGGGGTCTACCCGTGCTGTCCCGCGGGAGCCGCCGCGGTGAGGGCGGCAAGGGCTCCGGTGTCCACATTCTCTGACGGGCCCTGGAGGTACCGCCCCAGGCTGTCATCCATGGCATTGATCCAGCGCGTGTGGTGCTTTGCAGCCATCGTGCCGGTCATCACCGAGCGGTGCACGTTGTCCCGGTACCCCAGGATGTTGTCCTGCTTGTCGCGCATCCACTGCTTCAGCAGCTCGGAAACGGTGTCCAGATCGAACTCGGGGTAGTCCGTCAGCGCGATCAGCCCGCGCAGATACTCCGTCTGGTAATCGGCCTCGGCATCGTGGTCCGCCAGGGCGGACTGCCGCTCCAGCCAGACCGCGATGTCGGCTGTCCGCGCCGCGGCATCCGGCAGCGCGATGCGGCCGAGCATCACGTCGCGGGCGAACCAGGCCTGCGCGTCGAACATGTTGAACGTGTAGTACTGGTCCTGCGCGCCGAGGTAGAACAGGTTGGTGTTGTCCTGCCACACCACGCCCTTGTAGAGGTGGTCCGGGTAGAGCACGTTGCGCGACTTCAGCGAGAGCTCGCTCGGCAGGAACGGGTATTTGTGCTGGTAACCCGTGCACAGGACGACGGCGTCGAAGTCTCCGCTGGTGCCGTCGCTGAACTGCGCCGTGCTGCCCTCGAAACGTGTCACCAGGGGGCGTTCGGTCGTGTTCTCGGGCCAGTCGAAGCCCATCGGGGCGCTGCGGTAACTGAACGTCACGGAGTGAGCGCCCATTTTGTGGGTCTGCATGCCTATGTCCTCGGCGGAGTAGCTGCTGCCGATCAGCAGGACGTTCTGGCCGGCGAACCGTTCGGCGCCGCGGAAATCGTGGGCATGCAGCACTTCGCCGGGGAAGCTGCCGATGCCTTCGAACTCGGGAACATTGGGGAAGGAGAAGTGACCGGTGGAGACCACCAGCTTGTCGAAGACGTGGGTCTCGGTCGTCTCGGTGATCAGATCCTCGACGGTTACGGTGAATTCCTGCGCCTGCGCGTCATACGAGACCCAGCGGGCGGCCGTGTTGAAACGCACGTATTTGCGCACGTCGGATTTTTCCACCCGGCCCTTGATGTAATCGAAGAGGACCTCGCGCGGGGGATAGGACGAGATCGCCCGGCCGAAATGCTCGTCGAAGGTGTAATCGGCGAACTCCAGGCACTCTTTCGGACCGTTGGACCACAGGTGCCGGTACATGCTGCTGTGGACGGGTTCACTGAACGCGTCCAGGCCGATCCGCCAGCTGTTGTTCCACTGGCCGCCCCAGTCATCCTGCTTTTCGAAGCACATGATCTCCGGGATGCTGGCTCCTGCCTGCCGTGCCGACTCAAATGCCCGCAGCTGTGCCATCCCGCTGGGGCCAGCCCCGATGATTCCGACTCGCATTGACATGCCTACTCCTGTTCGTTGGATCTTCTCCATCAGATTCGACGCCCGGAAGGCATGTGGCCGTGAGGCCTACCCGCCGCACCGCAGGCGGCGCAAGGCACACGGCGGGTGACGGCTTCTTCAATGACACACAGTCGGCGCGTCTGCGCGCCGGGCCTCGATTATCGATCCCTGCGGGCCTGTGCCTGCACCGGGAGAAGGGGCAATAGGTGTCTGCCGTCAGCAGGAAATTGTTCTGCATGGCTGTTCCGGGCGGTCCGCCTACGATCCAATAAGGTCGGCGGTCCTCTTGCATTATGCTCATCCGGGCTGTGGATAAGTCAAAAGGAGCTGGTGCAGACCGCGGGCGGTGCACCGTGGGGCAGGCGTGGTCAACCGATTGGTTGACCCGGGAGTCAGCCAATGTTCCGCGGCGTATCGACCGGCTGCGCGATGGCACCGGGGCCGGCCCGCGGAAGGGTGGACTTAGGGCCTTTCGGCCGCTGCGTCACCCACTGAAAGAAGAACAAACGTGTTTCTTGCAATCCGCGATATCCGCTTTGCCAAGGGCCGGTTCGCCCTGATGGGCGGCGTCGTTGCCCTGATCACCCTGCTGCTCGTGATGCTCTCGGGGCTGACGGCCGGGCTGGGGGACCAGTCGACGTCGGCCATCGACAAACTCGGTGCCGTCAATGGCAGCGGAGTCGGCGCCGAGGCGGTGGACAGCATCGTCTTCGGCGCCCCCGGGGCGAATGTCCCCAAGGCTTCCTTCACCGAAAGTGAGGTCACCGCAGCTCAGGTAGACAGCTGGAAGAACCGGGCCGGCGTACGCAACGCTGAGGCCTTGGGTATCAGCCAGACCCGCTTCCAGGGCGTGGCGGCGGATACCGGTTCAGGCACCGGCACCACCAACGTCGCCGTTTTCGGCGTCGCACCGGACGGCTCGCTGGCCCCGTCCGCGGTAACCGCCGACACTGTCGTGATCGGCAAATCTGTCGCTAAAGCCCTCTCCCTGGAGACCGGAGACAGGGCCAGCGCCGGAGGACTCGAGCTGACCGTCAGCGCCGTGGTCGAAGACCAGTGGTACTCCCACACCAGTGTGGTCTGGACCGCGCTTCCCACCTGGTCCAAACTCGCCCACCTGACCGACCCGGAGCAGCTCGGAACCGTCGCCGCCGTCACCTACAAGGACGGCGCCACCGTCGACGAAGCCGCCGCCAACATCGCTGCCCACACCGTGAGCGACTCACGCACCGGATCATTCCAGGCACTGGGCTCCTACAAGAGCGAAAACGGCTCACTGAACCTGATGCAGGCCTTCCTCTACGGCATCTCCGCCCTGGTCATCGTGGCCTTCCTGACCGTGTGGACCGTCCAGCGGACCCGCGACATCGCGGTCCTGAAGGCCATGGGCGGATCTAGCGGCTATATCCTGCGGGACGCCATCACCCAGGCCGCGGTCGTCCTGCTGGCCGGTGCCGGAATCGGCGGCGGGATCGGCATCCTCGGCGGCTTCGTCGCAGCCCAGGCAGCCCCCTTCCTGATCACCCCCGCCACAACACTCCTGCCCATCCTTGGAATCATCGCCCTCGGCTTGGCCGGCGCGGCACTGGCCGTCCGCCGCGTCACCAAGGTTGACGCCCTGATCGCCCTCGGCGGGAACTAAACCCTCCCCGGCCAACCGGCCGGTCAGCCCCGCGGGCCAGCCAACCTGCCAGCCAACCTCCCAGCCCGCCAACCCGCCAGCCCGCCACGTCCGTGGCCCCGCTGTAGATTCCGCCCGAGAACATTCTGAAGGAAGTACCCATGTCCTCCACGCCCAGCCCCCACGACCCCCGCACTGCCGCCCGCGGGTCCCTGAATCTCGTCAACGTCACGCTCGAATACCCTGACGGGGACGGAACCCTCAAAGCCCTGGACGCTGTGAACCTCACGGTGCCGGCCGGGCAGATGGTCTCCCTTGTCGGCCCGTCAGGGTCCGGAAAATCGAGTCTGCTGGCCGCCGCCGCCACCCTCGTCCGCCCCACCCATGGACTGGTGATCATCGACGGCACCGACGCCACCGGGCTGGGCGACAAGGACCTCACCGCGCTCCGGCGGGAGAAGATCGGCATCATCTTCCAGCAGCCCAACCTGCTGGCGTCCCTGACCGCTGCCGAACAACTCATCATCAGCGACCACCTGCGCGGGAAATCCGTCAAAGCCGCCCGGGCCAAAGCCGCAGAACTCCTCGACGTCGTCGGACTCAGCTCCAGCGCAGACAAGCGCCCGCACCAGCTCTCCGGCGGCCAGCGCCAGCGGGTCAACATCGCCCGTGCCCTGATGGGAGATCCCAAGGTCCTGCTTGTGGACGAGCCAACCGCCGCCTTGGACCATGAGCGCAGCGATTCCATCGTTCGGCTGCTGCGCCGAGTCACCAACGACTTCATGGTGGCCACCGTCATGGTGACCCATGACACCGAATTCGTCCCGCTGACCGACTCGGTCGCCACCATGCGCGACGGCAAACTCACCGCCCCCGTGCTGACGACGGTCTGATACCCACGCCCGGCCGGCGTCGTGCATGAGCGGACCCGGCCACCCGCGGCCAGTGGTTATGGCCTCCGACCTCCATCTCATCAATCCAAGGACCACCACTCATGAAAATGCTCTACTACGCTTCCCTCTCCTACCTGGCCGGCGGCCTCGCTTCCGGCTTGTTCTACCGTGAATTCACCAAAGCCAACGACTTCACCGGCGGCAGCCAGCTTTCCCTTGTGCACACTCATCTCCTGGCCCTGGGCATGCTGTTCTTCCTCGCCGTCCTGGCGCTGGACAAGCTCTTCAACCTCTCCGGCCAGCGCCTGTTCAACGTGTTCTTCTGGGTCTACAACGCCGGACTGGCGCTCACCGCGGCGATGATGGTGCTCAGCGGCGTCCTCACCGTCCAGGGTGTCACCCCGTCAGCCGCGGTCGCAGGCATCTCCGGGCTGGGGCACATCGGCCTCACCGCCGGCCTGATCCTTCTGTTCATCACCCTCGGCAAGCGCGTCTCCGGCAAAGAAACCGCTGAAGCCGAGCTCACCCGCGCCAACTGACCCCGCCGACCAGGCACCCCGTCTCGCACTAAAGTGACGACTTGAGGAGAAATAAGAGCATCGATCCAAGACGAGTTGTCGCGATCGCCGGAATGATCGGGCTGCTCGCGCTAGTCATGAGGCGGCTGGCCCTATGTCCCGGCGGATTCCGGGAGTGCGTGTCGGCTAGGCGCGCCGTTCCATGCCTGTGGCAGAGGGCTCATTCGTTGTACTGGCACGGATCAGGGGGATGGGCCAACGAGCCGCTCGAATCGGATCGATTCCGTCGTCAGTGATCCCCGCAGTGAAGTCCTCGAGCCCGAAGACCTTAAAAAGTGCCTCGCGACCGAATTTTGAGCTATCAGCTACAAAAAAGGCTTCTCCTGCCACGGAGCGCATCTTACGTTTGAGCTCAATCGAATAGCTGGAGCTGGCGTAGATCCCGTCGTCCATAACGGCTCCCGCTCCAAAAACAGCCACGTTGACCCGCATGTTTTCGAGTTGCTGCAGCGAAGCCGGGCCCCACATGGACGTCGTACCCGGAAGGAGTTCGCCGCCAATGAACACCAGATTGATGCGCGGTTTACGTGAAATCTCCATCCCTACCATCAGGTCGTGGGTAACCACGGTCAGGCGCGAATGATTAAGGTGCCGGGCCACTTCCAGACAAGTCGTGCCGCTATCAAGCAGCACCGTCTGGTTTTCAAGAATCCTGTCAGCGGTGGCTGCACCGATTGCCTCTTTTTCACGAGCCTGCGATTCTGTCGCGCGAGCGGCAGCAGAGGGCTCAGCAGGCGCGGCACCGCCGTGTGTGCGCCGGATCCTCTTCTCCTCGGCCAGTCGCTCCAGATCTCGCCGAATCGTGGACGCATCTACTCCATACTTCCGGGCAAGCGTAGTGACGCTCTGAAAGCCGTGCTCCTCTATAAGCTCGACAATCTCCTGGCGGCGCGACATTGGGCCCCTTTCTTCGGTATGAGCTAAAGGGTAGACGGATGCACGATTTCGCGCAATATTTGCACGAACTTTGGCAATTATGCGCGAAACCCTCGACACCTGCACGAAATTCACCTAGCGTATGCACAGATCGGAGAAACCGATGCGCGGATTCAGGCATCCGTATTGCGTGATCACAAAGGAGTGAATTGATGAAGCTTTTGCGTACATCAGCGTTTTTGGCCGCGGGTCTCTCAGCCGTCCTCATGACGGGTTGCGGCTCTGTCAACGACGGAGCTGCTGCTACGTCCGCACCGGGAGCCAGCGGAGACACCAAAGCCTCCGACATGACGATGGTGACCGTAGTCAAACTTAAGGGCATCGCATGGTTCGACCGCATGGACGAAGGTGTTCAGGCATACGGTAAGCGCACCGGCATCGACACACGCACCGAAGGCGGCGACGATGTCAGCCCGGAAAAGCAGATCAAGATCATCCAGGACTTGGTTGCGCAGAAGCCGACGGCGATCACTGTCGTACCGAACTCGCCGGAAGCCGTTGCAAACGTGCTGGCCCAAGCCAAGGCCAAGGGCATCATCACTGTGGCGCATGAGGCCACGGGCATCAAGAATGTTGACATCGACATTGAAGCCTTCGACAACGCCGTTTACGGCCAGAAGATCATGCAGAGCCTGGGTACGTGCATGGAGGGCAAGGGGGACTACGTCCAGTTTGTCGGGGGCCTCACGGCCAAGACCCACATGGAGTGGGTTGGGGCTGCTTACGACTACCAGAAGTCAAAATACCCCGACATGAAGCGTGTGGAGGACCCGATCGAAAGCACGGACAACGAAGCCGCTGCGTACCAAAAGGCCAAGGAAATCCTTGCGAAGCACCCGAATATAAAGGGATTTGAGGGCTCTGCTGGTAACGACGTTCCAGGCATTGCACGTGCGGTGGAAGAAGCCGGGAAAGCGAAGGACATCTGCGTCATGGGGACCTCCATTCCTTCCGCTGCCAGCAAGTACCTCGCCACCGGAGGCATTGACAAGATCTTCTTCTGGGACCCGGCCCTGGCCGGAGAGGCCCAGCTTGAGATTGCCCGCATCCTTGCCACCGGAGGAAAGATCGAAGCCGGCACAGATCTGGGTATTAAGGGCTACAACAGCTTGAAGAAGCTGGACGGCTACGACAACGTCTTCCTGGGCGATGCGTCCATCGAGGCGGACGCAGAATCGGCCAAGCAGTACAACTTCTGATAGTCCGGGGCGTGGGGCCAGCAACGTGTCGTCCCACGCCCTCCTGAAAGGTTCCGATATGACAAGCAACGCCCTCCAAGGGCCGCCTCCGCCTGTGCTTGAGGTGCGAAATATTGTCAAGACATTTGGTGGCGTTGCCGCACTGAGCGACGTCTCGCTAGACCTGTTTCCTGGTGAAGTGCTCTGCCTCGCCGGCGAGAATGGCTGCGGAAAGTCGACGCTGATCAAGATCATCTCGGGCGCCGAGAAGCCAGACTCGGGCGAGATACTCGTCGACGGCAGTAGTTATTCTTCGATGGACCCGACCATCGCGATTAAGAGCGGGATCCAGGTCATCTATCAGGACTTCTCCCTATTCCCCAACCTCACCGTGGCCGAGAACATCGTCCTGACTGCAGCAGTGGCAGGCCGTCGACGGCTTTACAGTGCGCGAGCGGCACGTCCTGCCGCCCAGGCAATCGTCGACGACCTCGGTTTGAATCTCGACCTCGACGCCGATGTTGAACAGCTCTCAGTCGCCGACAAGCAACTGACAGCGATCTGTCGTGCACTCGTCAGCGATGCCAGAGTGCTGATCATGGATGAACCAACTACTGCGCTGACGCATACCGAGGTGGACAGGCTATTCGTGATCGTTGAACGTCTGCGAGCCAAGGGCGTGGGCCTCATCTTTGTTTCGCACAAGCTGGATGAGGTTCTTAAGATTTCGCAGCGGGTTGCGATCCTGCGCTCCGGCAAGAATGTCGTCACGAGCCCTGCCGCAAAGCTGGACCGCAAGGCCATCGCATTTCACATGACGGGGCACGAATTGGACGAAACCCGGAACGTCAGCCAGCTGGATGTGGCGTCTGATGTGGTCCTGGAACTCGATGGTCTTGGGCTGAGGGGGGCGTACAAAGACGTCTCTTTCAGCCTCCGAAGCGGCGAGATTCTTGGATTGACCGGGCTCCTCGGCTCTGGACGCACAGAAATCGCCGAATCGCTGTTTGGCGCCGTGCCGCATGACTCTGGCTCGATAAAAATCAACGGCATAGAGGTTCCCATCCGCTCCATCAAGGACGCTCTGGAGGCGGGCATCGGATACGTCCCTGAGGACCGCCTGACCCAGGGTCTATTCATGGATAAGTCGATAGCCGACAACATCATCGCTGGCTCCCCGAACGAGCACACGACGCGAATCGGTACCTTGGATTTGCCGGCAGTCAGGCAGACAATCCAGCGCCTCTTCACCCGATTGCGCGTCAAGGCGCCGAACGTACAATCTCCGGTCCGAAGCCTTTCCGGCGGCAACGCCCAACGCGTGGTGCTCGCCAAGTGGTTGGCGCGACGTCCTCGCATTCTGATGCTGAACGGCCCGACTGTCGGCGTCGACATCGGATCGAAAGCCGAGATTCTGAGCATCCTTCGAGCCGAAGCAGCCCAGGGAATGGGCATCATCGTCATATCGGACGACGCACCCGAGTTGGTGGCCTGCTGCCACCGCGTTCTAGTCGTCCGCCATGGCAGGGTGGTTGAAATCCTCGAAGGCGACGACGTCACCGTGGACATTATCCGAGAGAAGGTGGCCGCATGAGTGGCAGCAGGCTGGATGCTTCGGCACGACTCCGACTGCTCCGTGGACCCAATAACGAAGGCATCCTCGCTGTCGTTCTCCTGGCCCTCATCGTGGCAATGTCTATCGCAAATCCCGTGTTCTTCACGCTTCCGACGGCCTTTAGCATTCTTCGCAGCTCGATCGTGCCTCTCATTTTTGCACTCGGCGTCCTTATGGTTATCATTTCCGGCGGCATCGACGTGTCGTTTGCCGCCATAGCCGTTTTCGCGGCCTACACCACCGTGCGTGCGCTTGAGACTGGGATACCGGACTTCGGACTTGTCGGAGCTTTCATTCTGGCACTGCTGATCGGAGCTTCACTGGGCGCTATTAACGGCTTCCTCATCGCGAAGTTCAGACTGCCCACCCTGATCGTCACTCTCGGCACCCAAGGAATATTCAAGGGTGCGCTGCTTACCTATGTTGGCTCACGTTATATCGCCGACCTGCCGGAGTCGATGGCCCAGATTTCCACGACAAACCTCTTCCAGGTCGAGACGTCTAGCGGAAGCGCATACCTGCACGTTCTAGTGGTCCCCGCGGTGCTCCTGGCGCTGGGACTCGCCTGGGTTCTGCGGAGCACTATGTTCGGAAGGAGCATCTACGCCATCGGAGGGGATGCTGAGGCCGCACGCAGGGCCGGTATCCGTGTTTTCCGAACTCAATTGTCTGTCTATGTCATTGCCGGAACCATGGCGGCGGTAGGCGGGATGATCTACGTCATCATGGGACGCAGCGCTAGCCCTCAGATTCTCGTTGGCAGCGAGCTGGACATCATCGCGGCCGTCATCCTGGGCGGAGCCTCTATCTTCGGGGGCCGAGGTTCTGTTCTGGGAACGACTCTCGGTGTCCTGCTGGTCCAGGTGATCTACAACAGCCTCATTCTGGCAGGCGTCCCCAGCGCTTGGCAGCGGACCGCCGTCGGTGTTCTCCTCATTGTCGGTGTTGGCATTCAGGCGGCGGCCTCCCGCCGGACCACCCAGGCCAGCATCCTCGACGAGGCTCCCCAGAAGCAGGAGGTTACAGCATGAAACGCGTCAAAACCGAGACCGGACCTCTGAGCAGGCTGAATGACTCTGTCGATTCTGCATGGACTCGCATACAGGGAAGAGTCAGCCTGCAAGGTGGCGTCAAACGGATGCTGATCTTGCTCGTCATTGCCTTCGTCATCTTCGCCGCGCTCAAGCCATCCGTGTTCCTCAGCGGAACCAACCTACGAAATATCGCCCTAAATTCGCCCGAAATCGGAGTGATAGCGATTGCCATGATGCTGGCAATGCTGACCGGAGGCATCGACTTGTCCCTGGTTGCCATGGCCAACCTCGCGGCCATCACAATGTCCACGATCTACACGGCCGTTGCCACCGGAAATCCGACCCTTGCCGAGCAAACTTTCCCGCTCATTGTCCTCGTCGGCATTGCCGTAGGCATCGTCGGTGGTGTCGTCAACGGTCTGCTTATCTCCGTCGTAGGCATAACGCCGATTCTTGCGACCCTGGGAACAATGCAGGTCTTCAACGGGATCGCTGTCGCCTGGACTGGCGGCAAAACACTGAACGGGACGCCCGCGGCCCTGAGCGCCATCGGGGCATCCACCCTCGGCGGGATTCCGACTCTCTTCTTCGTGTTCGTCCTCCTCGCCATTGCCATTGGCGTCGTCATCAATCGCACGCCCCTTGGTCTAAAAATTCAGTTACAGGGCGCCAACCCCACGGCGGCCCGGTATTCGGGTATCGCAAGCCGGAAGACCCTCATGAGCACCTATGTGATCACGGGCCTGCTGAGCGGATTCGCGGGCGTATTCTTCATCGCCCGCAACCCAACGGCCTCCGCAGACTACGGGGCTTCCTACGTTCTCCTCGTTATAGTCATCGCGGTCCTCGGTGGCACGAATCCAAACGGCGGATTCGCCACAGTCTTGGGCGTCGTTTTGGCGACGCTCACGCTCCAGATCGTTTCCAGCGGCTTCACTGCGCTGAGGCTCTCGTCCTACCAATACGCAATCGCGCAGGGCCTTATCCTCGTCGCGGCAATGGCGTTCGAACACGTCCGGTGGCGCCGCCGTCGGCGTCTGACAAAACCCGCGGTCCAGCCCAGCTAGATATGGTCTGGCTCAGGGCAGCCGCACGAGCTTCCTACACCGCCCCGGCAAAACAAACGTTCCCCTGCGCAAACAGAAAGAAAATCGTGAAGAAAATTATTAACAAGCCCGAGGATTTCGTCAACGAAATGATCGACGGAATTCTCCTCGCACACGCCGACAAGCTGAAGACACCCGGCGATGACCCCCGAATCCTCGTCCGCGCCGATGCACCCGTCGCCGGCAAAGTAGGAATCGTCACCGGTGGCGGTTCCGGGCATCTCCCGCTGTTCAAGGGTTACGTCGGGCAGGGACTTTGTTCCGGAGTGGCGATCGGTAATGTCTTCAGCTCGCCCAGCTCGCAGCAGTGCTTTGAAGCGACAATGGCCGTAAGTGGCGGCGCCGGCGTGCTCTATCTCTACGGGAATTACGGCGGTGACGTCTTCAACTTCGACCTCGCTGCCGACCTGGCAGAGCTTGAAGACATCGAGACCCGTACCGTGGTGGGGCGCGACGATGTCGCAAGCCAGCCCAAGGACAATCGCCTAGAACGCCGCGGTGTTGCCGGTTTGATCTTTGCCTACAAAGCGGCCGGAGCGGCCGCTGAGCGCGGGGACAGCCTCGAGGCGGTGGCTGCAGTGGCGGAGGACATTGTCGACAACACCGCGACGATGGGAATCGGGCTGTCGCCGACGATCCTTCCGACAACGGGTTCCATGAGCTTCGACCTGCCCGACGGAGAAATGGAAATCGGAATCGGGATCCACGGCGAACCCGGCATCCACCGCGGTCCGCTGGAGTCCGCGGACGCCATCACGGACCGGCTGGTTGACGCGCTTGTTGAGGATCTCGAGCTAGCTGAGGGCGACCGCGTTGCAGTACTCGTGAACGGAATGGGTGCGACGCCCTTGGAAGAGCTCTACGTTATGTATCGCCGAGTGCACCAGATCCTCTCCGAGCGGGGCGTTTCGATCAGCAAGAACTACATCGGCGAATACGCGACCAGTCTGGAGATGGCCGGCGCCTCCATCTCGCTTCTTAACCTCAACGACGACCGGCTGGCACTCCTTGAAGCACCGGCCTCCTCACCTTTCTTCATGGAGGTTTGAACCTTGCACTCGACACAGCTCATTGAACAGATCCAGCGAAGTCTCAAAGAGGTCGTTAAATACGCGGACGAGCTACGTGACCTGGACCAAGCGCTGGGGGACGGCGATCTCGGTATCACGATCACGCTCGGCGCCAGTGCAGTCGTCGACGCTCTGGCGGAACTGTCGGAAAGCGCCAGCCCGTCGGAAATCGCACGCGCTTGCGCCAAAGCCTTCGCCAACGCCAATCCTTCTACCATGGCTGCGCTGGTGGCTGGGGGATTGCTGGCGGGGTCCAAGGTTTGGAAGGACGTTGAGAATGTGGACATCGCGGCAGCGGCACGCTTTGTCCGCGCTGCTGGGGACAATATCGCCCAGCGCGGCAAGACACAGTTGGGGGACAAGACAATCGTCGATGCCATCATGCCCGCGGCCGACGCTCTCGACGCCAGCCTCAGCGCAGCTGGCGGGCTGGATGCTGCCATTACGGCGGCAGAGAAAGCAGTAATCGATACACGTTCGCTGCGCTCACGGCGGGGCCGCGCAGCTTGGCTCCAGGAAAGGAGTATCGGACTTCAGGACCCGGGAGCGACGGCGATGTGGCGTTTCCTGGAAGCCTGGCGCGAAGCCGCTGTGGCCTCCCACTAATAGATTTCAACGGGCTTCACCTCACCAGCTGATGGCCGCAGGACGTCGGCCCTCAAGGAGGTGACGCGGCGGCCCGCCTGGCCGGTCTTGCGGTGCCAGAACGGCCGCATTCCTCCGCCGGGTACGACAAACAAGGAGTAGCAAAGATGAAAGTTCTCGTAACAGGATCCCGGGGCAAGGTCGGCACCGCTGTGGTGCGGGCCCTCATATCCGCGGGACACGATGTCACCGGCTCGGACCTAGGGCGCCATACTTTTGACCGGATCCTTCCGGGTGAGCCCGACTACCAGCAGGCTGACCTGACGGATGCAGGTCAGGCCTACGGGATTGTTCGTGGCTTCGACGCGGTGGTCCATGCCGGCGCGATTCCCGAACCTACCCACAATCCTCCGCACGTTGTCTTTCAGAACAACATCATGGGAACCTTCAACATGATTGAGGCATCCCTGCGTGCGGGCGTCAAAGTCTTCGTCAACGTCTCCAGCGAGACCGTCCCCGGGTTCTTCTTCCCCGAGCGCCCTGTTCTTCCGGAATACGCACCTGTCGACGAGAACCACCCGATACGGCCACAGGACCCCTACGCCCTGTCAAAATTGTTCGGTGAAGAGCTATGCGACGCTGCGGTTCAGCGCAGTGATATGCGCTGCATTTCCATCCGCCCGAGTCACGTCCAGCACCCGGGAAACTATGAACGGAACCTGGGCGCCCAAGTCCGCGATGCCGGAAATCTGAGTCCAAACCTCTGGAGTTACGTTGATTCGGAGGATCTCGCGGATGCCATGGTGCTCGCAGTCGAGTCGGACATCCCCGGCCATGAGGTCTTCTACATTGCAAACCCGGACAACGTCGGTGGCCGCGACTTCGCCGCCGTGCTCAAGGAGTATTACGGTGACCAGATCGAGCTGCGGGACTTGGGTCGTGTCGATTCCTCGGGTATCTCATGCGCGAAGGCCGAACGTATGCTCGGCTGGAAAGCCAAGCGGTCCTGGCGTGATCACCTAGACACGGAGGGCCACGCGATCGAGGGATAGCCCATCGTGCATCTTTTCGAGCACAGCCAGGCGAATTTCTGCAGACGGCATGATCAATAGCCGGCCCGCCCTTTCAAGGGCGTGTCACGGACCTCAAGCGGTAGGGAAATGATGCAGGAAGTCGTTCTGGGCGTTGATATTGGCACGTCCAGCAGTAAGGGTGTTCTGGTGGATTTGGGCGGCAAAATCCATGCGGCTGCCGTACGAAATCATGAAGTGTCCAGACCTTCTCCGGGGCAAGTGGAAATGGACTCTGCAGTCTGGTGGCAGGAATTCATTGAGATCTCGCGGGAGCTGACTTCGGCGGGAAATTTCCGCGTGGTAGGGGTCGGGGTTAGTGGCATGGGCCCGTGCCTCCTCGTCACGGATGAGCATGCCAGGGCGCTCCGTGCCTCAATCCTCTACGGAGTCGACACTCGGGCAGTCGAGCAGATCGATGACATTAACAAGAGATTCGGGGAGCGATCCATCGTGGATCGGTGCGGATCGGCGCTGTCTACTCAATCTGTCGGACCTAAGCTGGCGTGGCTTGCCGACCATGAACCGGGCGTCGCGTCGAGGGCACGGATGCTCTTCATGCCAAGTTCCTGGCTGGCCTATCAGCTAACGGGTGAGTACGTTCTCGACCACCACTCGGCGAGCCAGTGCACTCCCCTCTATGACACTTCAGCCCACGAATGGTATGCCCCGTACGCTGACCCACTGATTCAATCCATCGACTTACCACGACTCGTCTGGCCCGGAGACATTGTCGGCCATGTGAATGAGGCGGCTTCAGACAGGACAGGGATTCCCAAAGGAGTTCCGGTCATCGGCGGAACAATCGATGCCTGGTCGGAGGCTGTGAGCGTGGGCGCCCAACGGCCAGGCGATTTGATGCTGATGTACGGCACAACCATGTTTCTGATAAATACGTTGCAGGCAAGAGCGACATCGTCATCGTTGTGGGGCACGGTCGGAGTTGTGCCCGGTACCTACAACCTGGCTGGCGGGATGGCAACGTCCGGTGCGATCACAGCCTGGCTTCGGAAGATGGTCGGTTCCCCTGACTTTTCGACCCTATTGTCTGAGGCGGATAAGTCGGGGGCCGGTGCAAATGGGTTGCTCATGCTCCCGTATTTTGCGGGGGAGCGCACCCCCGTGGCTGACCCCAACGCTCGCGGGCTCGTCGCAGGGCTCACTCTGGACCACAGCCGGGGCGACTTGTATCGGGCCACCCTAGAGGCGACCGCGTTTGGAGTCCGACACAACGTCGAGGCTTTGACAGATTTGGGCGGGGCGGTGACTCGCACGATTGCGGTTGGCGGCGGCACACAAGGTGGCCTGTGGACTCAGATCGTCTCAGATGTCACTGGTCTGGAACAGCAAATACCTTCTGTGACCATTGGGGCCAGTTTCGGAGCCGCCTATTTGGCCGCGGATGCGCTTGGCTCGGTAGCAATCGGAGACTGGAATCCAATCGTTTCAGTAACACGACCTCGCGAGGAAACTTCGTCCAGGTACGAAACTCTATACGGGCTGTACCGGGAACTTTACAGGTCCACGGCCTCGGTCACACACCGGCTCGTGGATCTAGCATCGAAGTAGGGACGCGCCCGTGTAACGGTGCGTCCGCCAGCCGCAGCCGCCCACTCCCTGGCCGGGGATCCCTCTGCCTCGCCGGGCAAGCCATCGTGGGTGATCAAACGGTCCGTCTCCTCCGGAGCGGCAATAGTGCTGATGCTAAATGTGCCCCACTTGTTGCAGTCGCCCAGCACCACCATCCGGTGGGCCTCCGCTACAAAAGCGCCGGTATGCACCGGCGTCCAGCACGTTCGGCGTCGTAAACCCAACCTCGGCGTCCATGCTGTGACCGCCCAGGAACAGCACATCCAGGTGCGGCTGCTTCAGGGCCGAGGCCAGTGCGCTCTTCTTTGAAAAAAGTTTCCTCGTGTACAACTGAAACCATGACGCGAACCACGATGTCCCGGCTGGCCGACGGCCGCGAGATCCTCTACTTTGACGACGCCGGCTCGGCGGACCGGCCCGCCGCCTCCCTCGTGGACCACCGTGACCTGCCCGCACGCCCCGAGCCCGGCCAGTTGCGCTTCGATGCGCTCAGCCGCGAATGGGTCGCCGTCGCCGCACACCGGCAGTCGCGGACCCACCTGCCGCCGGCGGACCAGTGCCCCATCTGCCCTACGACGCCGGCCAACCAGACTGAGATCCCGGCCCCGGACTACGACGTCGCCGTCTTCGAAAACCGTTTCCCCTCCCTCGGCCCGGACACGAGTGGGATCCCGGCGGCACCGGGCTGGGGCACCACCGCACCCGCGGTCGGCCGCTGCGAGGTGGTGGCCTTCACGCCGCAGCACACCGGATCCTTCGCTGGACTGGGCTGGCGCCGCACGCGCACGGTGATCGACGCCTGGGCCCACCGGACGGAAGCGCTGAGCGCGCTGCCCGGCATCCAGCAGGTCTTTCCGTTCGAAAACCGGGGCGCGGACATCGGCGTCACGCTGCACCACCCGCACGGGCAGATCTATGCCTACCCCTTCGTGACGCCCCGGGCAGCGGTCCTGGCCGCAGCGGCCGGCGAATATCTGGACGGATCGGACGGGACGGCGACGCTCACGTCCTCCCTGCTGCGGGCCGAACGCGGCGACGGCAGCCGCATGGTACTGGAGGGTGAACACTTCAGCGCCTACGTCCCCTTCGCGGCGCGGTGGCCGCTGGAAGTCCACCTCGTCCCGCACCGCCAGGTCCCGGACCTCGCCGCCCTGACCGGGGCCGAACGCGATGAGTTGGCGGAGCTCTACCCGGCGCTGCTGCAGCGCTTTGACGCCCTGTACCCGACGCCGACCCCCTACATCGCGGCCTGGCACCAGGCCCCGCTGGAACCGGTACTCCGCCGGGCCGGCCACCTGCATCTGCAACTGACTTCGCCCCGCCGCGCCGCGGACAAACTCAAGTACCTGGCGGGCTCCGAAGCCGCCATGGGAGCCTTCATCAGCGACACCACCCCCGAATCCGTGGCCGCCCGGCTGCGCGAAGTGGCCGGCGACATGATCCCCAAACCGGCCAGCAGCGCCGATTTCGCACACCCGCGCTACGATCCGCCAAACTGCTAGGCTCCAGCTAGCGGCACGGTCCGGCGCCGACAGCTGGAGCAACAGCGGAGTTGCGAGCGAGGGAGACGCCATGACGGTTGCCGAAATCCAGGTTGACCAGCGGGTGATCGGGATCGACTCCCGCCGGTTCGCTTCCGTGGAGAAGGCGCTGGTGGAGCTCATCACCAACAGCGACGACAGCTACGCCCGGCTGGAGAAAACCGGGGCGCCGGTGACCGGCAGAATCCACGTCGGCTACGAGCGGCACCACACCGGCGCGGTGCTCATGGTGACCGACCAGGCGGAGGGCATGTCCTTCGACGAAGCCGCCCGCATCCTCACCTGCGGCGGCGCGCACAGCCCGCTCTCCCGCGGTGAGGGCAACGGCCGCGGGTACTTCGGCCGCGGACTGAAGCAGGCGATCTTCGGCCTGGGCCACGGCTGGATCGAGACCGTCAAGGACGGCCGCTTCACCCGCATCGACGTCTTCCGCGGTGAGAACGGCGGTTACCTCTACGACGACGGCGAGGAGGACCGCCGGGCATTTCCCTACGCCCGGCTGGGATTTCCCGCCGGCGTCGGGCAGAGGGGCGCCCGGGTGACGATCGTCGTCGACAATCCCCACGTCACGATCACCCAGCACGCCACCCTGCTGCAGTCACTCTCCGACAACTACTACCTGCGTGACGTGCTGGAGCGCCGGACCGTGGAGCTGCTGCCTGGCCGGCCGGGCAGCGGACACCCGGGAACCGGGGACGGCGGCAGCGAAACGGTCCGCTTCGAGGAACCCCCGGCCATCCTCCTCCTCGGTCCGGAGCAGCCGGGCAGTTTCAGCCATGAGGGGCAGGAGTATCCCTTTACCCTCACGCTGAAGCGGGCCAAGGATGTGGAGCTGACGCTCAAGGGCGACGAACGCACCAACGGCCTGGTGGTCCTGTCCGGCATGGCGGTGCTCGATTGCACAATGTTCGAATACGAGAACCAGGTGGGAACGGAGTACCTCTTCGGCACGGTTCGCTGTGCGGCGCTGACCGAGATGCTGGGCCGTGGCAAGGCCGTCATCAGCGACGAGCGGGAGGGCCTTAACGTCAAGGATCCGTTCGTGGCAGCGTTTTACCGGGCCGTCAGCGCCATGATCGCCGGCGCCGTGCTAGCCGAGAAGGAAAAACTAACGCACCTGGAACGGGCCACCACCTCCGGGCGCACCGCCGAAATGATCGAGCGGCTGCTGCAGCACATGAGTGAGGCGGCCGTGGTGGACCTTGGTATCGAGTCATCCCCGGACGCCGCGGGCCCGACTCCGGCCCAGGCGGAACCGCCGGCCGCGCTGCGTTTCACCACACCGTTCTACTACCGGAAACCGGGGCACCCGTTCCATGTCGCCCTGTTGCTCGATCCGGGCCAGTTGCCCGACGGCGGACAGCTCACCTTCGAGCTCGACCTGCCGGAGTCGATGCGGATTGAACCGGAGCCTGTCGCCGTTCCGGTCGATTCCCTGGACGGAACCCGGCGGATCGAGTGGATGGTCACGGGGGAGGTGCCGGGGGAGCGGGGCGGGATCACTGTCCGGGCCGGCGCCTACTGGGCGTGGTGCGAGATCGTCGTGGCCGAGCAGGCCTCGCACCGCAGCGACGGCCAGCCCCCGCACGCTGCTGTTGTTCGACCCGCCGACCACCCCGCGGACCACCCTGTTGCGCACCGGGTGCCCCGGGACCACGGCAGGGATTTGTTTGTTGGCTATGAATTCCGGAGCCTGCACAACAGCGCGGACCGGGCCGTATACAGCGCAGCGGAGCGCAAGGTCATTATCAACACCGCTGCGCCCACGGTGCGGCTCTATGTCGACGGCCGCGGGCGCTTCCGGGACTCCGCGCGGCTGCTTCTCGCCGAGCTGTTTATGGATGTGATCGCCGACGAGCTGGCCCGGCGCGGCATCGAGCAGCATGGGCATGCGGGCGACCTTGAGGCCTTCCGCAGTGCCAAGCGGGACATCGTCCGCCGGTACGGCAGCGACATCCATCGGTCGTTCCTGGGCAGCTGAACCGACCGCGACCAACGCTACTGCTGCAGCGGCAGGTACAAAACCGTGTAAATGCCCAGTCCGGCGAGGACCACCACGCTGCCGGCGATGGCCGCCGTCGCCCTGACGTTTGCGGGCATCACCGCCCCGGCGATGCCGCTGGCGTGGTGGTGGTAGCGGCGCCGCTGCGTGAGGGCGATGCCCACGGCGACGACCAGTGAAGCCGCCACGAGGGTGCCCGCAAACCAGCCGTGGTGTGGCACCCAGCGCAGGAAGATGCAGGCCGCCGTGATCAGGGTCAATGCGGTCCGCCGCCAGGCGAGGTCCGTACGCTCGGGCTGGAGCCCCGGGTCGTTGTGCACGGCCGCGGGCCTGGGTTTCGCCATGGCTAGGCGGGCCGGCCGATCACAAATACGATCAGCACGGCCGCAACGAGGGCGCCGCCGGCTGCCAGGATCGGAGCGATCAAAGGCGCCGGGAGCGGAGCCTGGCGGCGCATGGCCCGTTCCACGTTGAGCCAGCGGAAGAACGAGCCGCCGGCCGTCACCAGCCCCAGCAGCAACAACAGCACGGACACGGTCTTGCGGAGCTCCGGGACAAACAGCTCCGAGGTGAAGGCCTCGACGGCGATGCCACCGGCCACCATCGCCAGCGAGGTCCGGATCCAGGCCAGGAACGTGCGCTCGTTGGCAAGTGTGAACCTCGCATCGGGGTCGGTCCCGCCGCCCAGGACCCAGTCCGAGATCCCGCCACGGCTCCGGTCTGTGCCCGGAACCGCGCCGGCAGCCGCCGCCCCGGTGCCGTTGGCGGCGGTGAAGCCGTCCGGCTCCGCCCCGCCGGCGGGTGCCTTGTTGTGCTCCGTCATTAGGCCTCTTCCCCGGCGCCGGCGGTGACCGAAAGCGCAGGAACGGCGGGGCGCCGGTGCCAATCAGCCGACCGCGCGGTCTTTGGTGACGCGGACGCGGCACAGGTTCAGGATGCCACCCCACGGAAAAATTCGATACTCGGCTGCCGGCCGGGCCGCTATCCTGACAAACTGCGGCGGCGTAACCCGCGCCGAAATCCCGTCAGGTCCCCGGCACCCGCAGCACCTCGACGGCGGCCAGCAGGTAGGGCACGGGATCGGGATCGCTGCCCGCGGCCCAGCGCATCCACGCTTCAAACGTGGCAGCAAGATAGGCCGCACACAGATAACCCGCTGTGGCCTCCGGAACGCCAAAATCCACAAGGTAGCGCCGCGCCCGATCGCGCTGGGGCGCCAGGGTGTCGTTGCTGCGGCTGGCAAGCTCGGGATGTGCGGCGATCAGGCGCAGCCGGCCCCGGGACACCGACAGGTCGGGAATCCCTGCCACTCCGGCGGTGGCCGCCGCCCGTAAGCCCGCCATGAGGCCGTCTGCACCGTCGCCACCGACGTGACTGTCCCGGGCCACCTCGAGGGCCACTCCGGATGCCTCGATCACCGGTTCCATGCCGCCCCAGACGAGATCGGCCTTGCTGGAGAAGTACCGGTACAGGCTTTTCCGCCCTATTCCCGCCGCGCCGGCGATGTCCTCCATCGAGGTCTTTTCATAGCCGTTTTCGGCGAAGAGACGTAAGGCGAGGTGGGCGATGGCCTCCGGATCGATCGACACGGGACGTCCCGCCGATCGCGTGCCGGGTCTGGGCTCTTGCTCGAACATCCCACCAGTATTCATCCCTTTCATAATGACACACCGTGTCATAAGGTGGGTGTGTCATCATTCGGAAACATTCGAAAGGTCATTATGGGCAACGAAGCTTCATGGCAGGAATCCATCAGCACGGGCCGCTTCGCCGGCAAGACGGTCATCGTCACGGGCGCCGGTTCGGGCATTGGGCTGGCCACGGCCCTGCGCGTTGCCAAGGAGGGTGGCAGGGTGATCGCCGCCGACATCAGCTCCGAGCGGCTGGATGAGCTCGTGGCCGGGAACCCCGGCCTGGACCTGGTCCCCGTGGCGGGTGACATCTCCGATGAGGAAACCGTCGCAGCCGTCGTCGCCGCCGCCGGCGGCCGGGTCGACGCACTCGCCAACGTCGCGGGCATCATGGACCACTTCGCCCCGATCCATGAGGTCGACGACGCCACCTGGGAACGGGTGTTCCGGATCAACGTCACCGCCCTCATGCGCCTGACCCGCGCCGTGGTGCCACAGATGCTGGAGGCAGGTTCCGGCTCCGTGGTCAACGTCTCTTCCGAGGCCGGGCTCCGCGGTTCCGCCGCCGGCGCCGCGTACACGGCGTCCAAGCACGCCGTCGTCGGACTGACCAAGAACTCCTCGGTGATGTACGGACCCAAGGGCCTGCGTTTCAACGCCGTGGCCCCGGGCGCCACCATCACCAATATCGAAGCTACCTGGGGTTCCCAGCTGGCCGCCGAACGCCTCGGCCCGCTGATGGGTGCGAACATTCCGGCCCCCGCCAGCGCAGCGCAGCTGGCCGCCTCGATTACTTTCCTGCTCAGCGACGACGGTACCAACGTCAACGGCGCGATCCTCGCCTCAGACGGCGGCTGGTCCGCGGTCTAGCCGGAAGCCCGGCACTACGATCGGGTCAATGACAGAGGGCGCCGGCGGAAGCTCCCGCCGTCGCCCTCTGTTTTCCCAACGGCCTGTCAGCCGGGCCTGTTGGATTCCCGGTGGCAAGCTGGCCGGCTTCCGCGTCGCCCAGTAGGCTGTGACGCCGCCGCTGATCGCGGGCTGCCACACCCGACGGTTTTCTTCAGCGAGACAGACGTTGTGGCCAGCGGGTTGTTCGTTGTGCTTGAACCAACGCCACTGATCGATGCCTACGGCGCCGGGTTGCCCGCGGTGAACGAGGCCGCCGGGGCGGCCGGAGGGGGAGTGCTTCGGCCCAGTGCCCGGTAGGAGAACCAGTAACGCTTGGTCACGTTGTTGCTGGCCAGCACCACCAGGCCGGTCGTGCTGTTCACGCTCTGCTTGCTAGTGGTCACGTCGTTCATTTTGGCTGACGCGCCGTCCTGGATGATCGGCGTCCCACGCCCGGGCGGGAAGACCGGATTATCCATGGACGCGGTCTTTTCATAGATCGCGCCGGGAGTGCCGGAGTAGGCGCAGCCTCTGACTCCAGTCCCGGGGGCTGTGAGGAAGGCGTGCACCGTGTTGTTCTGCGTATCCAGGATGATTTGCTGGCGGGACACGCAGTCCCAAATCGTGGCAATCGTTGATTGCGAGAATGTGCTCGTTCCGGGCTTGAAAACCACCAACTTCACCTGCGCCAGGCTCCGGTTGGTTGAACCGTCGTTGAGGCTGGTCTTGATCGCCGCGAATACACGGCCGGTGCTGTCGGATTGAAGGGTCTTGACGCTCAGATGGTCGTCGGCGAGTTTGATGCCCTTGACGGCGTCCCGCAGTCTCCAGGAGAAGATCGACTTGGCGCTGGTCCCATCGGTGTGGGTCGCCCAGCGCACTGCGCCGGCGCGCTGGTCGCTCCACATAACGCCAATCTTGTTGCCGCCGTAGGCCACGATTGCCGAAATGTCATCCGGTGCCGGGTTCGGGCTGAAAACAGGAATTACGAACGGGGAGGTCCAGCTGGTTCCGCCCACCGCGGAGCTGTTGACGTAGACGGTGTTGGTGTAGCCACTGGTTGAATTGCCGGAGACCTGGGTCCAGGTCGACCAAATGACGCCGGTGCTGTCTTTAGCGATCGTCATCGACTCGCTGCTGTTGTTCATGATGGTGGTCGGGAAGCCGCGGTCCAGAGTGAACTTTCCGCTGGCGTAGCTGTAGCGGTACAGCTTGGCCGGCTGTCCCGAAACGGATGCCTTATGGAAGGATTCAGTGGAGACGGTGACGACATGGGAGGCGATGTAGAGGTGGGTGCCGTCCCAGAGCGTGTCCGCCAGCGTGCTGCCGCGGGTGTCATTTGTGAGACCGGTGCTGACCCAGGTTTTGGTTGCGACGTTCAACCGGTAAATTTGCCAGCCGGTGCCGGTAGTCCACATGTCGGCCCACCACGCTCCGGCGTGGAACCAGAGCTTGCTCTGCGGCTTGTCCGATGTTGGCGGATTACTCACTCCGGAGTAGCTGATGCTGGGATAACCGTAAATTGTGGCTGCCGAGGCGCTGGTGGAGATTCCCAGCAGGCTTCCGGCTACAACTAATGCCATTACCAAGCCCGGGCTTAGCCAGCGGAATGTTCGTCTCACTTTGATCGCCGCTTCTTTCATGCGTTTGATCGGTTTTTCCACGGTGTATTTGCAGATGTCACCTAACAAGGGTGATGCTAACCAATCTCTGCGGAAGTGAAAAGCGTATTAACGTTGTTGATTTCCTTTGCCTTCCTGGCTGAGAAAGTGTTCATGGAATAAACCGATTATTTTCGCGGTGACACCGAAACTCCACCTCGGATCCCGCATCTCCCTGAAACCTTCAGCCTCCGGTCGACATCGCTTCTGGCTGCGGGGTACACCTGCACTAGACCATGCCATCCCGCTGGCGTACCGTTTCAGTATCGGGAAAAATTCCCTGAAACTCAACGGCAATTCGCCCTCTGCGCCCTGAGCAAGTACCCGTTTCAAGAATGACTCGGGCTTCCCGAGTAGCCGGCCCCGGAGACCCAAGTAGGGGCATGGGAACCGCGCACGAACGAGAACAGACAACCAAGTATTAGCCACTCGTGACTTAAATTTTCGTGAACTTTAGGCTCTAGGCAGGGCCACCGTCCAGTGGCAGTTGAGTCTGGGGTCGTACGTCAATTTGACGGATATCTCGAATCCGTCCTTAAGGTTCTCATTCGCCGATGGCATTGCCATCAGCACCGGAAATTTCATGGAGTGGTGAGGCATTTGTCTATTCCAAATTTAGTCCCGAATTCGCCGTCCGAGCGAATTGCTGCCTCGCCAAGGGCGTCGGTCAGTGTTGTCATCCCCACGCTGAACGAAGAAATGAATTTGCCTTGGGTTTTGCGGCGCATGCCTTCCTACGTGGACGAGGTCGTGATCGTGGACGGGCGCTCCCACGACCACACGATCGACGTCGCCCGGGCCCTCCGGGTCGACGTCGTGGTGGTGGCTGAACCCCGCAAGGGCAAAGGGATCGCCGTCCGCGCCGGCTTCGCGGCAGCTTCTGGGGACATCATCGTCATGCTGGACGCGGACGGGAGCATGGACCCCCAGGAAATCGGCTGGTTCGTTTCGCCCCTCCAGCACGACTACGACTTCGTCAAGGGCTCGCGCTACGTCACCGGCGGCGGGTCGGAGGATCTGACCCTGTTACGGAATGCCGGCAACCGGGTCCTGACCCTGCTCGCAAACACGGTACTGAGAAGCAACTATTCCGACCTCTGCTACGGCTACATCGCACTCCGCCGGGAATGCCTGGAGGTTCTTGAACTGGAGTCTGACGGCTTTGAGATCGAAACCGAGCTGATTGTCAGGGCAGCCCGGGCAGGTCTCCGCATTGCGGAAGTGCCGAGCTTCGAGCTTGACCGCATTTCCGGAGTCTCCAACCTGCAGACCTTCCGTGACGGATGGCGGGTCCTCCGCACGCTTGCCCGGGAGTGCACAAGCTGGGAAGCGCCAACTGCCGGGGCTAGGCCCGAAGCCCTCCGGCGGGTTAAGTACACGTACCCTAATGTCCGTTTTGCACGAACACCCACCGACCCGCAAAGCGTGCTCACCGTGGCGGAAGGAGCCTAAGGTGCTTGACTACAATTTCCGGCCGTCCGCGTCCGTTGTCATCTGCTCTTACACAGAGCAGCGCTGGGAACTGCTGATGGACGTCATTGACTCCGTTCACGCCCAGACCCTCCAGCCCAAGCAGGTGATCATAGTCGTTGACCACAACGAGGACCTGTACAAGCGGCTCGTGGCGGCCATGCAGGATGTCACCCTGGTGGAGAGCACCGGGCTCCAAGGGCTCTCCGGGGCGCGGAACACCGGTGTCGGACTGGCCACCTCGGAGATCGTGGCTTTTCTGGACGACGACGCCGTGGCAGCCCCGGACTGGCTCGAAAAGCTGACAGCCCTCTACGACGATTCCGACGTCCTGGCAGTCGGCGGCAAGGTCGAACCGGCGTGGGAAGCCGGCCGTCCCGGCCACTTCGGCCCGGAACTGGACTGGATCGTCGGCTGCAGCCACCGCGGCATGCCCAAGGTGGCTTCCGAAGTGCGCAATGTCATCGGCGCCAACATGTCCTTCCGGCTCCAGGTCCTCCAGCAGGTGGGAGGCTTCAACGTCGCCCTTGGCCGCCAGGGCACGAAACCGCTGGGATGCGAAGAGACCGAGATGTGCATCCGGGCTGCGATCGGCTCCCCGGGTTCGCGCATCGTTTATGAGCCCGCGGCCCTGGTGCGCCACCATGTTCCCGCCCAGCGGGGGACCTTCCGCTACATGCTGGAGCGTTCCTGGTCAGAGGGAATTTCCAAGGCGCAGGTCAGTCACATAGTGGGCCACAAACGGGCCCTGGGCCCGGAGCGGCGGTATGTGCGGAGCGTCCTGCCGAGGGCGGTCTTCTCAGCCCTGGCGGATTGGAGCCGTGGCGCTGATCCCCAGGGCTGGCGACGAGCCGGCGCCACCGTTGCCGTTCTGGCATTCACTGCCGCCGGATATGTCCGGGGACGCAGGGTCGCCCAAGGCTCCGGATCGCTTTTCGCCGGCGCTCCTGCTGCTCCTGATCCCAAACTTCCCTGGAGGGAAGCCACCTGATTGAAGTTGGAAACGAGATTCTTGTGGCACAGGATGATGCAGGCCTGGGTCACAGCACGGTCGATGGGAGCCAGGGCCGCTCCCGACTGGGCGGGAGCCCTTTAGATCGGCGCGATGGATCTTGATTCCCTAGCGGGTTTGCCCAGGGTGCAGCCTTCGACAAAGCCTTCTGACCCGCAGGCTGGGCACTGCCCCCCACCGCGCGCGTTTTTGCGGTCCAGGAACGTTGACCCCGGTTTGCTTCCGCTGTTGGTCGTGGCGACCTGGGCGCGCTCTGCTGCCGCCCTGGTATACCGGCCCCTTTCCGAGGACGTTCCGGCGCCCGGCTCTGCCCTGCTGCGGGGCCGCCATTCTGGACGACCGCGATTTCTGGCTGTGGCGGGACGTTGTAACGGCCGGACCGACCTGGCGGCTAAGTAGCGGGCGGCGAGCCCGGGAAGAACCGATAATTCGCTGTCGGAACGCTGTTCACGGCAAGATGTGATGATGGAGAACACGGACCAGCAACCCTGGGTGAAGAACTACCAGCCGGGCGTCCCTGCCCACATCGAGTTGCCCACGGAGTCGCTGGTCGCGATGCTGGAGCGGTCCGTCGCCGAGGCCGGCAGTGCACCGGCGCTGGAATTCTTCGGTCGCCGCACCAGCTACACCGAACTCGGCGAACAGGTCGATCGTGCCGCCGAGGGCCTGCGCCGGCTGGGGGTCCGCGCCGGCGACCGGGTGGCCCTGATCCTGCCCAACTGCCCGCAGCACGTCGTCGCCTTCTACGCGGTGCTGCGCATCGGCGCCGTCGTCGTCGAACACAACCCGCTGTACACCTCCCGGGAACTCCGCCACCAGTTCGAGGACCACCAGGCCCGCGTCGTGATCACCTGGGACAAAGCCGCGTCGGCCCTCCGCGAGTTCCCGTCCGACATCGAGATCGACCATGTCGTCTCCGTCAACCTGCTCGAGGCATTCCCAGCCGTCAAACGCCTCGCCCTGAACCTGCCACTGAAGAAACTGCGGGCGTCCCGCGAGGCGCTGACCGGAGCCGCCCCGGGAACCATCCCGTGGAAGGAACTCCTCAGCCACGGCCGCCTCAGTCCGGAACATCCCCGCCCGTCGGTGGATGACCTCGCCGCGATCCAGTACACCTCGGGAACCACCGGCCGGCCCAAGGGTGCCATGCTCACGCACTTCAACCTGTACTCCAACGCCTTGCAGGGCGAGGCCTGGATGCGGGGGGCCGAGTATCGCAAGGAAGTGTTCTACGCGATCCTGCCGATGTTCCATGCCTTCGGCATGACGCTGTACCTCACCTATGGCATCCGCAAGCAGGGCCTGCTGGTGCTCTTCCCGAAGTTCGATCCGGAGCTTGTGCTGGCCGCCATGAAGCATTCGCCCGCCACGGTCTACTGCGCGGTCCCGCCGATCTACGAGCGCACCGCCATGGCCGCGAGGGAGAAGGGCATTTCGCTGCGGTCCTGCAAGTACTGCATCTCCGGCGCCATGAACTTGCCGGACCATGTGGTGGAACTGTGGGAATCGGTCTCCGGCGGGCTGCTGGTGGAGGGCTACGGAATGACCGAGTCCTCGCCGGTCGCGCTGGGCAACCCCTTCCACCCCACCCGCCGGAACGGCACGATCGGTGTGCCATTCCCGTCGACCACGATGAAGGTCGTGGACCTGCACGATCCCTCGGTCGAGGTTGCGCCGGGCCAGCCGGGGGAGCTGCTGCTGAAAGGCCCGCAGGTGTTCCAGGGTTACTGGAACAATCCGGAGGAAACAGCGAAGACCCTCACCGCCGACGGCTGGCTGCGGACCGGCGACGTCGTGACGGTCGACGAGGACGGCTTCACCACGATCGTGGACCGGGCCAAGGAGCTGATCATCACCGGCGGCTTCAACGTCTCACCCACCGAAGTGGAGGCGGTGCTGCGCCTGCACCCGGACGTCAAGGACGCAGCCGTCGTGGGCAAGCCACTCGAGCGGGGCGGCGAGATGGTGATTGCCGCCGTCGAACTTGAGCCCAACACAACGCTGGACGAGGACGCCCTCCGCGGGCACTGCCGCGAGCACCTGGCCGGCTACAAGGTCCCGAAGCGGATCATTGCCGTCCCGGACCTGCCGCGGTCCATGCTCGGCAAAATCCTCCGCAGGCAGGTCCGCGAACAGGTGCTGCCGACGCTCTGAGCATGCGGGCCGTGGATCAGGGTGGCGTCGCTGGGCGCGGACACGCTGCCACGGAGGCTTCGGGGGTGTCACGTTCCTGCTTGCCCACACCACGCTTTCTGTAACCAACAGAAGCCTCATCGAACGACTGCACTGGACCCGCGGCTTTGGCGCCGGCGGCCGCCCGGCCATCTTCCTCCTGTCGCCCTTGGCCTGCGTGTCGCTGATTCGCATACTGGAATGAGACGGCAAATCCGCGCAGCCAGGAAAGCAGGGAATCCATGAGCGGATCAAACGGGTCGTTCCGGCGCCGGGTGGAGCGTGCCGCGGAACTCCGCGCCCTCAGGACCAGCGGAATGACGGTGCAGGAAGAGGCGGAGTTGGCCGCCGCCGAAGAGAGGGCACGGGAACTGCGCGCACGATTCGACGACGCCGCCCGGGCCGAGTACCTGATCCGCGATGCCATGGCGCAGGGCAAATTCGACCACCTCAAATACGCCGGGAAGCCGATACCCGGGCTGGACGGGAAGTACGACCCAGACTGGTGGGTCAAAGGCCTGCTAGAACGCGAGAACATTACCGGGATGGGGCCCAAGGCCATCATGCTCCGCGCCGAGGACTCCGGACTGAACGCCCGGATCGACGGGCTGACCGCCGAAAAGCAAGTCCGCGAGCTGCTGGAAAATTTCAACGCCCGCGTCATTGATGCCCGGCGGCAACTGCTCGGCGGACCGCCGGTGGTCACGAAGATCCGCGATGTCGAGGCCGAGGTGCGGAACTGGCGGGAACGCCGCGCGGCGCTCGCAGCATCGGCTGCGGAGCGGAACCGAGGGGAAGTCGCAGGCCAAGGACCAGGGCGGGCAACGGACCGGATCCGCCGTTCCTGGTGGCGGCGGATCCGGTCCGATTACTAGCTGGTTGGTTGGCCCGGACTTGGTCAATACCCTGCGATTTGGGCTAGGTAGCCGTAGTAGTGCCCCTTGATCGGGCGGAGCGGGTCGCCGTCGAAGCCGAAGTGCCAGTGCTTCTTGTTGTACGCCTTGGTGGCGTCCAGGAACTTTGACATTACGGCCTTGCCTGAGCCTTCACACTCTCCTTGGCTGATACACAGCGCCACGGAGCCGGCGACGGCGGGACTGGCGAAACTGGTTCCATGGGCCACGCCATAGCCTTCCGGCGTCGGGGACGTGGAGGTGATGCAGACACCCGGGGCGGCGACGGTGTGGTCCCTGTCCTCGGGCTTGGTGGCGAAATTCGAGAAGAAGGCCGGATGGTCGTCCAGTTGGCCGACCGAGGTCCAGTCGTCCTGCCCGCAGACCGGGGCTGCCAGGCCGTCTGGCTTGCCGTCGAAGTCCGCCATCGCCGTGGCGGTCAGCACCTCGTCATAGGTGGCGGGGACCGTATCGGCGAAGTCCCGGCCGTCATTGCCGGCAGCAACGGCGTAGGTGACCCCGGCCTTGACCGAACGGCAGATGGCGTAGTGCATCGGATCCGTGCCCTTGCCGCACTTGGCGGTATCGGCGCCCGGGCCGCCGATGCTGATGTTGGCTACCTCGATGTCGTTGTCCGGGTCCCCGTCCTTGTGCGTTCCGGTCACCCAGTCGATGGCGCAGATGAGCATTTCCTCCGTGATCAGGTCTGCGTCATTCACGACCCGCACCGACCACAGCGGGGTTCCCGGCGCCGCGCCGACCACGCCCTCGTGGTTGTCCTTGGCCCCGATCACTCCGGCCACGAAGGTCCCGTGGCCAACGTTGTCCGTGGGGGCCACCTCGACGGGCGACCCGGTGGAGCAATCGATGCCGCCGCGCACGTTCAGATCAGGATGGCTGGCGTCGATGCCGCTGTCGATCACTGCCACGTTGACGTCCACCGCCCGCTGGGCCCCATCCCTGTCCTTGGCGCGGGGACCGCCGATCCTCTTCTGCCAGTCCGGCGCTACCTGGCTGTTCGGGCCGGGCTCCTTGGGCAGCTGGAATTCCCTCGCCGCGGTGACAAAATCAACGCCCGGGTCAGCAGCGAGGCGGGCCGCGGCGGAAGCCGTCATCGTGGCGGCGTACCCGCTCACGGCAGAGCGGTAGACCGTGGAAACAGTCAGCCCATAAGTGCTTTGCTGGGCCCCAGCCGCAGCACCGGGGTCAACTGCGCCGTCCTTGAGCACCACAATGTAGCGATGTTCCCGTTCGGCGGCGGTTGCGGGGACGGCCGCGACGAAACCTCCGGCCACGGCCAGGCACAGCGCAGCGAGACCGCCGACGGCCCCCCGCAGCCGTGGCCCGGCAGACGGAGACGCGGCCGTCCCGGGATTCTGGGGTGCCCTGGCGGGCTGAAGCGCCGGTTCCCGTGTTGATCCCGGCCGGCGGAAGTGGCTGAACATAGTGGCCTCCATTAAGCGTCTTCGCTATTGAGCGGCCCCCCGCTGCTAAGCGTAAACCCGCAACTGTCTCTTGCACACGGACCTTTGGCATAACTTGGCCGGGAAGAGAGAAGGCCCAGCCGACGACGGCGCCCCTGCCCGCCGTCGGACGCGTGGCCCGGGCGGCGCGAGCTGGGCAGCGGGCACTACACGCGGAACCACTCCTGTTCGAAGTCCGGGTGGTCGTAGTAGGGGAGCGCCAGGGCATTAAGCGAGTGTTCCATCCACTCCAGGGACTGCGGGATCCAGCCCGCGTCCTGGCCGAGATCGCTGACCAGCGCCGTGAGGGCAGCCTGCCGGGCGGATTCCACGATGCGGATCAGGCGCCGCTTGGCCTCGCATTCGAGCAGCAGCCGCTGCTCGTACCAGGAGGCGGATTTCGACACCGTCCGGTCGCCGAGGAGGGTCCGGGCAACGGCTTCGTCCTCGCTGATCCGCTCGGACAGGAATTCGACAATGTCCACACGGTGAGATTACGCGTGGTCCCCGACCGGCAACCAGCCCCGGCCGTCGTCGCCCTGACGGGTTCTTAGCGGGCGGACAGGTTTTCCGCGTCCTCGGGACCGACGAAGTGGCACGATCCTCCGTGCCGCTCGGGCTGATCGCAGGTCCGGCCGGTATTCAAATGAACGTTGCCGCAGAGCCCGGTAATGGCCACATCCTCGCGGACATGCAGGCTGCTGAGGTCGGGTCGGTGCTGGCTTACCTCCTGAATTTGGCGGCCGGAGGCGTTGTGGTCGGGAAGATTCATGTCTGCGTGGCTCCTCGTAAGGTCTGCAATGCAGCAGGGCTGGCAGTCTCGATTGAGTCCGATGCCACAAGTCTCACACAGGGACGTGAAGGCCGTGCCACCTGCCCTTAGATATTTTTCTGCGGCCCGGTCCAGGCCCCTGCGGCAGGGGTATATTTCGAATAGAAGCAGCAGCGGGAATCAACCACGCAACGAATGAGGGGGGCTCATGATGGTGCCAAATTCCGCGAAGTCCGGCGAACGGACGAGGGGTGAGCAGGGCACTGAACCGATCGGTGCCGACGCCCTGGCCGTCCGGCTGGGCGACATTGCACGGGAACTCCAGCACGAAATGAACACTGAAACCATGCTGGAAGGCATAGTGCACGCCGCGCTGGAGCTCGTGCCACACGCTGCCGAGGCCTCGGTCAGCCTGATCACGGGGAACAGAACGATCGACTCGCGTGCCGCCTCCAGCGATCTCCCGCGCAAGGTGGATGCCCTCCAGAGCGAAACCGGACAGGGTCCCTGCCTGGACGCCTCCTATGAACAGCGTGTTGTCAGCGTCCCCGATCTCAGCACGGACGAGCGCTGGCCGGACTTCGCGCAGGCGGCCTACGGTCTCGGAGCGCGGAGCATGCTCTCCTTCCAGCTCTTCGTGGACGGGGAGCACCTTGGCGCCCTGAACCTCTTTGGGAATGACGTCGGGGCCTTCGACGCCGAATCGGAGCGGATCGGGGCGCTGGTGGCTGCCCACGCCGCCGTAGCCGTCGCCGGCAGCCAGCAGGTCAACCAGCTCACCAAGGCCTTGGATACCCGGGACCTGATCGGGCAGGCCAAAGGAATCCTGATGGAACGGTTCAAGATCACCCCCCAGCAGGCGTTCCTGCTGCTCTCCCGGGCCAGCTCCGAACTGAACATCAAGCTTCGCGACGTCGCGGAGCAGCTGACCGTCAGCGGGGAAATGGGCAAAAAGCGCTGACGCCGGACATACAAAAACCGCCGACGCCGGCGGTACTGGCGGGAACCAACGCGTGCGTCAGCCCCGGGCCGGCAGTCGCGGGCCGTCGGTCAGGTCGGAGCAGACCCGGGACAGCGGCCTCCCCTCGGCCCGGGCGCGACGCAGCAGCTCACGGAACGCTTCCTCTGCGGTCAAGCCGTGGCGTTCCATCAGGATCCCGCAGGCGCGGTTGGTGGTGTCCCGTCCGGCGAGCGCACCCTTGAACGGGCGGCTCAGATGCCGCGGCGTGTCCGGGCCCTGGACGTGGGCCATCAGAGTCGCGGCGGGAACGGCGAACTTCTCAAGCAGCAGCCCGGTCGCTGCCGTGAAAGCCGAAGGCAGGCCCGCGTAGATTTTCAGCGTTCCGATCGGGCCCCCGGTCGTGTCGAGCGGGGCGCTTACCAGGGAGCCGACCGGCAGCGATGCGACAGCCTGGCTCCAGAGCGGCCACCGGGCCTCCGCGGCGGCGTCCTGCACCAGGATGGTTTTGCCTGCCGTCCAGGCAGCGACGCACGGGCCCTGGCCCAAGTCATGCTGGGCGCCGTCCGCCAGCTCCACGAACCGGTCCGTCGCCGCGGCGCTGCTGCCGAGCCCCTGGGCGTCGAACAGGGAAATTCCGGCCCCGGTCGATCCCGGAATGGCATCCCTGACCGCCTGCACGAGCAGCTGCAGCGCCCGGTCCACCTTGTCCTCGGTCAGAAGCAGGCCTTTGATGCGCGCGAAGACGGCGGTCAGTTCATCGAGCGGGAGTGGATTGAATGGCTGGTTGAGCACTTTGGGGCCTTATGGCGGGAGGGTAAAGCTACCCTGCGTGTGCCCCCTGCTTGAGCCGGGACGCCTCTTACGGCTGTCCACTTAAAGCATAGCCCTGGTTGCTGCGTGGCGCGTAAATGATGACGGCGGCGGCAACCCTCCCGCCGCCGTCGTCGGCAATGTTGGATCGGCGTCCCTTGAAGGGCGCGGTGTGGAATGAAATCCAATGCTTGAATGTTCAATAAAGTATGGACTTCGGAATCTTTACCTTCGGCGAGCTTTCCCGCAACCTCAGCACCGGCAAGGCGCTGTCCCCGCAGCAGCGCCTCAAAGACATCATTGAACTCGCCAAGCTCGCGGACCAGGCGGGCCTGGGCTTCCTGGGCCTCGGTGAGCATCACCGGCGGGACTTCGCCGTGTCCGCCCCGGAAATCGTGCTGGCGGCCATCGCAAGGGAAACCACGAACCTGCGGCTCAGCACGGCCGTCACGGTGCTCTCCACCCAGGATCCGGTGCGGCTTTTCGAGCAGTTCGCCACGCTGGACCTGATCTCCGACGGCCGCGCGGAAATCATCGCCGGCCGTGGCGCCTTCATCGAGTCCTACCCACTCTTTGGCCACGAGCTGGAGGACTACGACGCGCTGTTCGAAGAGAAGCTGCAGCTGTTGCTGGAACTGCGGGACAACGCCGCCGTGACCTGGCAGGGGACTCTGACCCAGAGCATTCCCGGAATGGACATCGCGCCGCGCCCGGTCCAGGACAAGCTCCCCGTCTGGGTGGGCGTCGGCGGGACCCCGGCCAGTTTTGCGCGCGCCGGACGCCTGGGTCTGCCCCTCTTCGTCGCCCTGCTGTCCGGGCCCGCCCGGTTCCGCCGCCTGGTGGAGCTCTACCACCAGTCCGCCGCCGACGCCGGTCACGACCCGGCCACCCTACAGGTGGGGGTCGGCGGACACTTCTACGCGGCCCCGACATCGCAGCAGGCACGTGACACGTTCTACCCCTACTACCGCGCGTATTTTGAACAGAACATGCCCCGCCCGGTGGACCACTTCCCCCGCTCCACCTTCGATGACTGGACCGAACCCGGCGGCGGCCTCCTGGTTGGCAGCCCGCAGCAGGTCATCGAGAAACTGCTGGAAATCCAGGCGACCCTCGGCAACAGCCGCTACATGGCCCAGATCGGCCTCGGCGGGCTGCCGTTTGCCGAGACCGCCCGGTCCATCGAACTGCTCGCCACCGAGATTATGCCGGCCGTGAACCGGGAACTCGGAACGGCCCGGCCGGTGCCGGACGCCAGCCCAGCATCTGGCAGCACAGCCCGCGGAGCCTCAATCCGCTGAGTATTGAGTCCCGGCAGCCAGCGGTATCTCCAGGAATCCGCCGGCTGCGTCCCAGCTGCTCGTGGTGCCAAGGTGCCGGCTGAGCCGCTGCATCCGCTCGGCGATCTGCCGGGAACGCCCGCCCGCCAGGCGGGCCTGGAAATCAATGATCAGCGTCGGATACAGCCGCAGCGACAGCGGTGTGCCGGCGTCGGTGTCGAGCATGAAAATGAACGACTGGTCGTTGCGCTCCAGCGGATCCACCGCGTAGTCGTCCACGAAGTCCCCGGCGCTGTAGATGATCGGCCGGTTCCGGAACAGCTCGACGCCGCGGACGACGTGCGGCGAGTGCCCGTAGACGACGTCGGCCCCCGCCTCGACCAGGGCGCGACCCAGCTCGCGGTGCTCGGGCGGTGCCCCGGTGCCCCAGTTCGGCCCCCAGTGTGCCGAAACGATCAGGAGCTGGACGCGGGACCTCGTCCGCCGGACCAGGGCCAGCAGGTCAGCCACCCGGCGGTCGCTGTCCACCACCGGCACGTAGAAGACGCCCGGGCCGCGGCCAGCCTCCCAGTCCGGCTGGTTGTCGGTGAAGGCGATGAGCCCGACGGCGGTCCCGGGCGCGCGCCGCACCGCGGGCCGGCGGGCGGCTTCCCGATCCAGTCCGGCGCCGGCATACAGGACACCGGCCGCGTCGAGGGCAGGCAGCATCTCGCGGAAGGCACTTTCCCCGTAGTCCAGCACATGGTTGTTGGCCAGCGACACCATCCCGACGCCGGCGGATCGGAGGCACGCCACATTCGTCGGGTCGGCACGGAAATGGAAGACCTTCCCGGCCACCGGCTGCCCACCGGTGGCCAGGACGCATTCAAGGTTGGCGATCGTGAGGTCCGCTGTAGATAACACGGAACCCGTGTCCCCCCACGGGTAATCGGCGGCCACCCGCCGCAGCCGCTCGTTCACCAGCCGGCCGAGCATGACGTCGCCCAGCAACGCAATCAACATGGCACACGTGACCGTTTTAGTCCGCCGTCCGGCCGGGAGGTCGGCCGGAAGCTAGGACTCGTAGTTTTCGACCTGGCCCACCGGGCGGGGCTGCGCCTCATCCGGGTTTTCGCCGTACTGCCGCTTGGCCCGTCGCTGCCTGAGGAGATCCCAGCACTGGTCCAGGTCCTCTTCGATGCGCTTCAGCCGGGCGTGCTCCTGGCCGTGTTCGTAATCCGGCGAGGAGGACGGGGCCTTCTCCCGCAGCGACTGCTCTTCCTCGACCAGCGCCGATATGCGTTCCAGGATGTGTTGCTCGTCCATCGCTTCCTTCTTTCGGGTAGCAGTTCTCCCGCCAGACTAGCGACGCCGCGATGCGCTGGCCAGAGGACAATTTCACCGACTGCGCGGCCAGAGGGAGCATCGTCAGCTTGCTTATTATATAGCGGCTTCCTAGAGTAAATGCTGTAGGGCAGCACACTCACCGAGTGGAGGATCCGGCCGGTACATCGGCTGCGGGGGCCTCCCCGGACACCAGAGGAGGACGCATGTCAGAACACAATATTTCCGGTAAGAGAGTCGCCTTTCTGCTCACCGACGGCGTGGAGCAGGTGGAGCTGACCAGCCCCTGGAACGCCGTGAAGGAAGCTGGCGGAGAGCCCACGCTGGTGGCGCCCAGGCGCGGGAAGCTGCAAGGCTACAACGGGACCGAGAAGGGGGAGACCTTCGCCGTCGACCTCACCGCCGCGGAGGCGGACGCCGCCGACTTCCATGCCCTGGTGATCCCCGGCGGCGTGGTCAACGCCGATGATCTGCGCGTCGACAAGAACGCCCAGGCTCTCACCCGCGCCTTCTTCGAGCAGCACAAACCCGTGGCCTCGATTTGCCATGGGCCCTGGCTGCTGATCGACGCCGGCGTCATCAGCGGGCGGAACGTCACGTCCTACCACACGCTCCAGACCGACCTAAAGAACGCCGGCGCCAACTGGAGCGACCAGGAAGTCGTGGTCGACCAGGGTCTGGTGACCAGCCGTAACCCGCACGACCTTCCGGCCTTCAACGACAAGCTGCTGGAGGAAATCGAAGAAGGCGAGCACGCCGGACAGACGGCCTAAGCGGTCGGATCCATTCTTAACGGCAGCCGGACAATCGAACGTCGTCCGGCTGCGGAACGTACTGCCGCCGGTCCGTGCCCTGCCGCGGGCACCTACCCTGGACGGCCGATTTGCGGCAGGATATGCCTGTAAACGCGTGCCGGCCGCGGCCGCACCGCGGCACCCCCTGGCCGGCGCCCCAGCTTTAAGGAGTTCCGGATATGACCACGCTGAACCCGTACCTGAGTTTCCGCGACAACGCCAAGGATGCCATGACCTTTTACCAGGCGGTCTTCGGCGGTCAGCTGGCCCTGAGCACGTTTGGCGAATATCACGCCAGCGAGGATCCCGCCGAGCAGGACAAGATCATGCACGGCATGTTGACCGCGGCGAAAGGCATGGTGCTGATGGGCGCCGACACGCCCAACGGGATGGAGTACACGCCCGGCAGCAGCATTTCCGTGTCCCTGAGCGGCTCCGATGAGGCCGAGTTGCGCGGCTATTTCGACAAGCTCGCCGAAGGCGGAAAGATCACCGTGCCGATGGAGAAGGCCCCTTGGGGGGATATCTTCGGCATGTGCACCGACAAATTCGGGACTGACTGGCTGGTGAACGTCGGCCCCGAGCCGGGCCAGGCTTAGCGATCACCCGGCCTGGGCGCACAACCCGGCCGGGGTTGTGTTGACCTCGGGCAAGGTCCGGGCCTTATCCGGGTCCGGGCCTTGTTCGAGGTTAATCCGGGTTGGTTCCGCCGTTAGTCAGGGCCGTCAGTCCGGACTGGAATCCGTGGTGAGGCCGCGGTCGTCACCTGACTGTTCATCCTGCTCCTCGGCCGGACCCGCCGCCTCGTTGGCGGTTCTGGCCCCCGCCGCGGCGCTCGCCTCGGTGCCGCCAGTGCCCTTCGTGGCCGCCTCGGCGCCCTTCTCGCGGGCCACCGGCGCCTTCCCCGGGTGGCTTCCGCCCTCGACGCCGTCCTCGACGATGTCTTCCGGTTCCTTTGGCTCAGTACTCATCGGTTCCTCCCCTCGTAGTAGCAACGGGTTGCCGGGGATCCGGCGGCCCAACTGCGCTGACGGGGATCCGGACGGGTCCCGACCTGACCAAGATACCCCGCGGCATCTGTTGAATGTCGTGGGCCCGGGTGCGAAAGGATGTCCGCTGGCCCGCGCGTCGGGCGCGCGCCGGGGAGGCCCGTCTGCCGGACGTATTCCCCTTTTCAGTCGGACGCGGTTATTCTGAATGCGGCCGGGATACCGCATTATCGAGTCCACCCTCCCGGTCCAGAGAGGCGTGCCATGACCGAGAAGCTGCACCTCACGCCGGATGATGAGTTCCCCGAGGACCTCAGCGCGGTGGGGGACAAGGAGTTGCAGGTCCTGGACAGCCAGGTCCAGCGGCAACTTGACTATGAATATGTGGCCGACGGCGAACCCAATCCGGAGACCGAATTCAGGCACTACGACCTTGACGAGGAATTCAGCGAGCGGGACAAACGCGACAGCTGACCGGCGGGATTCCGTCAGTATGCTTACTGTACGCTGATCGCGGCGTAACAAGGAAGCACTGAACAGAAAAGAGCCACCATGAGCAGGCCCGAACGCTTCGAGATTGAGGCCGCAGGCCAGCTTGGCCATGTGTTCGTTACCAAGGGACCGTCCGGCCACGCGACGGCACGCCCCGCCGTCGTACTGGTCCACGGAATCGGCGTCTCGCACCGCTATTTCAGCAAGCTTCACGGGCGGCTGGCGGAATCCGTTGATACCTACTCAATCGACCTGCCCGGCTTCGGCGCCACACCCCGCCCGGAGGATACCCTCCCCGTCGCGGACCACGCCAGCTACCTTCTTGGTGCGCTGGAGCAGTTGGGCGTCCTGGAGTTCGTGCTTGTCGGGCACTCGATGGGAAGCCAGTTCGCGATCGAGGCCGCGCTGCAGCAGCCGGGCCGGGTATCCCGGCTGGTCCTGATGGGGCCGGTGGTCGACCCCCGGCGCCGTACCGTGGCGCAGCAGGCCCTTTCGCTCGGCCGGGACAGCCTGTTGTTCGAAAGCCCCTCCTCGAACGCCCTGGTCTTCACGGACTATTTGCGCTGCGGCCCGACCTGGTACCTGAAAACATTGCGCGTCATGATGGACTACCCCACCGAAGTGCGGATCACCGGAGTCACGGCGCCGGTCCTCGTCCTGCGCGGGGCCAACGACCCGGTAGCCTCCGCAGACTGGTGCCGCCGGTTGGCCGCACGGGCGGCGGACGGGCAGCTGCTCGAAGTCGAAGGAACCGGGCACGTGGTGCAGCACAACCGCTCCGAAGAAGTGGCCGGTGCCATCCTGGACTTCGCCGCCCTCCGCCCGGCGGCCAGCGGGACTCCGCAGGAGCGCCCGGCATGAGCGGGGTCCTGCAGTCCGCCGGCTGGTGGGTTCAGGATTACCTCTACGCCGCGGGCCGGCAGCTCCTCAGCGCCGTTTCCCGGACCAGCCCGGACGATTTCCTCGTCGGCACCGGCCGGCCCGTCGTCGTCATTCCCGGAGTCTACGAGGATTGGCGTTTTATGCTGCCGCTGGTCCGGCGGCTTCATGCGGCAGGCCATCCGGTGCACGTGCTCTCGCTGCTGGGGCGGAACCGGCTCGCTGCCCCCAAGGCTGCGGATCTTATTGCCGCCTACATCCGGGAGCGGGACCTTTCGGACACGGTGATCGTCGCCCACAGCAAGGGCGGGCTGATCGGCAAATTCGTGATGATGCAACTGGACCGGGAACGCCGCATCGCGGGCATGGTCGCGGTCTGCTCACCGTTCTCCGGCTCCCGCTATGCCTCGTTTATGCTGCTACCGAGCCTGCGCGCGTTTTCGCCCCGGAGCGCCGTGACCATGCAGCTCGCCCGGGAGGAACGTGTCAACGAGCGCATCACGTCGGTCTACGGGCTTTTTGACCCGCATATCCCCGAGGGCAGCGCACTGCCGGGCGCCCGGAATGTCCAGCTGGACACCGCCGGACACTTCCGGATTCTGGCCCACGAGGACACGATTCGAACCATCCTGGCGGCAACCGCCGGGATGCCGGCCGTGACCACACCGGCCGCCTCTCCTGCCGGTCCGCCGGCCTAGGACGCAACTCCACGATCGAACGGATCCTGCATGCCAGAGCTTGAGGTCCAGAGAGCGCCCGCACTGCCCCTGACGATCGCCGACGCTGCCCACCTGCCGGCGGGAGAAGTCGCGGCACGGCTTGGCTCCGGGGCGGAGGGCCTGAGCAGCGGCGAGGCAGCCCGGCGCCTCGCCGAGCTGGGACCGAATGCGCTCCGCACCCATCAGGCCAGCGGATGGTCGGTGCTGGGACGGCAACTGCGCAGCCCCATCCTGATCCTGTTGCTCGTCACGGCCGGGCTCTCGCTCTTCCTCGGCGATGCCACGAACTCAATCGTGATCGGCGTGATCCTGCTGGTCAGCGTCGGACTCGGCTTCAGCAACGAATTCCGTGCAGAACGCGCCGCCGAGGCGCTGCATTCGCGCGTTACCCACCGCGCCGTCGTGATCCGCGACGGAACCCCACAGGAAGCCGACGTCACCGCCCTGGTGCCGGGCGACGTCGTGCAGCTGTCCATCGGCGCGATCATCCCCGCCGATCTGCGGCTGCTGAGTGCGAAGGACCTGCTCTGCGACGAAAGCATCCTCACCGGGGAATCCATGCCGGCCGGCAAGGACCCCGCCCCGATCGCCGGCGCAGCGGCACTGGCGGATCTGGCGTCGTGCCTGTTCATGGGCACCGTGATCCAGGCCGGCAACTGCACCGGCGTGGTGGTCGCCACCGGCGGGCGGGCCGAATTCGGGCGGATTGCCCTGGGCCTTGGCGAGCGCCAGCCCCAGACCGAATTCCAGCTGGGCCTCCAACGCTTCTCCTACCTGCTGCTCCAGGTGGCGATCGGCCTCACGTCCCTGATCTTCATCGCCAATCTGTTGCTGCAGCGGCCCGTGATCGAGTCGCTGCTGTTCTCGCTCGCAATCGCCGTCGGGATCACACCGCAGCTGCTGCCCGCCATCGTCAGCACGAGCCTGGCCACCGGAACCCGTCAGCTGGCCCGGCGGAAGGTTCTGGTCAAACGGCTCGTCTGCATCGAAGACCTCGGCGACATGGACGTTTTGGTGACCGATAAGACCGGAACGCTGACGGAGGGCCGGATCAGCTTCACCTCCGCGCTGCCCGCCTCTGCCGGAATTTCCGCCGCCGAACTGCTCACTCTGGGACTGCTGGCCACCGAGGCCGGTTACGCGGAGTCCCAGAAATCCCCGCTGGGACAGAACCCCCTGGATGCCGCACTGTGGGCCTCCGCCGGCGCCGCAGCCTTCCAGCCCTCCCGGTACGAGCGGCTCGACGTCATCGACTTCGATCACCTGCGGCGCCGGACCAGTGTGCTGGTCAGCGAAGCGGGGGCGCCGGTCCGCATCGTGACGAAAGGCGCGCCGGAGGACCTCCTGGCGATCTGCCGTGACACGCCGGCCGGCGTCCAGGCGATGCTGGACGAACAGTTCGACGCCGGATCCCGCGTCGTTGCCGTCGCCACCCGGGCGGCCGACGGCATGACCGCGATCGGACCCGACGACGAAACGGACCTGGTCCTCGCCGGATTCCTCATCTTCCTGGACCGGCCCAAGGCCAACGCGCGCGCCTCCCTGGACCGGCTCGAGGAGCTCGGCATCACCGTCAAGATCGCCACCGGAGACAATGCGAAGGTGGCCGAAAAGGTCTGCGACGACCTCGGTGTGCTCTCCGGCGGGACGCTGACCGGCGCCGCGGTCGAGGCCATGTCCGACCCGGAACTGGCTGCCGCCGCACGTGAGGCGAGCATCTTCGCCCGCGTCTCGCCGGAGCAGAAGGCCCGGATCATCAGGCTGTTGCGGCAAAGCGGCGGGTCCGTCGGATTCATGGGGGACGGCGTCAACGACGCGCTCGCGCTGCACGCCGCGGATATCGGCATTTCCGTCGACAGCGCCACCGACGTTGCCAAGGATGCCGCCGACGTCGTGCTGCTGGACAAGGACCTGGGCGTCCTCGCCGAAGGCGTGATGGAGGGCCGGCGGATCTTCGCCAACACCATCAAGTACGTTCTGATGGGCACCTCCAGCAATTTCGGCAACATGTTCAGCGCCGCCACGGCCTCCGTAGTGCTGAGCTTCCTGCCGATGCTGCCGGGGCAGATCCTGCTCAACAACCTGCTCTACGACGCCGGCCAGCTCGCCATCCCGGGCGACCGGGTGGACAAGGAACAACTACTCGCCCCCTCGCACTGGGACATCGGCTTCATCCGGCGCTTTATGTTCCTTTTCGGCCCGATCAGCTCTCTGTTCGATTTCGCCACGTTCGCCCTGATGCTGTTCGTCTTCGACGCTGTTCCCGGGGAATTCCGGGCCGGCTGGTTCATCGAATCAATCGTCACCCAGACGCTGATTATCTTCGTCATCCGGACCCGGCGGGTGCCCTTCTTCCGTAGCAGGCCGTCGCTGGGCCTGGCCGGGGCCTCCCTGGCCGTTGTGGCCGTGGGCGTCTACCTTCCGCTCTCGCCACTGGCCGGTGTGCTGGGCTTCGATCCGCTGCCCGTCCCGTTCTTCCTCGCCCTGCTGGGGATGGCTGCGGTGTACCTGGTGCTGGTCGAACTGGCGAAGCTCTGGTTCTACGCGCGGGCCGCACAGCAGCCGGTGCCGCTGCGGCCCCGGGCGATCCCGCGGCGCGGCGGGACCCACCATATCGCACGCCGGGCCGCGCGGTTCAGCACCGCGCAGGCCGGTCACATGCTTCATCACCGACCGGCGCGGAAGCGTCGGCCAAACCGGGCATAAAGGCCCTCACCTCCGGAGGGTTCCGGGCAGATAGTGGGAAGAAAAGGTCAGCTGGTCATTTTCCCAGCCTGCGGAGGGCACGCCTGGATGAGGCCGCGGCCGACACCTCGATGGGAAAGCCGTACCGATGAGCATTTTCGAAGACAGGGTTGACGCCGGCCGGCAACTCGGGAGGCGGCTCGCGGAACTGCGGGGCCAGGACATTGTGGTCCTGGGTCTGCCCCGCGGCGGCGTCCCGGTCGCCTTCGAAGTTGCCGCGGCCCTCGACGCCCCGCTGGACGTGATTGTGGTGCGGAAGCTCGGCCTTCCGTACCAACCGGAGCTGGCGATGGGAGCGATCGGCGAGGGCGGGGCCCGGGTGCTGGAGGAACACGTGCTGGCCCATGCCCGGGTCAGTGACGCGGAGTTGCAGGCCGTCGAAGACCACGAACGTGCCGTGCTCGAGAACCGGGTGGCCCGTTTCCGGAAGGGCAGGGTGCGCCAGGACCTGACCGGGCGGATCGCTGTGATCGTCGACGACGGCATCGCCACCGGCTCCACCGCCAGGGTCGCCTGCCGGATAGCCCGGAAGCTAGGCGCCGCCCGGGTCATCCTGGCGGTACCGGTCGCCCCCGCCGACACCCTCAGTAACCTGACCGAGCCCGACGAGGTCGTCTGCCTCGCCACCCCGCACCACTTCTCCGCGGTCGGCTACCACTACCGCGATTTCTCCCCCACTGATGACGACGAAGTGGTGCAACTGCTCGACGCCGCGGCGAAGCGACTGCAGCACTCGTCGCCGGAGTCCCGGACGCCGGGCGCATCCGGGAACCAGGATGCCGTGGACTTCGATGGGGAAGTCGAAATCCCGTCGCGCGCGGTCCGCCTCCAGGGCCAGCTGCACCTGCCGGACCCTGTCCGGGGCGTGGTGCTGTTCGCCCACGGCAGCGGCAGCAGCCGGCACAGCCCGCGGAACCGGTATGTGGCTGGGGTGCTGCAGCAGGCCGGGCTCGGCACCCTGCTGCTGGACCTGCTGACCCCGGCCGAAGAACGCAACCGTGCCAACGTCTTCGACATTGAACTGCTCGCCCGCCGGCTCTCCTCGGCCACTGACTGGCTCACCGCCCGGCCGGACACGGACGCCTGCACGTTTGGCTATTTCGGAGCCAGCACGGGTGCCGGGGCCGCGCTCTGGGCCGCTTCCGAACCGACAGCGAGGATCGGCGCAGTCGTCTCCCGCGGCGGCCGCCCCGACCTGGCCGGACCGAGGCTGTCCGCCGTCCGGGCGCCGACGCTGCTCATCGTGGGCAGCTACGACTCTGAAGTGCTCGAACTCAACCGCAAGGCTAAGTCCATGATGCGCTGCCCCAACCAGCTGGCCGTGGTCCAGGGCGCCACCCATCTCTTTGAAGAACCCGGTACGCTGGCGGCGGCAGCCATCCTTGCCCGGGACTGGTTCGTCGACTATCTGTTGCCCGCCAAGACCACTTCCCAGGAGTAACCGCATGAGCTACACCTACACCGCCGTCGTTCCGCTGAGCTGGGACGACGCCGTCGAAAAAACGCGTACAGCGCTCGCCGCCCAGGGTTTCGGAATCCTCTCGGAAATCGATGTGCGTGCCACCTTCGCCGCCAAACTCGGCGAGGACGCCGCGGAAGCCCTGGGGGACTACGTCATCCTCGGTGCCTGCAATCCGATGCTCGCCAGCCGGGCGCTGGCCGCAGAGCCGGAAATGGGGGCCCTCCTGCCCTGCAACGTCGTGGTGCGCCGTGAAACCGGGGCGACCGCGACGACAGTCAACGCCATCGATCCGCAAACCATGGTGCAGCTCAGCAGTGCCCCCGCCGTCCGCGAGGTGGCGGAGGACGCCGGCACGCGACTGCGCGCGGCGATGGCCGAACTGGCTGCCGACGCCTGACCCCTCAGGCAGCCGACGCCTGACCCCTCAGACCCCGTGCACGTTCTGGTGCCCGCCGGCCCGGTGGCGGTAGGCGTAGACCAGCAGCGCAACGCCGGCGAGCACCAGAAGCAGCGGGACCAGGAATTCGCTCGCGGTGACCAGCACCGTGGCCTGCACGGCGAAAATCAGCCCCAGCACGGCCAGGACTGCTGCCGGGATCAGCGGCCACTTCATCCTTGGCGGGTGCGAAGACGCCGGGTAAGCGGCCTCTGGCGGTAAAACCCCGGGCCGGGGGCCGGGGCTGGGGTGGACACGAACCAGGGACAGCGCCGCGAAGGTGGCGGCGAGCCCCAGGAACAGGACTGCGGCGATCGGCATGCCTTCCCAGGTCTGCGGAAGCGCAACGACGAGGGCGAGCGTCAGCATCACGCCGCAGGGGATCAGCGCCCACCAGTTGGAACGTTCGCGCAGGTAGACGGCACCGAAGCCGGCGGCCATGAACAGGAACAGGAATGCGCCGGCCCAGTCCTCCGCCGAGCGCGGCCAGAGCAGCGTGCTCAGGATGACCGCCGCCAGGCCCAGGAACACCGAGCCGGGGATGGCAGCCCACCAGTTCTCCTGGCTGCGGAGGAACAGCGTCAGGAAGACGGTCCCGACTGCTCCGAACAGCAGCGGCCACACAAGGGCTGCGCTGTCGAGGATCCCGAGCAGATCCAGCAGCAACAGGACGCCGGCGGCCATCAATGCGATGCCGGCGATGATGCTTGTTCGGGCGGAGTTCACCGTTTGCCTCCCGGGTCGGCGGGGCGGCCGCGCACCGCCCTGCAACTTCAGGTTATTCCTGTGGGGTTGGACGGCGTAGGGCCCAAGGTCATGGGCGCCGCGGTGCCCGGCCCGGGACCGACCGGCTAGCTGCCGCGGCGCTCCGCCCGGGCCTTGATGCCCAGCAGCATGCGCCGTTCCATCATGAACTGCAGCGGTTCCAGCACGGGGCGGAGGACCAGCCCCACTGCCAGCGGTGAATAGTCGTACCTCGTGCGGGACAGCAGCCGCGTGGTGCGCCCGTTGACAGGCTGCAGCACAAAGGTCCAGCCGAGCTCCAGCCGCGGTCCTGCGGGGCCCCCGCCGGACGCGGTGATCCTCCCGGTCCGCGGATCCATGCTCCCGCCGAGAGCCAGCACGGACCCCGGGTCCAGTCGCCGGACCGGGATCCCGACGTCGGGGCCCAACGGGATGACATCGCCGACGTCGAGCTGCTGGTACTCCGGAAGGATCCGGTCCGTGCTGTGCATGCCGAGCCCGGCGGCGTTCTCCAGCAGGTCATAGCTGTACATTCCGCCGCGTCCGGCGCCGAGCTGGACGAGCCAGGGCCAGACGTCGGCGGCCTGCGCCTTGATGGTGACGGCGCGGGTGCTCTGCATCCGCGGGGTCCGAACCAGTTCGTCGCCGGGAAGCGGGCCGGCGGCTTCCTGTGCGGTGGCACCCCAGTTCAGCAGCCGCGGCCGGACGGCAAGAACGTAACCGGCGGCGGCGGCCGCCGCCGCAACGGCAGCCAGCGGACCGCGGAGCCGGGAGGATGCGGTGGACCGGCTCATACGGTTCGGCCCCTCTCCTGTGGCTTTTTCGCGTCCGGATGTTGCGCTACTTCCGCTACCTGATGCTGCCTGCGGCGGTGCGCGATGGCCGACGGGACCAGGAACGCCAGCGCCGGAACACACCACAACCAGAATCCCCAGCCGAACAACATCAGCGCCAGATGGAACGCGACCACCCCGGCCCAGCCCGCGGTGGCCCGTGCTCCGCCGCTGAGCAGCAGCACGCCCAGGCCAACCTCGCCCCCGGAAACGGCCAGACCCCAAAGCGCGGGAGCGGCCATGAAGACATCGCACCAGGCAGCGGTGACAAACGGCAGGAGCGCCTCATCGGCGAAATGCCGGTAGAACTCCGTGCCCGCGGCCACAATTCCGGCGTGGATGCCGCCGGTGAACAGGAAGAAGCAGCCCACGATCTTTCCGGACCGCACGTCCTGCCCCGACTGCCGGGTCCGGGCCGGCGCCTGCAGCTGTGCCATGGCTCCTAGCCTTCCGGTCCGGCGCCGTTCATCCGCTCGCCTGGGCCTGGCCCGTGTCGTCTCCGACCACCAGCACCGGGCAATGGGCATGTGCCGCACAGGCACCGCTGACCGACCCCATGATCTGTGCGAGGAACCCGCCGCGGCCGCGCCTGCCGACCACCAGCAGCTGGGCGTCCCGGCTCTCCTCCACCAGGACCTTGGCCGGCGGACCGAACTTCACGGTCCGGGTCAGTCCCTCCGGGACGTCGCCGCCGAAGGCGCGTTCCAGGGATTCGCTGACGAGCCGTTTGGCCGTCTCCTCCAGCTGGGTCGTGGTGGGCGAGCGCTCTTCGGGCAGGTGCGAGGCCAGGAAAAGATCCGAGGTGCCGAGGCAGGTCACAACCTCCAGCGGCGCCCCCAGGCTCTTGGCCATCCGCCCGGCGAGCCGAAGCGCCGTCGTCGAGAAATCCGAACCGTCCACGCCCACGACTATCCGCTGATCAGCGTTCATGGCCCCCAGACTGCCCGGTCCGCCCGGCACTGCCTAGGGCCGAAAGTCACGCGGGGCCGCCTCCGGCCAGCCCGGGGGTAGGCCCCCGGCCCGGCCGGCCCTAGGGTGGAACAAATCCCCACGACCCGAGGAGTCCTGATGCGAGTTGTCATTACCGGCGGAAGCGGAAAGCTTGGCCGGAGCGTCGTCCGGCGGCTGGACGGTGACGGCCACAAAGTCATCAACTTTGACCGCACCGGCACGCGTGGGCGGGGTTACACCGACGTGGAGCTGCGCAACTACGGGCACGTGGTGGATGCGCTGCTGGGTCTGGACGACCGGCACGAAGGCGTCGACGCGGTGGTGCACCTGGCCGCGGTCCCGGCCCCCGGGCACGCCCCGGACGCCGCGACGTTCGAGAACAACATGCTGGCCACGTACAACGTGTTCCAGGCGTCCCGCCGGGCCGGGATCAAGAAGATTGTCTACGCGTCCAGTGAGACGGTGCTGGGTCTGCCGTTCGACGTCGACCCGCTCTACCTTCCGGTCGACGAGGAATACCCGGCCCGGCCGGAAAGCACATACTCGCTGGTGAAACACCTTGAGGAACAGATGGCGGTCCAGCTGACCCGCTGGGATCCTGAGTTGAGCATCACCGGTCTGCGCTTTTCCAATGTGATGGACCCGGAGGACTACGAGGAGTTCCCCGGCTTCGACGCCGACGCGACACTGCGCAAGTTTAACCTCTGGGGCTACATCGACGGCAGGGACGGTGCGCAGGCCGTGGCCCGCGCCCTCGAGCACGGCACCCCGGGGTTCGAGGCGTTCATCATCGCCAATGCCGACACCGTGATGAGCCGCAGCAGCGCCGGCCTCGCCGCGGAGGTGTTCCCGAACGTGCCGGTGGTCAAGGGGCTCGGCGAGCACGAGACCCTGCTCTCGATCGACAAGGCCAAACGGCTGCTCGGCTACGCGCCCGAGCACAGCTGGCGGAACTACCACCCGCTGCGCACCACCCCCACCGAGGACTGACCACACCCCCAACGCGGGGTCACTTCGCGCCCATTCCGGCGGCCCGGACCGGCGCGAAGTGACCCCGCGTTGGGGTGGGCTAGGGGGTGGGGGCGGGCTCAGGGGCGGCCGGCCGGCTGCGGCTGGACCAGATGTTGCCCATCTCTTCGGAGGACTGCTCCACGATCCGGCTCATCGCGGCATGCGCTGCGTTCGCCTCGCCGCGCTGGATGGCGCTGGCGACTTCCACGTGCAGCTGCAGCGCCTCGTGGTGCGGCAGATGCGGCATCAGCCCGTGCTCGGTCCGCCCGGTCAGGACTTCAGTGACCAGGTTATGCAGCTGGGAAAACATGGGGTTGCCGGAGGCCTTGAGCACCGTGGCGTGGAATTCGATGTCCAGCCGCAGGAACTCGTCGTTGTCCCCGCGCTGGCCTGCGGCCCAGAGCCGGGCAGCCTGCGAGACCAGATCGCTGCCGGCATCCCAGGAGGCCCGCTCGGCGGCGAACCGGGCGGCCTGCGGCTCGATTGCACCCCGGAGTTCGTTCAGCGCCTTCAGTTGTTCCAGCCGTCGGGAGGAGGCCAGCCGCCAGCGGATCACCTGCGGGTCGTAGGCGTTCCAGCTGTCTTCGGGCTGCACCACGGTGCCCAGCCGCCGTCGTGATTCCAGCATGCCCTTGGAGGAGAGCACCCGGGTGGCCTCGCGGACCACCGAGCGGGACACCTTGTACTGTGCCTCAAGCTCGTCCAGGCGCAGAATGGAGTGCGGCGCGAGGGTCCCCTCGGCAATAGCGAGTCCCAGCTTGTGGACCAGCAGGGAATGCAGGTCAGCTGAGGACTCCGCCTTTGGGGTTGTCATAAATAAATCATACGGGTTGTCCGCAAGGGGTTGTTTAAGTCTGCCTTATTTATCTATGATCGCTTCCAGAGCAGATGTAAAGATGCATCCGCAGCCGGCTGGACGTGACATCCAGCCCCTAAGGAACCAAGGAGTCGTAATGAAGCGACGTTCGATCATGCAGTACGCGGCCGTCGCCGCGGCCCTGTCGCTGGGGCTCACGGCCTGCAGCGGCGGCAGCGGCAGCGGTGATGCGAAGGCCGCCGGCACCGTCCGGGTTACGCTGGCCAACCACGTCTGGACTGAAGGCATCAAGGCCGCCATTCCGGAATTCGAGAAGTCCAGCGGCCTCAAGGTCGAGCTGACCCAGCTCGGCGAGGACCAGCTCTCGGACCAGTACAACGTCAAGCTCAACGCGGGCAGCGACGAGATCGACGTCATGATGTACCGCCCGCTGCAGGAGGGCAAGGCGTTCGCCAAGAACGGCTACCTCGCCGACCTGACGTCCAAGGTGTCCTCGGACGCCAGCTGGGACTGGAAGGACTACCAGGAGGGCCCGGTCAAGGCCACCACGGCGGACGGCAAGGTGGTCGGCGTCCCGATCATCACCGAACGCGAAGTGCTCTACTACCGTAAGGACCTGCTGCAGGCCGCCGGCCTCGAGGTTCCCAAGACCATGGAAGAGCTCGAGGCTGCCGCCAAGGCCATCAAGGCGTCCAACCCGGACACCGCGGGCTTCGTGGCCCGTACCGGCAAGTCCGCCGCTGTCACCCAGTTCTCCAGCTTCCTGTACAGCTTCGGCGGCGACTTCACCGACGCCAGCGGCAAGTCCGCGGTCAACTCCGACGCCGCCAAGCAGGCCTACGCGTACTACGGCGGCCTGATCCGCAACTACGGTCCGGCCAACGTCAGCACGGACATGAGCTGGCCCGAGGCGATGGCTATCTTCACCCAGGGCAAGGCCGCCTTCTACACCGAGGCCGACTCGCTCTACAAGAACGCCACTGACCCGGCCAAGTCCAAGGTCGCCGACACGGTCGGCTTCGCCGCGCTGCCCGCCGGCCCCGCAGGATCCAAGCCGTACAACATCCCCTCGTGGGGCCTTGCCGTGAACCAGGCTTCGGGCAACCAGGACAACGCCTGGAAGTTCATCCAGTGGGCCACCAGCAAGGAACGCACCCTGGCTGCCCAGAAGGCCGGCGTCCCCGGACCCCGCACTTCCGTCTGGGCCGATCCCGCCGGTACCTCCACCTACCCGAAGGATCTGGCCGAGGCCATCGCCGCCAGCGCCGAGAACGGCGTCGGCCACGACCGTCCCGAGGTTGTCACCGTCGGAAAGGCCCGCGAAATCGTGGGCGGCCCGATCGTAGCCACCATCACCGGCGCGGACGCCTCCGCCGCTGCTGACACGGCCCACGAGGACTTTCAGAAGTTCCTGGACAGCGAAAAGAAATAACGCCCCCGCGCCCCTCGCGCTACGCGCCGGAGTGCACACCAGCCCGGGGGGGGGGGGGGGGGGGGGGGGGGGGGGGGGGGGGGGGGGGGGGGGGGGGGAGTGCAAAAT
>NZ_JBWZCG010000016.1:0-104202 GCF_059383415.1 Pseudarthrobacter sp. RHLT1-30-1
AGCGCCGATGGTACTGCACCCGGGAGGGTGTGGGAGAGTAGGTCACCGCCGGAACATCATTACACGGTCGAGAGCCCCAACCACACAGGTCGGGGCTCTCCCGCATTTAACGCTCAATCCACATAGGGAACATCCGTCCTCCCCGCGTCGTTGTGGTTCGGTAGGCTCGATTCCGACAGCCCGCTTACCGATTCCGCTCAAAGGACTCATTCATGACCGCACGGACCATCGTTATAACCGGGGCCAGCGACGGCATCGGCGCGTCCGCCGCGCGGACCCTGAGCAAACAGGGGGACCAGATCGTCGTCGTCGGGCGTTCCGCGGAGAAGACGGCAAGGGTCGCGACAGAGATCGGCGCGGACTACTTCGTCAGCGACTTCGCGGAACTGGCACAGGTGCGCCAACTCGCCGCGCAGCTGCGGGAGAAGTACCCGCGGATCGATGTCCTGGCCAACAACGCCGGCGGCATCATGGGCCACCGCGGGCTCACCGTTGACGGCCATGAGAAGACCTTCCAGATCAACCACCTGGCCCCGTTCCTGCTCACCACCGAGTTGCTGGACGTGCTCACCGCCAGCAGCGCCACGGTCATCAACACGTCCAGCGCCGCGAACGCGCTGTACGGCAAGCTGGACCTGAACGACCTTGAGACGGCCACCAAGTATTCAGCGAATCTGGCGTACGGCAACGCGAAGCTGGCGAACATCCTCTTCACCGCGGAGCTGAACAACCGCTACCAGGCGGCCGGGATCTCGACGGCGGCCTTCCATCCCGGTGTCGTGGCCACCAACTTCGCGGCGGACACCACCAGCCCGTTCCGTTTTATGTACCGGAGTTTCCTGAACAGGTTCATGCTAAGCCCCGAACAGGGCGCGGACACGCTGGTCTGGCTCGCCACGGCTAAACCCGGGGAGGACTGGATCTCCGGTGCCTACTACGCCAAGCGGGCGCTGGCGAAAGCCAACAAGCAGGCGTACGACCCGGAGCTTGCGCGGGGCCTGTGGGAGCGCAGCGCCGCCATGGTGGGCGCAGACCTGGGCGAGCTCGATCCCCGGACCTGACCGGAGATAAACCGACGTGGCCAGAGCCGGCGCGAACCAGCCGGCCGCAACCCAGCCGGCCGGAACCAGCAGGCCGCAGCTGCGGCGGGGTCTTCAGCCAGCCCGGCGGGGGGCCCCGGCCAGCGCCGCCACGGCCGCGGCCGTGTTGCGGATGCCGAGTTCCCTCCGGTGCTCCGGCTCAGGCCGGGAAAACAGGAAGCCCTGCAGGGCATCGCAGCCATGGTCCATCAGGTAGTGCGCCTGCTCCGGGGTTTCGATGCCCTCGGCCGTGACCTTCAGGCCCAGGCTGTGCGCCATGTGGATCATCGAGGTCAGGATCGGCAGCTTCTCCGCCCCGGTGTGCAGCAGCGACACGAAGGACTTGTCGATCTTGACGATATCCACCGGGAGCTCCTGCAGGCGGCCCAGCGAGGAGTATCCGGTGCCGAAGTCGTCCAGGGCCACCCGGACCCCGGCCCCGCGCAGGCTCTCGAGCTGGGAGATGACGTGGGATCGGGGGTCGAAGAAGACACTTTCGGTCACCTCCAGCACCAGCTGGTGCGGATCCACCTTGCCGTGCGCCGCGACGTCCAGGACGCTGTCGGCGAAGTCCCGGTGCAGCAGCTGCACGCCGGAAACGTTGACCGCCAGGGTCCGGGTCGGGTCCTCCCCAAGCCAGGGCTGCAGCTCAGCGCAGCTGCGGCGAAGCACCTCCGCGCCGATGTCCCGGATCAGACCGCTGCGTTCCGCGGTCCGGATGAACTCGTCCGGCGGGATCAGCTTCCCCTCGAACTGCCAGCGTGCCAAAGCCTCGAACTGCACGACGTCCAGCGACCCGGTGGACACCACCGGCTGGTAATGCACAATGATCTGGCCCAGTTCCACGGCCCGCCGCAGCCCTGCTGTGAGCTGGGTCCGTGTCAGCAGCTCGGCCAGCATCTCCGGCTTGAAGTGCAGATAGCAGTTCTTGCCGGCTTCCTTGGCGGCGTACATCGCCAGGTCCGCCTGCCGCAACAGCTCCGAGGACGTCATGGCCCCGGCGCTCCGCGAGGCCACCCCGAGGCTGAGGCCCGGCCGCAGGAGGGTGCCCTCGATGGAGAACGGCGCGTTCAGGGTGGCGACGATCCGCTGGGCAACGGCATCGGAATCGTTACAGCCCACCAGCAGCACGACGAACTCGTCCCCGCCGAGCCGGGCCACGGTGCCGTGCGGCCCGACGCACTGCTGCAGCCGGCCCGCGATTTCCACCAGCATCTCGTCCCCGGCATGGTGCCCCAGGATGTCGTTGACTTCCTTGAAGTCATCCAGGTCCAACAGCAGCACGTGCACCGGAGCCCGGGTCAGCAGGGCGGCGGCGACGCGTTCCGCGAAGAGGATCCGGTTGGCGAGCCCGGTCAGCGGGTCCCGGAACGCGAGTTCCTTGAGTTTGTCTGCCTGCTCGGCAAGTTCCGCCAGCGCGCGCCGGGCCTGGTCCTCGGCGCGTTGTTTGGAGGTGATGTCCCGGAAGTTCCAGATCCGGCCCACGACCACGTCGGCGACTTTCTGCGGCCGGGAATAGAGCTCCACGGTGCGGCCGTCTTTGAAATCCAGCACATCGTTGCTCTGTCTGACATTGTCCGTATAGAGTTCCGTGACTTTCTGCAGGAAGCCCTCCGGATCACGCAGCTGCCGTGAAATGAAGGTGACCAGCGCCAACGGATCTTCAGCCGTGATCATCTCGGGCGGCATGCCCCACAGCTTCAGGTACTGGTCATTGATCCCGGTGATGAGTCCCTCGGTGGAGATGACGACAATCCCGTCAGCGGTGGATTCCAGCGTGGCATCCAGGAGGGAGACGGCCAGCCGCCGGCCGGAATCGGTATCCTCCCGGTGGCTCCCGTCCCTGATGGCTACCGCCATGGCCGGGCTGGCATCGACCGTGACCAGCGAGCAGGTGATCTCCAGGGACAGCTCACGGCCGTCCCGACGGCGGCCTGCCGCAGCGAACGGCCGGCTGACGGACAGGCTGCCGCGGCCCAGCCGGCCCAGGACCCGCAGGAAGCCGCCGCGCTCGTCCTCGGAGAGCAGGATGTTGTGCGCCGTTCCGAGCAGCTGGTCGCGCGGGTAGCCAAAGAGGCGCTCAGCGGCCGCGTTCACAAAAGCGATGGTTCCGTCAGTGTTCAGCAGCAGGAAAGCGTCGGGACTCTGCTCAAGCAGGCCCTCTTCAATCCCTGTTCCCACGGCGATACCGGCCCCCAAAGCGACGGTTGATGTGCTGATGACTGTCCCGGCGGCGCGCCGTGGACACTTCTTTCCCTGAATCATAGGGTCCGTTGGCCCCGAATGCAGTACCCCGGAAACGGACTCTGCCGGGTCACCGCGGCCCGGACACCCGTTCACCCCGCAGGACGGCGAACGCGGCGTTGGACCGGGCGATCGCGGACCGCAGACCGGGCGCGGCGGTTGGGCGCGCGAACAGGAAACCCTGCAGCGAATCGCAGTCCAGTTTGCTCAGGTACTCGGCCTGCGCCGCCGTCTCGACGCCTTCGGCCGTGACACTCAGGCCCAGGCCGTGGGCAATGGTGATCATGCCGTCAAGGATCGGCAGCTTCTCATCGCCGGTGTGGATCATGGACGTGAACGACTGGTCGATCTTCAAGGTGTCCACGGGGAGCCCCTGGAGCCGTCCCAGCGAGGAGAATCCGGTGCCGAAGTCATCCAGCGCGACCCGCACGCCGGCGTTCCGGAGCGCGGTGAGCTGCTGGATCACGTGGCCGTCGTCGTGGAAGAAGACACTTTCGGTGACTTCCACGGCCAGCTGCCGCGGATCCACCCCGGTGCTCCGGGCGACGGCCAGCAGCAGCTCGGCAAAGTCCCCGTGCTGGAGCTGCACCCCGGAAACGTTGACCGCGAGGGCGCGCGAGGGGTCCTCCGCCAGCCAGGGCCCCAGTTCGGTGCAGCCCTTGAGCAGCACCTCGGTCCCAATTTCGACGATCAGGCCGCTGCGTTCCGCGGCCGGAATGAACTGCTCAGGGGAGACGATGCCGCCCTCGCGCTCCCAGCGGGCCAGCGCCTCAACCGTCTCGACGACGCCGCGCCGGGCCGAGAGGATGGGCTGGTAGTGCACGGTGATCTCGCCGGCATCCACGGCCAGCCGAAGCCCGGCCTCCAGTTCGGTCCGCTCGACCAGGCTCTTCATCATCTCGGGCCGGAACCGCAGGTACCGGTTCTTCCCGGCGGCTTTGGCGGCGTACATCGCGACGTCGGCCCGGCGCAGCAGCTCGGAGGCGTCCACTGCGTCCTCGTTGATCGACGCCAGGCCCAGGCTGAGGCTCGGGTGGAGCATGGTGCCGTCGATCCAGAGGGGCGCCTTCAGGGACGCGACGATCCGCTCGGCGACCATTCCGGGATCCAGCGAGCCGACCAGAAGCACCACGAATTCGTCACCGCCCAGGCGTGCTACAACGTCGCTCGGGCGGACACACTCGCGCAGCCGCCGGCCCACCTCGACCAGCAGCTGGTCCCCGGCGTGGTGGCCCAGGATGTCGTTGACCTCCTTGAAGTCGTCAAGGTCCAGGAGCAGGACGTCGACGGCGGTGCCGCACGGCCCGCGCAGTGCCGCCTCGAGGTGGTCGTTGAAAAGCTGCCGGTTGGACAGCCCGGTCAGCGGGTCCTGGAAGGCGAGGGCCTTGAGCTGCGCGGCTTTCTCGGCCAGGTCGGCCAGGGCCTGGGTGATCAGGTCCTGCGCGACCCGGGCCGGGGTCACGTCGCGGAAGCTCCACACGCGGCCGACGACCCGGTCCGCGACCTTCTGCGGGCGGGAGTAGCGTTCGAAGGTGCGGCCGTCACGGAAGTCCAGGACGTCGTGGCTTTCGGCGTCCGGATCGGCATAGAGCGCGGTGACCTTTTCCACGAACTGCGCGGGGTGCACCAGCTGGTCCAGGACGAAGCTCAACACAGCGTCGTCGTCCTGCGTGGCCAGCAGCTCCCGCGGGATGCCCCACATCGAGGTGAACTGGTTGTTGACGCTGGCGATCCGGCCTTTGCCGTCGACGACGAGAATGCCGTCGGCCGTGGATTCCAGCGTTGCGCTGAGCAGGGACAGGGCTTCACGGAGTCCCGCGTCGGCGGCGAGCCGGTGCGAGGTGCTGCGGACGGCGACGGCCACGCTGACCGGCGCGTCGCTGGTGTCCCCGACCAGCAGCGAGCAGGCCACTTCGCCCTGGAACTCGGTGCCGTCGCGCCGCAGTCCGTAGGCCTCCACCGGCGGGAGGCCGGGGTCGGCATGGGCGGCGGGTTTGGCGAGCGGGCCGTCGTTGCCGGCGGCTGGGGTGTCAGCTTTGGTGAGTGGGCCGCCGTCGGCCTCCTTTCGGAGGTCGAAAACGTGCCGATGGAAGCTGCTCCGGAACCCCTCGGCGAGTAGCATGCGGTGGTCCTGGCCCACGAGCTCCTCGCGGGTGTAGCCGAACAGGCGCTCTGTGGCGGCGTTGACCAGGCGGATGGTGCCCTCCTCGGAGATCACCAGGAGGGCGTCGGGGCTGGATTCGAAGACCGCCTCGGCGTCGGGCGCAGGGTGCGAGAAAGCCGTCACCGCGCTACTGCCGTTCGAATCTGGGACCACCGGTAGTTCATTTCGCGTCCTCCCCTCCGGAAATCATAGGGGTGGCCGGTAGCGAGATGCCGCGTTACGCCCGCGTTTCAGCGGCGGGGTTTCAGGCGGTCCGGTCAGCGCCGGGTGCGCTGGTCGAAATGAGCTGGTGGCCCGGGGCCCGGTTCGGGCCGGTTGGCGCGGGTGCGGTGGGGCTGGTTGCGCGGCCCAGGCCGCGGACGGTCCAGCCTTCCGCTTCCCAGGCGGAGGCGTCGACGGCGTTCCGGGCGTTAAGCAGGATCCGGCGCCGGACCAGCGCCCCGGCGTCGGCCGGGGCGAGCGCGACATACTCATCCCATTCGGTCAGCAGCAGCACCAGCTCCGCACCCTCCAGCGCCTGGCCCGTGGCCGGTTCGAAGCGCAGCTGCGGGTAGCGGAGCCACGCGTTGTTGATCGCGGCAGGATCCGTCACGGTGACATGCGCGCCGTGCGACGCCAGCTGCAGGGCAACGTCCAGGGCGGGGGAGTCGCGGATGTCGTCGGTATCCGGTTTGAAGGCCGCGCCGAGCACCGTGAGCCGGCGGCCGCTCAGCTGGCCGCCGCACAGCTCCCGGGCCAGCCCCACGGTCCGGGAACGCTGGTCGCGGTTGATCGAGTCCACCACGTCCATCCACTGGTCCACCGAATCCACGCCCAGACCGGCCGCCTGGACCCGGAGGGAGCGGATGTCCTTGGGCAGGCAGCCGCCGCCGAACCCGAGGCCGGCATGGAGGTACCGGCTCCCGATACGCGGATCAAGGCCCATCGCCGAGCCCAGCTGCCGTACATCGGCGCCCGTGGCGTCGCAGAGCTCGGCCATGGCATTGATGAAGCTGAGCTTGGTGGCAAGGTACGCGTTCGACGCCGATTTGATCAGTTCCGCTGTGGCGAAGTTACACACCAGCCGCGGAACCCCGGCGGCCAGCAGGGGCTCGTAGACGGCGTCGAGGGCTGCGGTGATCGCGGTGCCGCTGGTCGCTAAGCCGCTGGCTGCCGTGCCGCTGGTCGCTAAGCCGCCTTCGGGGACGCCGTAGACCAAGCGGTCCGGGACCAGGGAGTCCCTGACCGCGGTGCCCTGGCGCAGGAACTCGGGATTCCAGCCCAGGAGCACGTCGGGCCGCTCCGCCAACACGCCGCTGAGCATGTCCACCGTGCCGACCGGAACCGTGGACTTGCCCACCACGGCGGACCCGGCGGCCAGATGGGGCAGGAGGGCCTCGGTCGCGGCGACGAGGTAACGGAGGTCGGCGCCGTCGGAGGTCTTGGACTGCGGTGTGCCCACGCAGAGGAAATGCAGCTGGGCGCAGGCGGCGTCGGCGAATTCCGTGGAGAAGCTCAGCCGGCCGGTGGCGACGCCGTCGCGCAGGAGTTCGTCCAGCCCGGGCTCGTGGAACGGCGCCGCACCGCGGCCCAGCTGCTCGACTTTGGCGGCGTCGACGTCGATCCCCACCACGCGGTGGCCCATCGACGCCAGGGTGGCCGCGTGCACGGCGCCAAGGTAGCCGCAGCCGATCACGGAAATTCTCACAGGGTGACTCCTTGGGTGGTTGGTGCGGCGATGTCGGCGGCGAGGACCGCCTGGTAGTGCTGGACCAGTTCGGCGCCCAAGGCGGACCATGTCCGGCCCTGGACCGATGCATGGGCAGCTGCTGCGAACGCGCGGCGCTTGGCGTCGTCGCCCATCAGGTCCACCACGTGGTTCCGCAGCGCGGCCAGGTCGCCCGGTTTATACAGCCAGCCGGTGCGGGAGTTCTCGACGAGGTCCAGCGGACCGCCGCGGCCCGTGGCGACCACCGGCACGCCCGAGGCCATCGCCTCCTGGATGGTCTGGCAGAAGGTCTCGAACTCGCCGGGGTGCACGAAGAGATCGAAGGATGCCACAGCCCTGGCCAGTTCCTCGCCGCCGAGGAAACCGGTGAAGACGGCGTCCGGCAGGGCCTCCTCGAGGGCCTGCCGCTGGGGTCCGTCGCCCACAATCACCAGCCGGGTGCCGGGAACGTCGGCCAGCACGGCGAGGTCCTGCACCTGCTTTTCGACCGCGAGCCGGCCCACGTAGCCGATGATGCGCTCGCCGGCCGGGGCGACGGCGGCCCGCCATCCGGCGTCGCGCTTGGCGGGGGAGAACCGCTCGGTATCCACGCCGCGCCGCCACATCTCGACCCGGGGGATGCCGCGGCCGCGGAGCTGGTTGACCGCGAAGCTGGACGGGGCGAGGGTCCGGGAGGAGAGCCGGTGGATGTTTTCCACCCGGTTCCAGGCCCAGTTCTCCAGGAAGGGGACGCCATACCGCCCGGCGTAGCCCGGGACCTCGGTCTGGTAGATGGCGATGGTGGGGATTCCCAGATGGTGTGCTGCCTGCGCCGCGCGCCAGCCGAGCACGAACGGCGAGGCCAGGTGGACCACGTCCGGTGCATAGTCGGCAAGGATTCGCTTGACCCGATAAACACCGCCCATCGCCACCCGAACGTTCGCGTAGCCGGCCAGCGGAACCGAGGGCAGCCGGTGGACATGCGCCCCGTAGACCTCGTTGGGGGCCTCCGCGTCCTGCGTGGACGGCGCGATCACGAGCACCTCGTCTCCGCGCTCCTGCAGATGCTCCAGTACCCGCAGGATCGAGTGGGTTACCCCATTCATCAGCGGCAGGAATGACTCAGCAACAATTGCGATCCTCACCCCTCCACGGTGCGCGGACAGGCTTTCGGCACGGGGCTGGGCGCATGGCGGGGGAGGGAAGAGTGGGTTAACAAGGCGGTGCTGGGGCGGAATCCGCTGCGCTTCGGTGGGCATGCCCTCCGGCCGGGCCGAGGGCTGGACATAATCCCGGTATGCCCAGGCCCTGCAGCGAAGAATGAGCATGTCCACCCGGGCCGCGGCCGTGTCCGCACTCTAGACGGTGGCAAAGACCTCGGGCCGCGTTGGTGGCGCCTCGGCCCGGAATCCCGCCGGCCGTGCCGTGCCCGGTGTGGCGCTTCTAACCGCGGGCGTCTTTCCTCAGGACGTCCGGCAGCTCATCCACGTAGATGGTCTGCGGCGGCTCGTAGTAGATGACCAGGACCTCCTCACCCACCGCGAAGACACTGGCCTTGTCGAACGGGTGGGCGTGGAAGGCGCTTGTTCCGCCACGGAACGGCAGCATGACTTCGCCGATGGTGCCCGGCGCGATGCGACCGGTAACCCGCCCGATCCTGCCGGTGAGGCTCCGGTCAACGTCCCTGTGCATCATGCATCCGGAGCTTTCGTGGGCCTCTTTGGATCCTCCCGGCCATTCCTAAGGGCGGATCTGAGAGCGGGGAGATAGTCGCCCACCTGGGCCAGGATCCCGCCGATCATGCGGTTGATGCCCTCACCGCCATTGAGGACGGTGAACTGGCCAACGTGGGCGAAGGGCTCCGCTGCTGCCGCGATGATGGCGGGCATGTTTTCCGCCAGCTGCTGTGAAATAACGGCCTCCTGGTTGGTACCGAGGGCCTCGGCGCGTGCCTTGATGCCGTCCGCTTCGGCCAACGCCTTGGCCTTGATCGCCGACGCGGCAGCATCGCCGCGGGCTTTCGTGGCCGCAGCCTCCGCCTCGCCGGTGACCCGGGTGGCGCCGGCCGCCGCCGCTGCCGCGGTGGCGTTGGCGTTGGCCTGCAGTTCCGTGCGTCTGGCATTGGCCTCGGCTTCGAGTTCCGTGCGCCGGGCCAGCGCCTCCGCGGCGCTGATATCGGCGGATTTCTGGCCCTCGGCATCGGTGCGCTTTGCATAGGCCTTGGCGTCGGCCGGCTTGCGGACGGTGGTCTGCAGTTTCTGTTCCTCCCGGTCCGCTTCAAGCTTGGCCACTTCGGTCTCCTGGACCACCACCTGCTGGCGGGCCGTCGCGTCGGCGAGGGGGCCCGCCTGGGCGGCTTGTGCCTTGGCCCGTTCGGCGTTGGCCTGGGCCTCGGATTGCCGGATGGCCGAGATACTCTGTGCGTCCGCGATCAGTGCCTCCGCTTCGGCTTCCTTTTCCGCGGCCTCACGGTTCCTGGTGGCCTCGGCGATGCGCGCTTCCATCTTGACCTGGGCGATGTGCGGTTTGGCGATGTTCTCGATGTAGCCGGTGGGATCCTGCAGGTCCTTGATCTGGAGCGAATCGACCACCAGCCCCAGCTTTTCCATTTCAACGCCGCTGGCGCTGCGGACCTGTGAACCGAGCTTGTCGCGCTCGCGGATGATTTCCTCCATGGTCATGCTGCCGATGATCGAGCGCAGGTGCCCCTCGAAAACGTTGTAGACCTGGCTTTCCATTTTTGGCTGCTGGCCGAGGAAGCGCCGCGCGGCGTTGGCGATGAACGGCGGGGCATCCCCGATCTTGTAGATCACAACACCTTCGACGATCACCTGGATGCCCTGCGACGTCACACAGGAGACTTTGAGCTCGGTTTCATTGAGGGTCAGGGACAGGGTCCTGACGGTCTGCAGGCCGGGAAACACCAGCGCGCCCTTGCCGGTGACGATCTTGAAGTCCATTCCCTCCCGGGTTTCCAGGGTTCCCCGCGTCAGCCCCGAGATGATGAGAGCCTCATTGGGTTCTGCCACTTTCCACATCAGTTTGGTGGTCAGCCAAATAACGGCGATGACAACAGCCACGCCGATGATCGTGGCAAATAGCGGGAAGAATGCTGAAAAATCCGGCATACCAGGTCCTTTCACGATGCTGGAAAAGGTCGCGCGGCACGGCCCCCAACCGCTCCGCCGATAGAACCCGGCCGGACGCGAAAGCGGAAGTGCGGGCCCGCCAATCCAGCTGTTGTAGACAGTCTGATGTGCTCCCGGCCGCAAAGTCCAGCGATTAGAAAATGCGGGGACGCAAGCTGCCCTCCGACCCCCGCAGGAGGTGCCGGCAGGTCGGTTCGTTTGACGGCGCACCGTGGAGTTACTGCGGTCCCAGGAGCTCCCGGGCCTGCTGCTGGGCCTCGAGCTGTTCGGCGGAGACGGTGGATCCGCGGAGGTACCCGGCGTCACCGATGATCCGGCGCAGCTCGGCCACGGTCCGCGGGGTGCTCACCCCCTGGTGCGCCATGGCATGGCAGTTCGCGCAGAGCGGGACGAGGTCAGTGATGGGATCGAGTTCATAGCCGCTGCCGAGCTGGGAGACCGGCACGAGGTGGTGAACCGGAATGAAGTCCATGCCGATCTCGCCGTAGCTCTGCTCAAAGGAGAACCCGCAGGCGGCACAGCTGCTGCCGTAGTGCGCAATGCAGGCCCGCCGCGCGTCGGGGTCCTGTTCGTAGCGGTTTACCTCGACTCGGATGAGCGCGTCCTGCGGGTAGGTGCCCGGGCCGGGCCGCGTGGGGTCCGGCCCCGGCTGCGGTCCAAAAGCACGCCAGAGGGCCCTGACGGATGCTTCCTCGGCCGGGTCCAGGTCCAGCTCTGCCGCCTCAGCGCTGTCCCACGGCACCCCGGGCAGCGCCTCGATAAGAACGTCGCCGCCGATCTGCTCGCCGAGCGGTAGGAGCGAGTCGAAGGCCACCTGGATGTGTGTCAGGGTCTCGTCCGCCCTGGAATCGGTGGAGGCGTGCGAGAGCTGTCCGGGCTCGGTCTGCTGCGAGACCACCACGCCGTGGCCGATCAGTCCCGGCCCGGTGGCTCCCTGCACGAGCAGCCAGGCGTCCGTCCCCAAACCGATGTTCGCGTGGTGGCCGGCGCTCCACGGCTGGAGGTGCAGGCCGGTCGCACCGACGCGCTCGGCGACTTCGGCGTAGTTCCAGTCGTTCCAGCGGTCCGGGTTCCAGCCCAGGATGATGGCGGTCATCTGGCCATTCTCGCAGGCGCGGACCGCAGTAAAATTAATCCAGAGGTGTTGGACATGACCGGGTCATTTGTCGTACTGCTTTTCATCCTGGCAGCGGTTGCCCTGTTCGCCATCGTTGGCACGGTGGTGCTGGTGATCCGCGACGGCCGCGGCCAGATTCCGGTGGAGCCTTCGGACCGCCCGTGGACGGCCGGGAACCTGCCAAGCCTCCCGTACTCCCTCGTCCGGTTCTAACTGCAGCTTCCAAGTGCAGCCCCTGGCGGGCAACTGGACGCATGGCCGCTGGGCGCGGACGCTCAGCGGCCATGCTGTTGGTGCAGCTGAAGCACTGATATTGCCGCGATTCGCCGCAACGCGCCCAAACGCGCTGATGTCCACATACGCTGAGTCAGCCCCCCGCTGCTGCCCCCGCAGTCAGCCGGCACAGCCGGCCGTAGCGGTCGGCAAGTTCCTCGGGCGTGAGCTCGCCGTCGATCCGGTACCACTGGGCCACGCCAGTGCACATGGTGGTTATCGCGCGGCTCGTTTCGCGGGGGTGCGGCGCGTCGAAGATACCGGCGGTTACACCTTCATCGATGATCTCGCTAAGAAGAGCCTGCTGGCGGTCGCGGGCTGCGATGTGTTCCGCGCGTGCGGATCCTTCAAGGCTGCGGATCTCGCTGAGGGCGATGAAAGCCAGGTTGCCCCGGTGGGCGTGGAAGAGCGTGAGGCAACGGATCAGCCGGTTGAACCTGTCAAGCACGCCCTGCGGGCCGTCGGCCAGGGCTGCCGTGCTCCGGCGCCACAACTCGTTCATGGCTTCGGCATCGAGAGTCACGAGGAGTGCCTGTTTGGACGGGAAATGGTGGTAAAGGCCGGGTACGGACAAGCCTGCCCGGGTGGCAACCTGGCGGATCGTGGTCCCGTGATAGCCGTTCTCCGTGAAGCACGCCAGAGCTGCTGCCAGGGCAGGGCGGAGGACAGGCGGCGAGAAATCCTGCCACCCTCCCTGGGCGCTCGCAGTCGCCGGGCGCGCTGATCCAGTTGCCGCAGCCGACGCCGTTGAATGCGTGGCACCTTGTCCGCCCATGTCCCGGTGACCCCTTGCCGTAGTTGTGTATCTACACTATATTCGATTGAACCGAGCGAGCGCTCGGTAAAGTAATATAAGTCACACAAGATTCACCGTCCTCTGTTCAACGAAGAAGAGACTCATCGCCGTGAACGAAACCGTAGACCCAGCCTGGACTGCCCTGTATCCCGACGGCGTCCAGTCCCGCATCGAGCCGGCCGCCGGGACCATCAATGAAGCGTGGACCCAGCGCGTCCGGCAGGCGCCGGATGCCACCGCGGTCACCTACTTCGACCAAACGCTGTCCGCGTGCGACGTCGACGCTCTCACGGACGCGCTCAGCGTCGAACTTCAACAGCGGGGCGTTGGCCCCGGAAGTGCCGTCGGCATCTACCTGCAGAACATCCCGCAGTTCGCACTGTGCATGCTGGCCATCTGGAAGTCCGGGGGGACAGCGCTGATGCTGAACCCGATGTACAAGGGTAAAGAGCTCCGCAACATCATCGACGACTCGGGCGCCGTCGGAATCGTTTGCCTCGACGGCGAAATTGCCGACGTGACGGAGACGCTCCGCGGCAGCAGCGTGGCCTGGGCGATCACCACTTCGGACCTGGACTTCCAGAACGAGGACGATCCGCGGGTCTTTCGTTCGTCGATCCGGCTTGAACGCACGGAGGATGACCTCCGCTCGATCCTCCAGCGGAGGGTCGGCCAGGTCCCCGTCCCGCCGACCCTCACCGGAGACAGCGTGGCCCTGCTGACCTACACATCGGGAACCACCGGCCCGGCGAAGGGTGCCCTGGGAACCCACCGGAACGTGCTGAGCGTGGCCACGGGCTACGCCCAATGGCAGCATCTTGCGGCAGGGGACGTCGTGCTCGCCGTGGCACCTCTCTTCCACATCACGGGGGCGGTGGCCACCGCGGTGACGGCGCTCATCCACCCCGCGAACCTTGTTTTCATCAACCGGGTCCGGCCGGAGGTCATCCTCGAATCGTTCAACAGGCACGGCGTGACCCATGTGATCGGGTCCATCACCGTGTTCAATGCGCTCCTGGACCTGGCCCACGCGTCGTCCGCGGAGTTCGCGACGCTCAAGTACATCTACTCCGGGGGAGCTCCGATCCCGCCAGCCACGGTCGCGACTTTCCAGGCGCGCTTCGGCCGGTACATCCACAACGTCTACGGCATGACCGAGACGGCCTCGGCCGTGATCGCGGTGCCGCCCGGCTCGGTCGCGCCGGTCGACCCCGCCAGCGGCACCCTCGCGATCGGCGTGCCCTTGCCGAATCTCGTTGCCCGGGTCATTGGACCGGACGGCGAACCGGTTCCAGACGGAGAACCGGGGGAGCTGGAACTCAGCGGACCGCAGGTGACCCCCGGCTACCTGAACAAGCCCGCAGAGACAGCAGCGGCGATTCCCGGCGGCCGGCTGCGAACCGGGGACGTGGCGATCATGGACGCGGCCGGCTGGATCTACCTCGTGGACCGGATGAAAGACCAGATCAACGTTTCCGGCTACAAGGTGTGGCCGCGGGAAGTCGAGGACGCCCTCTATGAACACCCGGCGGTCCTCGAAGCCGCGGTGGTCGGCCAGCCGGACAGCTACAGCGGCGAAGCGGTGGTTGCCTACGTCTCGCTGAAGGCCGGCGGACAAGCGACCGACACCGAGCTGATTTCCTTCGCTAAAGGGCGGCTGGCGGCCTACAAGTACCCCCGCCGCGTCTACATCCTGAACGATTTGCCCAAAACGCACACCGGCAAGATCCAGCGGCGGGAACTCCGCGGCCTGAACCTGAAGGACTGAACGTGACCGGACAGAACAAGACCCAGCCCACCACCCCCCGCCGGCTCGACGGCAAAACCGCCCTGGTGACCGGCTCCAGCCGCGGCATCGGCCTGGCCATCGCCCGCCGGCTCTCGGCCGAAGGTGCCCGGGTCATCCTGACGGCCAGGACGCAGGAGACCCTCGACGATGCCGTCGCCTCCTTCCCGGCCGGCACCGCTTACGGAGTCGCCGGCAAAGCGGACGACGCCGGCCACCAACAGGCGGTCTTCGAGCTGATTGCCCGCGAAACCGGCGGCCTGGACATCCTGGTCAACAATGCCGGCATCAACCCGGTGTACGGTCCGCTGGCCGAACTCGACCTCGACGCCGCGCGCAAGGTCTTCAACGTGAACGTCATCGGAACCCTCGCCTGGGTGCAGGGTGCGCTGTCCCACCCCGGGCTGGGCTTCCGGGACCGCCGCGGCTGCGTCGTGAACATCTCCTCCGTGACCGGCGACACTCCCTCCGAAGGAATCGGGCTCTACGGGATCAGCAAGTCCGCGGTATCCCACCTCACCCGCACTCTCGCCGTCGAACTCGGCCCCGAGATCCGCGTCAACGCCGTCGCCCCCGGCGTCGTCAAGACCCAGTTCGCGAAGGCGCTCTACGAAGGCAAGGAAGCAGAGGTCGCCGGGCAATACCCGCTCAAACGGCTCGGCGTCCCCGAGGACGTGGCCGCCGCCGTCGCGTTCCTCGCCTCCCCGGATGCCGACTGGATTACCGGCCAGATTCTGACCGTCGACGGCGGCCTGCTGACCGCCGGCGGCACCGCCTAGCACCCATCATCAGCCTCAGCGCCCCCAGCGACGCTGTGCGTCAGCACTCCAGGCCTTCCGGCCTGAAAGGACCCTCCCATGAACCAAAGCTCCTTGCCCCCAGCCGTCGAAGACCTCCGGCTCCGCACCCGCGAGTTCATCCGCAGCGTTGTGATCCCCGCCGAGCCGCGGCCGGGCGAACGCCTGGCTGAAGGGCTCCGCCGCGAACTCGGCCAAGCCGCCAAAACCGCGGGCGTGTTCGCCCCGCACGTGCCCGTCTCCTTCGGTGGCCAGGGCCTGCCGGTGGACCAGTGGTCCCCGATCTTCCAGGAAGCCGGATATTCCCCGATCGGGCCGGCCGTTCTGAATTGCATGGCGCCGGATGAGGGCAATATGCACATGCTGAACATCATTGGCACCGAGGAGCAAAAAAGGCGCTATCTTGCGCCTCTCGCGGCCGGTGACACGTTCTCCTGCTTCGGTATGACCGAGCCCCACCCGGGCGCGGGGTCGGACCCCGCCGGGCTGCTGACCACTGCGACCCGCAATGGGGATTCCTGGACCATCACCGGGGACAAGCGTTTCACCAGCGGGGCCGAGCACGCCGGATTCGCGATCGTCATGGCACGGACCCCGGAAGCCGGGACGGACCCGAACGGCGCCACGATGTTCCTGGTGGACATGGACGCCCAGGGCGTCCGGCTGGGCAACCCAATCCACACTATTGACCGGACCATCGCCGGCGGGCATCCGAACCTGCACTTCGACAACGTGACGGTCGGACCTGAGGCGGTGCTCGGCGAAGTCGGCCTCGGCTTCAAGTACGCCCAGGTCCGGCTGGGACCGGCCCGGCTCACACACTGCATGCGCTGGCTCGGCCTGGCGCGGCGCTCGCTGGACATCGCCCTGGACCGGACCGACACCCGGGAAATATTCGGGTCACCCATCGCGCAGCTCGGCATCGCGCAGGAGATGATCGCCCAGTCCGTGATCGACATCGAAACCTCGGACGCCATCATCACCAAGACCGCAGCCCTCCTGGTCTCCGATCCCAAGGCAGGTTCTGCGATGTCCTCGATCGCCAAGGTCCACTGCTCCGAGGCCGTGTTCCGGGTTATCGACCGGGCCATCCAGCTCTGCGGGGGCGACGGCGTGTCCGACGGTCTGCCGCTGGCACAGTACGCCGCCGAAGTCCGCCCGTTCCGGATCTACGACGGCGCCAACGAAACCCACAAATGGGCCATCTCGCGGCGCGCCTCGTCGCACCGGCGCGGGGCTGTTGCCGGGGGCGAGCCGTTCCTGGGCGCTGCCCGGTTCCACGCCGGAGCCGCATCATGAAGCCCGCGGAGGTCATGGGCGTGGCCGAGCCCGAGGTCGTCGACAGCGAGGACCAGGCCGCTTCGCTGACCCGGCCGCCACTGCTCATCCTTGACACCGTCCGCGAATTCCTGGACGGAGCCGGGCTGGGGTCAGGCGACCTTGCGTGGGAGCGGATCGGGGACGGCCAGTCAAACGTGACCTTCCGGCTCCGCAGAAACGGTGCCGACGTTGTGCTCCGCCGCGGGCCCCGGCCGCCGCTGCCCAAGTCCACCCACGACATGGTGCGGGAAGCCCGGATCCAGCTGGCCCTGGCGCCCCTGGGCATGCCCGTTCCACGTATCCTGGCCGTGTGCGAGGACGACTCCGTCCTCGGTGTTCCGTTCTACGTGATGGAGCACCTCAACGGCACAGTCCTCACGGACACGGTTCCCCCGCACCTCGACGCCCCCGCATCGCGCCGGGCTACGAGTGAGGCGGTGGTGGACACCCTCGCGGACCTGCACTCGCTGGACGTGTCCAGCGGAGAGATCGCCAGGATCGGCCGGCCGCAGGGGTACCTGGAACGCCAGGTCGCGCGGTTCGCCTCGTTGTGGGACGTCAACACGACCCGGGACCTGCCCGCCGTCGGACGCCTGGCGTCCTGGCTCGAGGACAACCGTCCGGAAAGCCAACGCGATTCGGTGATCCACGGCGATTACCGCACGGGGAACCTGATGTTCGCCCCGGACGGGCCACCCCGAGTGACCGCCGTGCTCGACTGGGAAATGGCCACGCTGGGGGACCCGCTGGCCGATCTCGGCTATCTGACCGCGACCTACGCCGACGCGGACGAGCCGTTCACCACGATGGAACTGACGCCCGTCACCCGGCTTCCCGGGTACCTCCGACGGCAGGAACTGATCGACAGGTACCAGGAGCGGATGTCCCTCGACCTCACGCCGCTGCCCTGGTACCAGGCATTGGCCCTGTGGAAGGCGGCGATCTTTAGCGAGGCGATCCACACCCGCTGGTTGCGTGGCGAACGTCCGGGCGACACCGGATTCGGCGCCGCCATGGAACACGGCGTGCCGCAACTGCTGGACGTCGCCGAACGGCTCGCGACCCGACTGAAGTAAACCCGCGTCAAGTCCGCCACCAGTGGACCGCCCGTTCCGGGCCGTCCGCTCCTCAACCGTGGCCGCCCCCAGAGCCATGTCTCGCCTCATCTAGCCTCAGCCCAATTTCTCGTACAGCGCAGTAGGGAAGGACACACCATGGATAGCACCATCCGACTCGAGGCTGCCCCGCCGTCCAGGCAGCAACAGACTCGTCCCGATCAACGTTCCAAACGACGTTCCATGTTCGCCAGCACCGTCGGCAACGTGCTGGAGTGGTACGAGTGGAGCGCCTACGCCGTCTTTGCGCCCTTCATTGCGGCGGCGATGTTCGATTCCAAGAACCCTGTCTCGGCGCTGCTCGCCACTTTGGCGGTGTTCGCAGTGGGATTCCTGATGCGCCCGCTCGGTGGCATCGTGTTCGGACGGATCGCGGACAAGCGCGGCCGCAAGTTTGTCTTGATCACCACCATGCTGATCATGGCCGGCGGTTCGCTCCTGATCGGGCTCATGCCGACGTATGGCCAGGTCGGCATCTGGGCCTCCGTGCTCCTGCTGCTGGCCCGGGTTGCGCAGGGCTTTGCCCACGGCGGCGAGTCCGCCACGGCCAACACGTACATCGCCGAAATCGCGCCGCCAGCCAAACGCGGGCAGTGGGGAAGCATCGTTTTCGTGGCCATCTTTGGCGGCTCGGTGCTGGCCTATGTCGTGGGCGGCGGCGTGACAAGCATCCTGGGTGCGGCCGGGGTGGCGCAATGGGGGTGGCGCATCCCCTTCCTGCTGGGGGCCCTGCTGGCACTGGCTGCGCTCTACCTTCGCCGGGGCATGGAAGAGAGCGACGTCTTCGAAGCCAAGGCCACGGCCGCCGAGGTCGCACCAATCCCGCGCAAAACCATCATCCGCGCCGTCCTGCTGATGATCGCCATGACCTCCGGGATCACCGCCGCGCACTACACCTGGACGTCCTACGCATCCACTTTCGCCATCACCCAGCGGGGAATGGATCCGCAGACCGCGTACTGGGCCTCCGTGATCGCACAATCGATTGCCCTTATCACCCTGCCGTTCTGGGGGCGGCTCTCGGACCGGATCGGACGCCGTCCACTGCTGATCGGATTTTCCGTCGCCATGGTGGCCGCGCAGTTCCCGCTGATGGGAATGATCACGAGCGATGGGTGGACACTCGCAGTCGCCGCCACCCTGGCCCTCTGTATAGTCGCCATCCCGGGGGCGCTGCTCGCTGCCGTGCTGTCTGAGAACTTCCCCACGAAGGTCCGCACCCAGGGCATCGGCTTTGCCTATTCGTTGTCGGTCGCGGTCTTCGGCGGAACGGCCCCGTACCTGAACGCACTCTTCAACAGTTGGAGCCTGGGCTGGCTCTCCAGCATCTACATCATCGTGTTGTGCCTCGCCACGGCGCTCGCGGTGTTCAAGCTCCCGGAGACCAAAGGCATCGACCTCAAGGACGCCTGAGAACCACCCGGGCCGCGGAGCCCGCTGAGTGCCGGGTGCACCTCACGAACGACCCGCCACAGATGGCCGCTATGAAGGCTTGGGCTCCAGCGGCCATCTGTGGAGGATTGGCGCCGGAAGCCAGGTCCCGCCACACCAGCCAGGGTCAAGCACGCACCAGACCCCCCCCACGCGCACGCACCCCAGAAGCCCAACCCCAAGGGGCCCAACCCCAAGGAGCCCAACCCAGCCCCCGATAAAACTCCCAACACAGGGAAGCTGGCACAGCCACTGCGTTTCCGCGAGGCGACTGCACCAGCAGGTAGTACGAATTTTCAGAATGCTATGAAACGTTACTCATTCGCGGCTCCCTTTTTCCCGGTTGTTTGCTTACCGGGTCCCTGCGTCGTCGGACAGATGCCGGGACATCAGCCAACCGGCGCCTACCATTACCACGCCCATGATCATGAAGGCCCAGATATCAATGGTGTTCAGCGACAGGAAATTGGCCGCCGACCCCACCCCAACGATGAGCCCGTAGACGCTTAGAACGATGTACAGCAGACCAAAGCCCATCAGGAAGTTCCGGGCACCCATGGGGTTGTTCCGGGACATGGCCACACCGGTGGCGCCGATCGCGAGCTGAACGATGTTCAGCAGCATCGATACCTGGAACAGGCCCAGGAACAGGGCTGTGGAACCGGGTCCGACGAACGCCAATGAGCTGTACTGCGTGGTGATGCCGGGGATGAACCCCAGGATGCCCACGACTGCAAGGACGATACCTACACCCATGCCGGCATTCTGGACGTCTGTACGTCCAAAGTGAATGCCGTGTGCATGTGGAGATGCGGTAGTCATTTCTTCTGCCTCCAACCAATGATTGCGGACATTCCAATTTTACGGCGGGGTAGGGAAAAAAGCGCCGGGAACCCTACCAATTGACGGCACGACGCGACCCGGGAGCGTGGGCACAATACCTGCGAAATCGACGGCTAGGGCCTGTCGGAACGGGCCGGAACGCCGCCACGTGGCACCATGGAACACGATGAAACTGCGCGCTGATCAGACCGGGGAACGTGGACTTCCGATGCCCTTGTGGCTTCAGGGAGCCCTTGAGTCCGCGCAGGCAGCCATCATCTCCGCACTCGTGGTGGCCGTTCCGATTCTCGCCGTGTGGGCCACCGCCGGTTTCCTGAACAGCGAGCCCGACGTCCTGGCCCGCCTCGCCGGCCAGGCCTGGCTGCTGATCCACGGCGTTCCGCTGCTGCTGGACACCGCCGGCGTCAGCTCCGCGGCCCATATGCAATCCGGCGTCCTTTCGCTCATCCCGCTCGGCCTGACGCTGATTCCGTTCCTGCTCGCCTGGCGCGCCGGCCGACGGCTGGCTCGGGCCTCGTACACGGACCAGCTCTGGCAGGCGCTGCTGGGCTCCTGGCTGATGTACGCCGGCTTCGGCCTGACCACCGCCTTCGTCTGCCGGACGGACGACGTCGGTGTGGGCCTCTGGTCCGCGGCCCTCGTCCCGCTGGTCCCGTTCGGGCTCGGCATGGTGATCGGCGCCCGCCGTGAGGCCGGCTCGTGGAGCCGCCTGATCGGCGTCGACGCCGTCGACTGGCTCTCCCGCACCAGCCAGCATTCACGCTGGGCCGGCTCCTACCTGGGGTCCGCGGTCAAAGCCGGGTTCGTGGCGCTGATGGCCAGCCTGGCAATGTCCTGCGTACTTCTCGCCGCCACCCTGTTCATCCACTGGAACCTCGTGATCGCGGTCTACGAAGCGCTCGACGCCGGACCCGTGGGTGGCGCCGTGCTCACCATCGCGCAGCTTGGCTTCCTGCCCAACCTGGCGGTCTTCGCGCTCGCCTGGATCTCCGGCGCCGGGGTGGCGCTTGGCGTCGGCTCGCAGGCCGGGGCGCTCGGCACCGCCGTCGGACCACTGCCGTCGATCCCGGTGTTCGCGGCGCTGCCGGCCGGATCGCTGGACTACGGAATGGCGGCGCTGGTGGTACCCGTCCTCGCCGGAACCCTGGCCGGCTGGTGGTTCCTGCGCGAGGGCGAAAACCACCTCGATGAATGGCTGTCCATCAAAATCCACGCCCGCTGGTTCACCGCGACGGTCTCCACACTGGCACTCGGCGTGATGATCGGCTGCGTCGCAGGGCTGCTCGCCGCGGGTCTGGCCTGGCTGGCCCGGGGATCCGCCGGCATCGGGCGGCTCACCGAGATTGGCCCCGACCCTCTCCGGACGGCCCTGTTCGTGGCCGCTGAGGTGGGGATCGGCGTCGTGATCGGTTACGCGGCGGGGCCGTGGCTGGAACGCCAGCAGAAGCTGCGCGAAGCGGACCTGGAGCCGGCCCCGCTCTGACCCGGGGGCCGCCGTGACGCGGCTCGGTTCCTAGCGGAACCCCGGCTTAGCGGAACCGGGGGAGTGTCTTTTCCAGCTGGGTCTGGCACATGGACGCGGCCTGCTGGGTGAGGGCCTGGCGGGAGCACTGCTGGTAGTCCCGGACCTGGTTGAAGAACAACGCCGAGGACACGAGCAGCAGCACCTGCACGGCCAGGACCACCAGCCCGGAAATCGTCCCGAACAGCACGAACTTCGATTCCTTGAGCTTCGCGTACCGGACCAGCACCATGACGCCCAGCACGATCGCGATCAGCGTCAGGAGCGCACTGAGCCAGAGGTAGCTGATGTCCAGCTGGTAGACGAAGAACGACCCCAGCACCGCCACGACGAAGCTGCGGAACAGATTGTGGGTTTTCGCCTGCGAGGCTTTGGCGGCATCGCTGAGCGGGTGCTGGCTTTGCGGCGGGGTGCCCGGGCTGCCGGCGGTGTCGTTCGGGGGATTCATGGTTTCCAGCCTACGCGAGCGGCCCCATAAGCTAGGACCATGCGCATCGTAGTCCTCGTCTCCGGCACCGGCTCCAACCTCCAGGCCGTCATCGACGCCGTGAAAGCGGGCCGGCTCGACGTCGAGATCGCCGCCGTCGGCGCGGACCGGCCCGGCACCTACGGGGTGGAGCGCTCGGCCGCCGCCGGAATCCCGACCTTCGTGGTGGACTTCAAGGCCTACCCGGACCGGGCCGCCTGGAACGCCGCGCTCACCGACGCCGTGGCCGCGTACTCGCCGGACGTCGTCGTGTCATCCGGGTTCATGCGGATCGTCAGCGCGGACTTCATCAACGCGTTCGGCGGCAAATACCTCAACACCCATCCGGCGCTGCTGCCGTCCTTCCCCGGCGCGCACGGGGTCCGCGACGCGCTGGCCTACGGGGTGAAGGTCACCGGCTGCACGGTGCACTGGGCCGACGCCGGGGTGGACACCGGCCCGATCATCGCGCAGGAAGCCGTAGTGGTCGGCGAGGGCGAGACCGAGGAATCCCTGCACGAACGGATCAAGCTCGTGGAGCGCCGGCTTCTGGTTTCCACGCTGGCGTCCCTCGCCGCCGCGCACACCCCCGCCTGACCCCACCGCTGAGCTATCACATTTGGTGCTTCTGAGCGGCTGGGAAGCACCAAAAGTGATAGCGCATCCGCGGGGGCGGCCGCGGGCGCGGGGGAGGGGGTGCGGGTGCGCTACTTGAGTTGGCGCTGTTTCGTTTCGGGGGCGAAGAACGCCATCCAGAGCACACTGAGCAGCACCAGCCCGCCGGCGAGGGCGAACGACGTCGCCAGGCCCAGCTCCGGCCACAGGAACGCGGCGAACACCAGCGGGCCGAAGCCGGCGCCGATCCGGGAGAAGGTCGAGGCCCAGCCGAAGCCCGAACCGCGCAGCTCCGTCGGGTACAGCTCGGAGACATAGGCGTAGAGCACCGGGATGGCCACCTGCACCACGAAGCCGAAGACCAGCAGCCAGAACACGGCCGCCGTCGGGATGTCCACCACGATCGCCACGATCACCAGGGTCAGCGCGGACAGCGGGCCGGTGATCGCCAGGATCCATTTCCGGCCCACCCGCTCCACCAGCAGCGCGGCCAGCACCACGCCGAGGAGCCCGACTGCGGCCATGGACGCGGTGGTGAGGAAGGCCTTGTACTCCTCGAAGCCGGCGCCGATCAGGATCCGCGGCATCCAGGTCAGCGACAGGTAGTAGACCAGCAGGATGGAAAAGAACAGGGCCCAGGCCGCCGTCGTGATCTTCCAGTCGTACTGCCAGAGCGCGCGGAGCTGGATCCAGGCGCTGCCGGCGGAGAGCCGCGGGGCGTCCTGCGCCTCGGGCAGGCTGTAGACGCGGGGTTCGGCCCCGGTGGCCGCGACGAGGTCGTCGATCACCTTGGCGGCCTCATCGCGCCGGCCCTTGCGGATCAGGAACAGCGGGGATTCCGGGACGCTGCGGCGGATCCAGAACACCAGCAGCGCCGGCAGCACCATCACCAGCATGGTCAGCCGCCAGTCCCCGTACAGGGCCACCAGCCCGGCGGACACAAATCCGCACAAGGCGGCCCCGATCGGCCACCAGCCGTCCATCGCGGTCAGGACTCTGCCGCGCTGCTTGCGGGGTGTGAATTCGCCCACCAGCGCGTAGTCCACCGGGATGCAGCCGCCCAGGCCGAAGCCGGCCAGAAAGCGGAACGCGACGAACCAGAGGAAGTCGGGGGAGAACGCGCCGAGCACGGTGAAAAGCGAGAAAATCAGCAGGGTGGCGGTGAAGGCCTTCTTGCGCCCGATCGTGTCCGCGATGGTGCCCCAGACGAAGGCGCCCAGGGCCATCCCGATCAGATTCGAGGCGCCGATCCAGGCGGCCTCGCCCGGGGAGAGCGCCCAGTGCTTGGACAACAACGGAATCAGGATGCCGTTGAGCGTGACGTCCCAGGCGTCGAACATAAAGCCCAGGCCGCCGATCAGGAAGATCCGGCCCTGCACTTTCCAGCGCCAGGGCAGTTCCTGGACCACCTGTTCGCCGCTGGGCACAGTGGTGTACGTATTCATCTCAGCCTCCTGGGAAAACTCTACGTGCCCGCGCGCGCCCGTGCCGTGCGCTTCACACTCCGGCGCGCGGGCTGGCCCGGTGCGCCGACGCGATAAACTGACCCCATCCCCACCACCCGCGGCCCCGCCGCGATATAAGACGGAGACTTTTGTGAGCTTCACGCAGCTTGACCGTGTATCCATCGACCGTGTTCCCATCCGCCGGGCCCTGATTTCGGTCTACGACAAGACCGGTCTGGAGGAGCTCGCGCGGGGCCTGCACGACGCCGGCGTCAAGATCGTCTCCACCGGCTCCACCGCCAAGAGGATCGCCGCCGCCGGCATCCCGGTGCAGGAAGTCGAGGAAGTCACCGGCTCCCCGGAAATGCTGGACGGCCGCGTCAAGACCCTCCACCCGCGCGTCCACGGCGGCATCCTCGCCGACCGCCGCGTCCCGGCCCACATGGACACGCTCGCCTCGATGGAGATCGAGCCGTTCGACCTCGTTGTGGTCAACCTCTACCCGTTCGTGGAAACGGTGAAGTCGGGCGCCGCGCTGGACGACGTCGTCGAGCAGATCGACATCGGCGGCCCCGCGATGGTGCGCTCCGCGGCGAAGAACCACGCCGCCGTCGCCATTGTGGTGGACCCGTCCTCGTACCACGACGTCGTTGCTGCCGCTGCTGCCGGCGGTTTTGACCTGAAGACCCGACGCCGGCTCGCCGCCAAGGCCTTCGCGCACACCGCAACCTACGACACCGCCGTTGCCAGCTGGACCGCGAGCCAGTTCCTCGACGAGGACGGCGACGGCGTGATCGACTGGCCCGCCTACGCCGGCCTGTCGCTCGAGCGCTCCGAGGTCCTGCGCTACGGCGAAAACCCGCACCAGCAGGCCGCCCTCTACGTGGACCGGGCCGCCCCGGCCGGCATCGCGCAGGCCGACCAGCTGCACGGCAAGGCGATGAGCTACAACAACTTTGTCGACGCCGACGCCGCCCTGCGCGCCGCGTTCGACTTCGCCGAGCCCGCCGTCGCGATCATCAAGCACGCCAACCCCTGCGGTGTGGCCGTGGGTTCCGCCTCCGCCGCGGACCCCATCGCGGACGCGCACGCCAAGGCGCACGCCTGCGACCCGGTCTCCGCGTTCGGCGGCGTGATCGCTGCCAACCGCACGGTCACCGCCGGCATGGCCCGGACCGTCGCAGGCATCTTCACCGAGGTCGTGATCGCCCCGGGCTTCGAGGACGAGGCCGTGGAAATCCTGTCCAAGAAGAAGAATATCCGCCTCCTCGCCCTGCCGGAGGGCTACGGCCGGTACCCCTCCGAAATCCGGCAGGTGTCCGGCGGTGTGCTGGTGCAGATGTCGGACCGGGTCGACGCCGAGGGCGACAACCCCGCCAACTGGACCCTCGCCGCCGGTGCGGCCGCCGACGCCGGGACCCTCGCCGATCTCGCGTTCGCCTGGACCGCCTGCCGCGCCGCGAAGTCCAACGCCATCCTGCTCGCCGACCACGGTGCCGCCGTGGGCATCGGCATGGGCCAGGTCAACCGCCTCGATTCCTGCAAGCTCGCCGTCGAGCGGGCGAACTCCCTCGGCGTGAGCGTGGACTCCGACGTCGACGGCGCCGGCGGTGCCTCGAACGCCGACGCGAGCGGTGCGCCGGAGCGTGCCCGCGGTGCAGTCGCGGCGTCGGACGCGTTCTTCCCGTTCGCCGACGGGCTGCAGATCCTGATCGACGCCGGCGTCCGCGCCGTCGTCCAGCCCGGCGGATCGGTCCGCGACGAGGAAGTCATCGCCGCAGCCAACGCCGCCGGCATCACCATGTACTTCACCGGCGCCCGGCACTTCTTCCACTAGGCGGTAGCTGCGCGGCTGGTCGGCTGTTCGGCTGGTTCACTGCGGGGCCGGTGCGACAGTAGGCCAGGCCCGCGGCGATTCGCGCCGCGGCTCTGGCGGCACGGAACGTAGTTTCCCCACCAAGTTTCACCACGAATGGACATGCCCTCCCTTCCCGGAGGGCAAGTCCATTTTTCGTGGCTACGGGTGGGCATAAGGGCCATATGTCCATGCTTGGAGGCCGGGGGAGTGCATGTCCCGTGGAGATCGTGTGGCGCGGGCCCGGTGTGCAGTCCTGGGTTGGGGGACATGCTCATTCCCCGGGCCCAGCACCGGGCATACGGGGTCTATGTCCAGTGCTGGGTCCGGACGGAGGGCATGTCCCGCGGTGCCCCGTGAAGCGGTGACCTGCGACGCCGTGACGCCGTGACGCCGTGACGCCGTGACGCCGTGACGCCGTGACGCCGTGCCGCTGAGACGCCGCCGCGCACCCCAGCGAAACGCCAACGCGGGGTCACTTGCAGCCCATCCGCGCTGCTGGAATGGACCGCAAGTGACCCCGCGTTGGGGGTTGGTTGTAGGCCGGGCTAGGAGGCGGCCGCGGTGGTGTAGGCCTGCTGGATGACGGAGCCCCAGTACGGTCCGTACATCGTCGTGGATTTGCTGCCGTAACCGTAGCTGTTGATCGTGTTCTGGTAGCCGGTGGAGCTGGATCCGATGAACCACGGCCCGCCGGAAGAGCCGCCGGTCATGTTGCAGGGGATGCCCTGGGAGTTGAACTGCGGGTTGTAGGGGTCGTTCGTGGCCGTACCGGTGCAGCTCTTCAGGGATTCACCGTTGAAGGGCCGGGCCGCGGGGTAGCCGAAGGACTTGTAGCTCAGGCCGCGGGCTGCGTTGAACTGCACACCGGAAGCGCCGACCACGTCCGCGAGACTCTGGCCGTTGAGCGGGTTCATGACCGCGAAGCCGGTGTCGTAGGTCATGTCCCCGCCCGAGCTCCACTGGGTCGGGGCGTGCAGCGACTTGGCCGTCCACATGCCGTAGGGCGCGGCGCCGTTGAGGTAGGCCGGGACGAAGGTGAACTTGGTGGCGAAGGCTCCCGGGCCCTCGTTGACGCAGTGGCCGGCGGTGGAAACGGTGCTCTTGTTCGTGGCGGAGACCGAGTTGCCGGAGCAGACATAGTTGGCGCCGCCGAGCGTGAAGAAGACCTTGCCAATGTGCTTGACGGGGGTTTCGCTCGCGTTCACCTTGGTCTGGATTTCCTTCGCCTGCAGGCTCGGTGCCTGCGACTCGACGGTGCTGGGCGCGCCCGCTTCCGCCGGACGGTTCACGGCCGCCTTGGAGTTTGCCCCCTTCTGCAGCGCCCGTTCGGCCAGCACATCGCCGGGGATGGCGTTGCGCATCCGCTCCTCCGTCCAGTACTCCGCTCCGCCGGTTTCGGTGACAGTGTGGCTGCTGATTCCCGACGTCGCCGACGGGGTAGGGCCGGATGCCGGCGCAGCGCTCGCAGCGCCCGCAGCGCTCAGGGCCAATAGTGCAGCCGCGGAGAGGCTGAGCAGGCTGGTGGCCAGAGTCTTGGGTGTTCTCATGGGTGTCCTAACCGGTGGAAAGCGGGGCGGCCGCCCGTGGTGGCCGCTGTAATGGAACGAAACTACGGCACTTTGACCAGCCTGTAAAGACTCCTGTCAACTCCTGTCATGTCGTGTTGCGTGCGTCATGGAATCCGCGCACGACGACGCCGGTAGGCGGCAACCCGGCTCCCTCGGGTAAGTTAGACATGTTGAAATAGCACAAAATTCCGGAAATACCCAGACATTCAGGGAGACGCCCGAGCAATGGCAAAGATTATCTATACCCACACCGACGAAGCGCCGATGCTGGCAACCTATTCGTTCTTGCCGATTGTCGAAGCCTTCGCTTCGACGGCCGGTGTGGAAGTGGAGACCCGCGACATTTCGCTGGCCGGCCGTATCATCGCCGCGTTCGGCGACTACCTCACCGAGGAGCAGCGCGTCAGTGACGCGCTGGCCGAACTTGGCGCCCTCGTCAAGAAGCCCGAAGCCAACATCATCAAGCTGCCCAACATCAGCGCCTCGACGCCGCAGTTAAAGGCCGCCATCGCGGAGCTCCAGAGCCAGGGCTACGCCCTCCCGGACTACCCGGACAACCCCTCTTCGGACGAGGAGACGGACATCCGCTCCCGCTTCGACAAGATCAAGGGCTCCGCCGTCAACCCGGTGCTGCGTGAAGGCAACTCGGACCGCCGCGCGCCGCTTTCGGTCAAAGCCTACGCCCGCCAGAACCCGCACAGCATGGGTGCCTGGACTGCCGAGTCCAAGACCAACGTCGCCACGATGGACGCCGACGACTTCCGCGCCAACGAGAAGTCCGTGGTTATCAAGGCCGACACCAACATCAAGATCCAGCTGTTCAAGGAAGACGGCACGGTCAAGGTCCTCAAACGGGCCTTCCCCGTCCTCGCCGGCGAGATCATCGACGGCACCGTGATGCGCGCCGCCGCCCTGGACGCCTTCCTCGCCGCCCAGGTTGCCCGCGCCAAGGACGAGGGCGTGCTGTTCTCCGCCCACCTCAAGGCGACCATGATGAAGGTCTCGGACCCGATCATCTTCGGCCACGTCGTCAAGGCGTACTTCGCCGAGCTCTTCGACACCTACGGCGCCCAGATCGCCGCCGCCGGCCTGAGCCCGAACAACGGTCTCGCCTCCATCCTCAACGGCCTTGAGGATCTTCCCGAGGAGATCCGCGGCGACGTCGAGGCGGCCATCACCAAGGGCCTGAACGACGGCCCCGAGCTGGCTATGGTCGACTCGGACAAGGGCATCACCAACCTGCACGTCCCCTCCGACGTCATCGTGGACGCCTCCATGCCGGCCATGATCCGCAGCTCCGGCCACATGTGGGGCCGCGACGGCCAGGAAGCCGACACGCTCGCCGTCCTCCCGGACAGCAGCTACGCCGGAATCTACCAGGTCGTCATCGACGACTGCCGCGCCCACGGCGCCTTCGACCCGACCACGATGGGCACCGTCCCGAACGTCGGCCTGATGGCTCAGGCCGCCGAGGAATACGGCAGCCACGACAAGACCTTCGAGATCCAGTCCGCCGGCACCGTCCAGATCGTCGACGACGCCGGCACCGTGCTGATCGAACACCAGGTCGCCCCGGGCGACATCTGGCGCGCCTGCCAGACCAAGGACGTGCCGGTCCGCGACTGGGTCAAGTTGGCCGTCACCCGCGCCCGCGCATCCGCCATGCCGGCCATCTTCTGGCTGGACAAGGGCCGCGCGCACGACGCCCAGATGATCGCCAAGGTGGAGGAATACCTCAAGGAACACGACACCGAGGGCCTGCAGATCGGCATCATGTCCCCGGACGATGCCACGGCGTTCACCCTGGAGCGCATCCGCAAGGGCGAGGACACCATCTCGGTGACCGGCAACGTGCTGCGCGATTACCTCACGGACCTCTTCCCGATCCTGGAACTGGGCACCAGCGCCAAGATGCTCTCCGTGGTTCCGCTGATCAACGGCGGCGGCCTCTTCGAGACCGGCGCCGGCGGCTCCGCCCCGAAGCACGTCCAGCAGCTGCTCAAGGAAAACCACCTGCGCTGGGACAGCCTGGGCGAGTTCCTGGCCCTCGCCGTCAGCTTCGAGCACCTCGCCACGTCCACCGGCAACGCCCGAGCGCAGATCCTCGCCGACACCCTGGACCGCGCCACCGGCACGTTCCTGCTTGAGGACAAGTCCCCGAAGCGCAAGGCCGGCGAGCTGGACAACCGTGGCAGCCACTTCTACCTGGCCAAGTTCTGGGCCCAGGAGCTGTCCCGCCAGACCGACGACGCCGAGCTGGCCGCAGCCTTCGCTGCTGTCTCCGGTGCGCTGGATTCCGGCGAGGAAACCATCGTCGGCGAGCTCCTCGCCGTCCAGGGTTCCCCGGTGGACCTCGGCGGCTACTACCGCCCGGACGAGGCCAAGGTCACTGCGGCCATGCGCCCCTCCGCGAAGTTCAGTGAAGTGCTGTCCATGCTGGGCTAGACCCCGCCAGCCGGCACCAGCCGGCAGTGTGGCACGCCGAACGGCGCTCCGGAATTATCCGGTGCGCCGTTCGGCGTTTTACGTGTCCGGCAACAGGAAAGCTGTTGCCTGCGCAGGGACTGTCACCTATGGTACTAAGCAAGCTTAGTTTCGGCGGGGATGCCATAGGGTAGCCCCCGGTCCGGGGCCAAGGTTGCCTACCCTGAGGAGTCATCCCATGCCAGCAGAGCGCAACATCCAGATACCCGGCGCACCGTCGGTGGAACCGCCCGTGGTGGAGGAGCCCACCACGCCGCGCGAGCCGCTTCCGCCCAAGCCCGACCAGCAGGGGCCCGAAGCCGTGTCACCGACCGGCAGCCCCACCGGCGCCCCGGTGAACTCGCGTGCCCAGTCGGGGGCCTACCTCACCACAGCCCAGGGACTCCGGCTCTCGGACACGGACCACTCGCTGAAGGCCGGACGGCGCGGTCCGGTGCTGCTCCAGGACCACCACCTGCGCGAGAAGATCACCCACTTCGACCATGAGCGCATCCCGGAACGCGTCGTCCACGCCCGCGGTGCCGGGGCGCACGGCGTCTTCCGGTCCTACGGGTCGGCGTCGGGCATCAGCCGGGCCGGGTTCCTGGCCAAGGACGTCGAAACCCCCGTTTTCGTCCGCTTCTCCACCGTCCTGGGCTCCCGCGGTTCGGCGGACACGGTCCGGGACACCCGCGGTTTCGCTACCAAGTTCTACACCGACGAGGGAACCTTCGATCTCGTCGGCAACAACATCCCGGTCTTCTTCATCCAGGACGGCATCAAGTTCCCGGACATCATCCACGCCGGAAAGCCGCATCCCGACCGCGAAATCCCGCAGGCCCAGAGCGCCCACGACACCTTCTGGGACTTCGTCACTCTGCACACCGAAGCCCAGGCCCACACCATGTGGAACATGTCCGACCGGGCCCTGCCGCGCTCGTTCCGCACGATGGAGGGCTTCGGCGTCCACACCTTCCGCTTCGTCAACGCCGAGGGCGCCACGAGTCTGGTGAAGTTCCACTGGAAGCCCAAGCAGGGCGTGCATTCGCTGCTCTGGGAGGAGGCCCAGCTGATCAACGGCATGGACCCGGACTTCCACCGGCGGGACCTGGCCGACGCCATCGAGGCGGGCGCCTTCCCGCAGTGGGAACTCGGCGTGCAGGTCTTCCCGGACACCGCGGAGGAGTTCTTCGAGGGGATCGACCTGCTCGACCCCACGAAGTTTGTCCCGGAGGAACTGGCGCCCGTGAAGCCTATCGGGATCATGACCCTGAACGCCAACCCGGTGAACTACTTCGCCGAAACCGAGCAGGTCGCCTTCCACCCCGGCCACCTCGTCCCGGGCATCGACGTGACGAACGATCCGCTGTTGCAGGTCCGGCTGTTTTCCTACATCGACACCCAGATCAGCCGGCTGGGCGGCCCCAACTTCGGCCAGCTTCCAATCAACCGGCCGCAGGCGCCCGTCAACGACATGCTCCGCGACGGCATGCACCAGACGGCAGTCCACGGGGGAGCGGCGCCCTACCACCCGAATTCGCTCGACGGCGGCTGCCCGTTCCTCGCCGGCGCGGACCTGGGCGCGTTCATCGATGTCCCCGAGGAGCTCGCCGCCGCTGTCAAGGAACGGAAGTCACCGGCCTCCTTCGATGACCACTACAGCCAGGCGCGGCTGTTCTTCCGCAGCCTGGCCCCGGTGGAGCAGGACCATGTGATCCAGGCGTACACCTTCGAACTGGGGAAGTGCCGCGAGGAAACCATCCGGCAGCGGCAGCTGCTGGCGCTGGCCAACATCGACACCGGCCTGTGCGCGGCAGTGGCCGCCGGGCTGGGCATGCCGGCCCCGCAGGCCGGCGAACAGGTGGAGGACTCCGCCCCGAGTCCGGCCTTGTCCCAGATCGGCGGGTCCTGGCCTGTTGCCGGCCGTGTGGTGGGCATCATCGCCGACGGCGACAGCGACCTGGACTCCGTCCGGGCCGCCCGGGCAGCGCTCGACGCCGTCGGGATCGTGCCGCTCGTTATCGCTCCGGCCGGCGGTTTCCTCGGCGGAGCCGACGGCGGCGTCCCGGTCCAGCGCACCTACCTCACGGCCCGCTCCACCGAGTTCGACGCCGTGCTGGTGGCCGCTTCGGGTGCCCCGGCCAAGGACGCCGCGCAGGGACGGGACGCCAAGGCCGGTGAGCCGGGGGCTTCGCTTGATCCGCGCGTTGTGCTGCTGCTCTCGGAGATGTTCCGGCATGCCAAGGCAATCGGTGGCTGGGGCCCGGCGGGCGCCTGCCTGGACGGGGCAAGCATTCCGTCCGATGCTGCGGGCATCGCCTTGGGGGACGGGGCGGATGACGTCGTCGCGCAGATCGCGGGACTGCTGGCGGCACACCGGGCCTGGGAACGCTTCCCCGCCACCGGAACCGGCACGTAACCACGCCCGACCGCCCGGAGGGGGGAGATAATAGAGATAAAAGAGGGAGGAGCCTGCGGGGCTCCTCCCTCCTTTGTCAGCGGGGCCGCGGTTGACTCCCGCGCGGCGCGGCCTTAGCCGTTGCCCTTGCCCTTTCCTTTGGCCTTGCCAGTGTCGGCCGGGGGCGCGACGGCGGGCGGCGGAGCAGCTGCGGCTGCGGCTGCCGCTGCATCGGCTTCGGCCTTGGCGGCGGCTGCCGTGGCAGCCTGCGCTGCCGCTTCCTGCTCGGCAGCGACCCGGGCGGCTTCGGCCTGCTGGGCGGTGAGGTCTGTCCGCACGGTCTCGACGGACGCGCGGATGCTCTGATGCCGCTTGAACGACACTTCGCCGCGGGCGGCCGCCTCGTCCAGTTTCAGCACCAGCCCGTCGAGCTGCTGCAGGGACGTGGCCGGATCATTGGCCGCGGCGGCCTCGGTCACGGCCAGGACCTGGGATTGCAGCTGCCGTGCCGCACCGCGGTCCAGCTCCGGGGCCGGGGCGCAGCCGGCCAGGGTTCCGGTAAGGAGCACGGTGCCCAGGACCCAGCCGGCGATTACCGGGCGGGAGCCGCCGCGCCGGGCTCCGGAGACCTGCAAGGTGGTCAGGTTCATGGTTCCACACTCTTTTGCAGCTCCTGGAGGTGCTGCCCCAGGTCGCCGGTTACGGCCGGATAGGGTACGACGCCGGGTGGTTCCGGGGTTGCAAGGGCGACGGTGGCCGCAACGGTACCCGCCGCAACCGCCAGCAGTGCGAGGGACAGCAGGATCCGGGTGCGGCGCCGGGCCCGCCGGAAGCCCGAGACGGTCCGGGAGAGCAAGGACCCGCGACCGGCCGGCGCGGGGGTGACCGCGTCCGGGTCGAGGACGTGCAGCGTCCGTGTCCCGGTGCTGCTGTGGCCGCCATCATCCGTGGGGGCAGTGGTGCCCGGGCGGGCGCCGTGCCTGGCGGGGGATAGCCCCGGGGGGCGGGCCGGCGGGGCGGGCAGCACGCGGGTGCGCTCTTCGGCGACGGGTCCGGGGAGCGATCCGGGGGAGACCAAGGCTTGTCGCAGCGCTTTTTCGAGGTCCGCGGCGGACGGGCGGTCCAAGGGGTCCACCGCTGTCATTGCCCGGATCAGTTTGGCCCATTCGGCGGGTACGGAATCGGGGATAGCCGGGGCGCGGTGCAGTCTCGCGACGGCGGACTCCACCGCACTGCCGGGGTACTCGATCTCGGCCTTGATGCATTCGAGCAGGACCAGTCCGAGCGAATAGATATCGCTTGCCGGGCCCAGGTCGGCTCCCCGGGACTGTTCCGGGCTCAAGTACGCGGCGGTTCCCACCATGGTGCCAGTCGCGGTCAGCCGGGTCCCGTCCATCATGCGGGCGATCCCGAAGTCGGTAAGTTTAGGCCGCAGTGGCTCTCCGGGCCGGACCGGAACGAGCAGGATGTTTGCCGGCTTGATGTCCCGGTGGATGATGCCAAGCGAGTGCACGTAGGCCAGGGCGTCCGACACGCCTGCGCCGATAACCGCGATCTCCTCCAGCGGCAGCGGGCTGTGCCGGATCCGGGCCCGGAGGTCTTGCCCGTCCACGAGCTCCATGGTCAGGAACGGCCGTGGTTCCTCGGGAATGCGGGTGTCCGTGCCGGCATCGAAGAGGGTCACCAGGCTCGGATGATTTAGGGTGGCCAGCAGTTCGATCTCGGCTTCCTGACGCCTGAGCTCGTCAGGATCGGCGGACTGCGGGGCAAAGAGCTTCAGTGCCACCTCGCGTCCGAGATTCGTGTCCTTGGCGCTGTAGACCGACGCCATTCCGCCGCGGCCGATCAGTTCCCCCAGCCGGTAGCGGCCGCCCAAGAGCTCTGCCGTGTCGCTGTTGGGCGAATCAATTTCCACGCTGGTCCCCGTCCTTCCCCCGTGCGCCACGGCGGCGCCCCTAAGAATGATACCGGGACGGGTATTAGCTCCGCGCACGGCGGCCGGGGACCGAGGGCCGCCGTGCGGGCGGAGGTTGCACATTTCTCCTGCGGTGCCGTTGAGTCCCCCAGCGGACCCAACGACGATAGCTTTGCCTGAGCTGGTGGTCGTTGGATCCCCCAGCGGACCCAACGACGATAGCTTTGCCTGAGCTGGTGGTCGTTGGATCCCCCAGCGGACCCAACGACTCCGTTCCGGCCTCACGAGACCTTGCGGCGTCGGCGCGCCTAGGGTGGGCGCTCCTGATAGCGCGGGGATTGTTTGCGGCGCGCCGGCACTCGGCCAGGGCGGGCTTGGGCAGGGGCTGGCGGCGTCAGGCCGGTGAGAGGCGACGCGACAGCGGAAAGAGGGTTGCCGGAATTACGGCAGCGGACGGTGGCGTCCATTGGGGATCTCCTGAATGACAGTTGGCGGGCGCCCAAGGCAGCCCGATTGGCCGTGCTCTGTGGAGTGCAGAGACGGCTAACTAGTCAGGAGATGAACTGGGGTCAGCGGCGACGGCCGAGTGGACGTGCTCGAGCGGCCCACTGATGGGTTCTGCGCCGGCTGTGGGAATGACCAAGTACTGGTTCGGAAGCCAAGCAGCAGCGCCGCCGGGACCGCCGGAGGAAAGTGTGTTCCCGGATCCGGAACCGGGGGCTGCAGGTAGCGCGTTGGGAGCGGGCAGACCTGTCCCATTGGGCAACGGGACAGGGTCGTCTTTGCCAGCAGGTGCTGGCGGCGGTGTGCCTCCCGGCGCGGATCCCGAAGGGGGCATACTTCCAGAATGCTGCCCGTTCCCGGCCAGCTGGATGGGGCCCTCGAGGGCAGAGCGGTACCCGGCAGTTTCAAGAAACTCAGCGCGCAGGGCCGGGGAGGCCTCCTGCATGACCGCGACGGATTCGTCGGGAACCTGGCAATCTGCGGGTAGTTCGGACGCGGTGACGACGACGGGGTCCCCCGGGACCGGATCCGGAGCCGGGAGCAGCAGCACGGGGAGTACCACGGGGAGTGCTGCGTCCAGGAGGGCCGGGTCGGTAATCAACGGGTCAACAACGACTGCGCCGTCAGCAACTGCGGGATCTGCCGGCACAAGCGCCGGGTCCGTTACCAGCGGGTCTGCAGACCCCGGCACGGCCAGCACTGGATCTGTGGAGTCCGGCGTTAGAACGGGGACCGGCCCGGTGGGCTGCGGCGAGGGCTCAACACCCGGTTCAGTCACTGGCGAGGTTGGAGCAGGCGACGGAGCCGGGGAGGTCACGGCCGGTGTCGGTTTCGGCGTCGAACTCGACGTCGGTGTCGGTGTCGGTGCCGGCGTCGAACTTGACGTCGGTGTCGGTGCCGGTGTCGAACTTGACGTCGGTGTCGGGGAAGTAACCGGTTCGCGAGCAAGCACGGCTGTTGGTGTTGGAGTTGGCGTTGAGGCGGGCGCCGGTTCAGAAACCTGCGTGGGTGTGGGTGTGGGTGTCGGGGCGGGGGCCGGTGCCGGCACGGTTGCCGTGGGCACCGGGGCAAGAATGGCGTCTTCCGTGGTCGCGGGAGCCGGCGCGGCCGTAAGCGTGGGGGCAGGTTCCGGTGGGGGAGCTGGCAGCGCTGACGGTTCGAGGACAGGTTCCGGTGCGGGTGCGGGTTCGGGTGGATCAGACGGGAGGGCAGGAGAGATCGTAACGGCGGCGACCGGCGTCGGCTCGATGGCGCTCGGGACCGGAACAGCCGTCCACGGGGTACCGGCGGGCATGGAGATGCCCCCGACAGCTTCTTCGACGACCGCGGACGCTGGTGGCGCTGCCAACGTGACGGCGGGGACGGCGGTCAGGGGGACGGTTTCTGCGATTGCGGCGTCGGCCGGGGGAGTAGGAATGGCGGCGTCGTCCGCGATCGCAGCGGTTGCTGAGAGTGCCAGCCAGGCGGCGCCGGCAACGCCTCCTATGAGTACGCGGCGGAGCAAGCGGCGCGCGCGCAAGGGGACTGATGCTGGGTCCATGCGCACACCCCATTTCCCCGAAAGTCCGGTGGTTGCCTCTAGGGTAAGTCCGGGCGCCGGGGTGAGTCCAGAGCACAAAGTAAACTTTGCCCGGTTTAACCGCGCAAAACCGCGTCTAACGGGCGTCGTTTGGGTAGCTCACTCCGAGCTGGGCCCGCACGCCGTCGAACAGCCGCATGGTGTTCAGGGAGTCCTCGAGCGGCATTACGGGGCTTTCCGTAAGCCCGTGCTGGATGCAGCGGGTCACCTCGCGCAGTTCGTAGCTGTAGCCCCGTCCCACGACGTCGAACGTCTCGCTGCGGGGATCGTCGAAGCCGACCCGGACCAGGAGTTCCTTGGGGTTGTTGATCGAGCCGATGGACTGCAGGAACCCTTCGCTGCCGGCCACGCTGGCGGTCCGCGGGCCGTGCGCCAGCAGGGACGACGTCAGCTGCGCCTGGGCGCCGTGGTGGTAGCCGAGGGTAAGCGCGTTCTGGGCGTCGACGCCGTCGTCGTTCAGCCAGCCGGTGGCACTGACGGTCTGTGGAAAGCCCAGGGTGCCCAGGGCCCAGAGCAGCGGGTACACGGTGATGTCCAGCAGGGCGCCGCCGCCGTCTTTGGGTGCCCAGAGGCGCGAGGCGGGCGAATACGGGGCCGGGAAGCCGAGGTCCGCCCCCACCCACTTGACCTCCCCAATTTCGCCGGAGGCGGCGATCTGGAAGGCGCGCTGCATGCTGGGCAGGAAGCGGCTCCACATGGCCTCCATCAGGAACAGTCCGTTGGCCCGCGCCACGGACACCAGTTCGGAGGCTTCCCGCGCATTGATGGTGAACGACTTTTCACACAGCACGTGCTTGCCCGCGTTCAGCGCCGCCAGGGCAATCTCATGGTGGTGGGCATGTGGGGTGGCAACGTATACGACGTCGACCGCGTCGTTGGCGAGCAGCCGCTGATAGCCGGTCTCCCCGTTCTGGTCCCCGTAGGCCCGGGCGAAACCGAAATCGGCGGCGAAGGCATCCGCCGCCGCCTGGCTGCGCGAACTGACCGCGTACAGTTCGGCGTCGGCGAGGAGTTCCAGATCGCGGGTCACGGAGGCGGCAATGCTTCCCGTGGCGATGACGCCCCAGCGCAGCCTGGCGCCGGTGGCAGTGCGGGGATCGGGGTCCGGCTGGCTGGACAACCACGGCGCGGCGATGTGTGCGGTCATGGTGTCATCCTCTCACCCGGGCCGGTCGTGACCCGGATGTGCACGCCGGATACTTGGCGGGCTTCGGGATTTGGGGGTTCGCGAGTAGGGCTTCGGGCGTCGGGGTTTGGGCCGCTAGAAGCCGGGGGCGGGGACCCCCGGCTTCCGCGGCGGTCTGTGGCGCGATCCGCTAGGCGGAGGACCCTGCCGGGACCCGGACGCGCGCAGCCTCCTCCGTCAGCCGGCCCTGCTGCAGCCGGAACCGCCGGTCGGTTTTGTTGGCCAGCGAGCGGTCATGGGTGACGACGAGGATGGTGGTGTTGTGGTCCCGGCTCAGCGAACTGAGGAGCTCGATGATGTGCTCGCCGGTCTGTTCGTCCAGGTTGCCGGTGGGCTCGTCCGCGAGGATCAGCTTGGGGGAGTTGGCCAGTGCGCGGGCGATCGCCACGCGCTGCTGCTCGCCGCCGGAGAGCCGGTTGATGCGCCGCCCATGCTTGTCCGGTTCGAGCTGCACCTGCTCCAGCAACGCCCGGGCACGCTCGGACCGGGCCGCTTTCCGGATCCCGGCAAACTCCATCGGCAGCATGACGTTGTCCAGCGCGGACAGGTTGGGGATCAGGTTGAACTGTTGAAACACGAAACCGATGTCCCGCCGGCGGTACTCGGTGAGCTTGCCGTCCGGCATCCCGGCCAGGCTCACGCCGTTGACGAGGACGTCGCCGCTGGTGGGCTTGTCCAGGGCGCCAAGCAGGGAAAGGAGGGTGCTTTTGCCGCTGCCGCTCTTGCCCACTATCGAGGCCAGGGTGCCCTGCTCAAGCTCGAAGCTGACATCGTTGACCGGCTTGATGGTGCGGTCGCCGGACTTAAACGTGCGGACCAGGTTCTTGACTTCGATCATGGCTACTCTCCTCGGAGGACTTCGATGGGACGGATGCGGGCGGTCAGCAGCGCGGGAACGAGCGCCCCGACGATGGCGACGCCAAACACCGCGGCGATTCCGGCGGCGATGACGCCGGGGGAGGCGCTCGCGGTCACGGACGTCAGCAGCTGGCTGGCCCCGCCGAGGGGGTTGCCCGGATCGCCGCCGGGCAATCCGCCGGGCATGCCGCCCGGGCCGCCGCGCTGGCCGGCAACCGTCGTGGCGGAGGCAGCGGTGGTGTTGGAGCTGATCAGCGCGGACGCGATGCCGCCGCTGGCGAAGGACGCGGCGGCGGCACCCACCACACTGCCCAGGGCCACGAGGACCAGCGCCTCCAGCACGAACTGCAGGCCGATGGTGCGGTTCGGGGCGCCGATTGCCTTCAGCACACCGATTTCCCGGCGGCGTTCGCGGACCAGCATGACCATGATCAGCAGGATGATCAGGCCTGCGGTGGACAGGGCCGCCACGAAGGCGATGAAGGAGATGTTCTTGACGCTGCCGAGCGAGCTGACCGCGGTTTCAAGGTTCCGCTGGCCCTGGCTGACATCTGCGCTGCCGGTGCCGAGCGCGTCCTGCAGCGCCGTCTTGGCGGCGTCGACGTTCTCCATGGAATTGACGGTGACGATCATGGTGGACAGTTCGCCGGGGAGTGCCGCGAGTGTCTGGGCCGCCGGGAGCGTCAGGTAGAGGGCGTTGTTGCCGAAGGAGGTTCCGGCGTCGAACAGGCCGGCCACGGTGAGGTCCTGGCTATTGATGGTGAATGTCGAGCCGACGGTGAGGCCGTTCTTTTCGGCCAGCGTGGTGCCCAGCAGGGCGCCGGTGGAGGCCGCCGTGTAGTCGCCCAGGCCGGTGCCTTCGGTCAGTTCCAGTGCCTTGCCGGTGGCGTCAACTTCGGCGCCAATACCAGTCGCCGTGATCGGCACGGAGAACGCCGGCACCGCGGCGGCGGTTCCGGATGTGCCGGAGGTTCCCGTGCTGCCCTCCGCGGCCTGGTTGCGGGTGCCGAGCGTGCCGGCGTCGACGGCGGCCGTGAGGCTGGTGGTCACGGTGGTGGCGGACTGGTTGTCTGGACGTCCCTGGCCGCCTGGTCCTCCCTGGCCGCCCGTTCCGGTCTGGGCGGCGGCGTCGGCGTTGCGCAGTCGGAGCGCCTTGGTGCCGACGACGGTGCTCACGTTGGGCACGGCAGCCGCCGTCGCGGCCTGGTCAGCGGTCAGCGGCTCGCCGCCGCCCTCGAAGCCCTGCCCGCCGGCGGGATTGACGGTGAGCACGGTGCCCACCGAGGCGTTCAGTTCCGCGACTTTCCCGGCGACAGCCTGGTTGGCCACCAGCATGGCCAGCGCGAGGCCGATGGCAACCGCCAGCACGGCCACCACGGCCGCTGTTCGGACCTTGTTTCTAAAGGCGTTGCCTATACTCCGGGCAAGGACGCTCACGTGACTCCTAGGGGATTTCAGGCCGGCCGGAATGGCCGGCGGCTGAACCCAGACTGGTACGGGCCGCTGTGCGGATCGCAGCCCGGAGCTATGGATCCGCTGTGAAAGGGCTCGCGCCCCGAGCCCTGGACGCGGGCAGCAAAAAGCCCCGGCCCGCCGTGAGGCGGAACCGGGGCTCTTCGGGTGCTGTCTAAACAGGAACTACTTCGTGAGCGGTCCGAGGACCGGGTCGTTGACGTAGGCCGTCTTGACGTTTTCCTTTGTCACAATGACCGGTTCCAGCAGGTACGCCGGAACAACCTTGACCGTGTTGTTGTAGGACTTGTCATCATTGACCTCAGGCTTCTTGCCTGCCTGGAGGTCCTTGACCATGGTGATTGCGTGCTCGACAAGCTTGCTGGTGTCCTTGTTGATGGTGGAGTACTGCTCACCGGCAAGGATGGACTTCACGGACTCCACTTCGGAGTCCTGCCCGGTGATCACCGGAAGCGGCTTGCCGGCGGCCTTGACCGAGGTCAGGACTGCACGGGCCAGGGTGTCATTCGGGGACAGCACACCGTCAAGCGTCTCGCTGCCGTAGCTGCCGGTCAGCAGCGTGTCAGCACGACGCTGGGCGTTCTCTGCCTTCCAGCCCTGGGTAACGGCCTGCTCGAAGGTCGTCTGGCCGGAGAGCACCTTGAGGGTGCCGTCGTCGATTTTCGGCTTGAGGATGCTCATGGCGCCGTTGAAGAAGACCTTGGCGTTGGCGTCATCGGGGGAACCGGCGAACAGTTCGATGTTGTACGGGCCGGTGGCCTTCTTGGCCTTCATTCCGTCCAGCAGTGCCTGGCCCTGGAGGACACCAACCTTGAAGTTGTCGTAGGCGACGTAGTAGTCGACGTTGGCGGTGTTCAGCAGCAGACGGTCATACGCGATGATCGTGGCGCCCGAGTCCTTGGCCTGCTGGAGCTGGGTGCCCAGCTGCGCGCCGTCGATGGCTCCGACGATGATGACCTTGGCGCCCTTGGTGATCATGGCGCTGATCTGGTTCTGCTGTTCCGAAACGCCGCCGTTGGCGAACTGCACGTCCGGCTTGAAGCCGGCGCTCTTGAGGCCGTCGTTGAAGAGCTTCTCCGCCAGGACCCAGTTTTCGGACGTCTTCTGGGGGAGTGCGACGCCGATCATGGAGTCTTTCGGGAATGCTTCGCCGCCGCCGGTGGAACCTCCGGTGGTCCCGGTGTCGCTGCGGCCGCAGGCCGTCAGCGCCAGTGCCGCGATTGCAGCGATTGCCGCTGCCTTTCCTGCTTTACCTATCAGTCGCATTGCTTGGTTCGCTTTCTTTAGATGGTGTACGGAGAATCGTGAAATGGGTACAGGGGAGCGGATCAGGGACCGGACTAGGCACCCTTGGAGATGACCTCTTTGGTGGAGGTGGTCTCGTCGGGCTTGAGCTCGTTGTTCCGGCCGAAGTTCTTGAACATCAGTCCGATGATGGATTTCTTGCCCTGGGACTTGTTGTAGACGTCGAAGGCGACGGCGATCAGGAGCACGAGGCCCTTGATGATCTGGGTCAGGTCGGCGCCGACGCCGAGGAGCTGCAGGCCGTTGTTGAGCACGGCCATCACCAGACCGCCGACGATCGAGCCGATCACGGTGCCGACGCCGCCGGTCACCGCGGCGCCGCCGATGAACACGGCCGCGATGGCGTCCAGTTCCCAGCCGACGCCGTCGAACGGCCCGGACGCGGTGGAGCGGCCGACGAAGATCATGCCGGCGAGGCCGGCGAGGACGGACATGTTCATCATGACCAGGAAGTTGACCTTCTTGGACTGGACACCGGAGAGCTCCGCGGCGTGACGGTTGCCGCCGACCGCGTAGATGTGGCGGCCGATGATCGTCTTGGAGGAGACGAAGCCGTAGATGAGCACGAGGGCCGCCAGGATCAGGCCCGGGATCGGGAACGACGTGCCCGGCCGGCCGGTGGCGAAGAGGTAGGTGGCGTAGAGGATGGCGCCGCAGATCAGGACCAGCTTGGTGATGCTGACCCAGGCTTCGGGCACTTCGGCGCCGAGGGCCTTGGCGTTGCGGCGGGACCGGATTTCACTGTAGATCACAAAGCCGGCGCCGAGCAGGCCCAGCAGCAGGGTCAGGTTGTTGTAGCCGGTGGGGGGTCCGATCTCGGGCAGGTAGCCGGAGCCGATCTTCTGGAAGTCCGTGGGCACCGGGATGGTGTTGGAGTGGCCGACGTACTGGTTGGCGCCGCGGAAGATCAGCATGCCGGCCAGCGTGACAATGAACGCCGGGATGCCGACATAGGCCGTCCAGAAGCCCTGCCAGGCGCCGATCAGCACGCCCAGCAGCAGCCCCAGCAGGACGCCCAGGTACCAGGGGATGCCCCAGTCCCGGATGAAGAGGGCCACGCAGACGCCTACGAACGCCGCCACCGAGCCGACCGAGAGGTCGATGTGCCCGGCGATGATCACCAGGACCATGCCGATGGCAAGGATCAGGATGTAGGAGTTGCCGTTGAAGAGGTTGATGACGTTGCCCGGGGTGAGCGTGCGGCCATCGGTTGCAATCTGGAAGAAGACGATCAGGGCCACGAGGGCGAAGATCATGCCGAATTGGCGGGTGTTGCCGCCAAAGAGCTTCTTGAGCGCGTTCATTGTTTCAGTCCTTGTTTCCGGAGTGTTCGGAGTGTTCGGAGCAGTTGGCCACAGCGGGTCAGGCTGACTTGCGTGCGGAGGTCATGAGTTTCATGAGGCTTTCCTGGCTTGCCTCGTCCTTGTTCAGCACGCCGGTGATGGCGCCTTCGAAAATGGTGTATATGCGGTCTGACAGGCCCAGCAGCTCCGGCAGCTCCGAGGAGATGACGATGACGCCCTTGCCCTGGTTGGCCAGCTGCTGGATGATGCCGTAAATCTCGTACTTGGCGCCGACGTCGATCCCGCGGGTCGGTTCGTCCAGGATCAGCAGCTCCGGCTCGGTGAACATCCACTTCGCCAGCACCACCTTCTGCTGGTTGCCGCCGGAGAGTTTGGCGACTCCCTCCTCCACGGACGGCGCCTTGGTCCGCAGGGACTTGCGGTACTGCTCGGCGACGGTGAAGACCTTGTTCGCGTCAATCACGTTGTGTTTGCTGACTTTGCGGAGGTTCGCCGAGACCGTGGTCGCCTTGATGTCGTCCAGTAGGTTCAGCCCCAGGGACTTTCGGTCCTCAGTGACGTAGCCCAGTCCGGCGTCGATGGCGTGCTTGACGTTCTTAAGCTCGATCTCCTTGCCGTCCAGGTAGAGCTGCCCGGAGAGGAACCGGCCGTAGGACCGGCCGAAGATGGAACGGGCCAGCTCGGTCCGGCCCGCGCCCATCAGCCCGGCAAAGCCGACGATCTCACCGCGCCGGACGAAGAAGCTGGAGTTCTTGCAGACCAGGCGGTCCTGGATCTGCGGGTGGCCCACGTTCCAGTTCTTGACCTCGAAGAAGACCTCGCCGATCTTCGGCTCGTGGTCCGGGAAGCGGGACTCCAGGGTCCGGCCCACCATGCCCTTGATAATGCGGTCCTCGTCGACGCCGTCGGCCCTGACGTCCAGCGTCTCGATCGACTTGCCGTCCCGGATGATGGTGATGGAGTCCGCGATCTGCTCGATCTCGTTCAGCTTGTGCGAAATGATGATCGAGGTGATGCCCTTGCCCTTCAGGCCCAGCATCAGGTCCAGCAGATGCTGGGAGTCTGATTCGTTGAGCGCCGCGGTGGGCTCGTCGAGGATGAGCAGTTTCACCGACTTGTTCAGCGCCTTGGCGATTTCGACGAGCTGCTGCTTGCCGACGCCGATTTCCTTGATCGGGGTTTCCGGGTCCTCGCGGAGCCCGACCCTGGCCAGCAGCTCGGTGGAACGGATCCGCGCTTCGGCCCAGTCGATCACCCCGCGTTTGGTGGGCTCGTTGCCCAGGAAGATGTTTTCCATGATGGACAGCTCGGGGATCAGCGCGAGTTCCTGGTGGATGATCACGATGCCGGCGTGCTCGCTGGCCCGGATGTCCTTGAACTGCTGGACTTCGGTCTGGTAGACGATGTCCCCGTCGTAGGTGCCGAAGGGGTAAACCCCGGAGAGCACCTTCATGAGGGTGGACTTGCCGGCGCCGTTCTCCCCGCAAATGGCGTGGATCTCGCCGGCCTTTACCCGCAGGTTTACCTCGGACAAGGCTTTAACGCCGGGAAACTCTTTGGTGATGGAGCGCATCTCGAGAATTATCGGATCGCTGTGCGTGTTGAGGGACGTCATTTGCCCTTACGCCTCCAATGCATGACTTCGTTGTCCGCCCCTGCAAACCGCAGGGCCGTCTGATGGAAAAGTAAACTTGATCACAGCGTTGTCGTCAAGTCTTTAACGCAACGGCCAGATAACGAAAAGCTCAGTTCCGCCGGATTCCGGCGTGCTGGAACACCAGGGCAGTCGCGCCGAGGGACTCGGCGCGGTCGCCGAGGGAGGACATCGTCAGGGTCGTCGTCTCACCGATCACCGGCACGGCGTGCCGGATCAGGCCCCGCCGGATCGGGTCCAGCAGCAGGTCGCCGAGGCCCGCCAGCGGGCCGCCGACCACGATCACTTCCGGGTTGATCAGGTTGGCCACATTGCCCAGCGCGCGGCCGACGGCGAGCCCGGCGTCGTCCACGACACGCAGGGTCGCCGAGTCCCGGGCGAGGGCCTTGCGGACGATGTCCTCCGGGGCGAGCGGCTTGTCCTCGCCGCGGCTCAGGAGTTCGATCATGGTGGTCGTGGAGGCGATGGTTTCCAGGCAGCCGCGGTTCCCGCAGCGGCAGACCAGGCCGTGCTCGTGGATGGTCGCATGGCCGATTTCGCCGGTGATTCCGACGTGGCCGTAGTAGGGCGCCCCGTTCAGGATCAGGCCCGCGCCGATGCCGGATCCGATCTTGAGGAACATCAGGTTGCTGATGCCGGTGTGGGGCCCCCAGGTCACTTCCGACAGGGCGCCCAGGTTCGCGTCGTTGTCGAGGAAGACCGGGAGATCCAGAGCCTCCTCGAGGCGCTGCAGGATGTTGATGCCCACCCATTCGGGCAGGATGGCGCCCTGCGCCACCGTCCCTGTGCGGCGGTCGATGGGGCCCGGGATGCCGACGCCGGCTCCGACGACGGCGCTTCGTTCCACACCGCTGCTGGCCAGGATCCGCTCCAGCAGCCCGACGGCTGCGCTGATCCCCTCCTCGGCGTGGTGGCCCAGGGGGAGTAGGACGGAATCCTCGGCGATCACGTGGTAGCTCAGTGAGGCAAGGACGACGCGGAGGTGCCGGCGGCCGAAGTCGATGCCGACTGCGACGGCCCCGTTGCTGTTGAGCCGGACGTTCAGCGCCCGCCGGCCGGAGCTGGTGATCGGTTCGGTGGACGCCAGTCCGGCGTCCTGCATGATCTTGACGATGTTCGAGACGGTGGCCGTGGAGAGGCCGGTCTGCCGGGCCAGTTCCGCCTGCGTGGAGGGCCCGGCGAGCAGGCACTCAATGATCCGCTGCTGGTTCAGGTGCCGGAGGGCGGATTGGGATCCGGGGTTTTTGGTTCGGCTCCTCGTTGAGCGCGTTGGTGAGGGCATGCAATGAAGATTGCCGCATTCGCGTGTTGTAGTCAAGAAGTTAACGCAAGGTGGGTGGAGAAGTCCGCGGCCGGGCCCTGCGCGGGCCCCTCGAGGGCCCGGCAGTCGGGTCCGTGGGTGAGTCCGCGGGGGGTGGGCGGGGCATTCCGCCCTGCTGCCGCCGCGGCCGGGCGGAAATGCACCGGGACGGCGTTTGTCCCGCGTCGCTACGCTGGAGGGGCGAGAGTCCGCCGCCAAGGTCGGGCCCCGGGATGCTGAGGTGGTAATGGTGCTACTGGCCCTGATGCAGGCGAACGCCGCCGTGCTGGACATCGATGCCAATTGCGGTGCGGTGGATGCCGCCGCTGCCACGGCCGCTTCGGCCGGTGCCCAGCTGCTCCTCACTCCTGAGCTTTTTCCGGTGGGGTATGCGCCTCTCCGGCTGCGGGCGGAGCTGGACCCGGCGGCGCTGGCCACGATCCGGCAGGCCCTGGCGGATATTGCCCGCACGAACGGCATCGCGCTGGTCTACAGCCTCCCCGCCGTCACCGCAGCAGGAGAGTGGCAGATTACGGCCACCCTCGTCGACGAGAACGGGGACGAGCTCCTCAGCTACGCCAAGGTCCACCTCTTCGGCCCGGAGGAACGCCAGGCGTTTGTCCCGGCCGGGGCCAGCCCCGGCGTCGTGGACTTTCACGGGGTCAGGACGTCCATGGTGATCTGCTACGACGTGGAGTTTCCCGAGTCGGTCCGCGCCGCCGCGCTGCGCGGCGCTGAACTGCTGCTCGTCCCGACCGCCCTCGGCGAGGGGTTTGAGGCCGTGCCTCAGGTGCTGATCAGGGCGCGGGCGCTGGAGAACCACCTAACGGTGGCCTACGCCAACCACTCCGGGACCGAGGACGGCTGCGACTTCCTGGGCGGCAGCGTCGTGGCGGCTCCGGATGGCGGCCTCCTGGCCTCGGCCGGACCCGGGCCCGAGCTGTTGTTCGCCGAGCTGCCCGGGCCCGGGCTGGCCGGGCACGCAGTGGCCTATCTTGACGATCTCCGGCCCGAGGTCTACCGCTCCTGGGGCAGCTGAATGGGCAGCTGAACAGGCATGAGGGTGCCGGAATCCGGGGAAGCCGTCTCCGGCGCCCGCATCCCGGGCAGCTCGTCCGTGTACTGCAAGGCAATCCAGAGCTCCGCCCGGGCCTGCGCCTGGTTGAGATCAAGCTCCAGCAGCTCCGCGAGGATGCCGATCTGCCGGCGGATGCTGTTGCGGTGAAGGCCCGTGGACTTGGCCGTTGCATCCCAGCTGCCGTTCTCGGCGAGCCAGGCGCGGAGGATGCCGAGCAGGTCATCCCGCCGCTCCGGCTCCAGTGCCAGGACGGGGGCCAGCAGCCGGGCTGCCAGCATGGCGCCCGCGTCCTTGCCGAGCAGCCCGGCAACGGACCACGTCACCTCATCAACCCGGACGCTGCGCCCCGTGGTCACAACGCGGCCGCGTAGGGACCAGGCCCGCTGGTAGGCCTCCGCCAGGCCGGAGAGTTCGGTGGGGCTCCCGATGACCAGGCGCCAGCCGAGCCGTTCAACGCCGGCCAGCACGGCGTCGTCGACCTTCAGCCGGGTGATGGCGGCAAATCCGTCATCGGTGATCTCCACCAGCTTGGTATCAAACATCCGGCGCCACTCCAGCAGCTCCCGGACGGGACTGTCGCCCGAGCGGCCGGCGCGGCCCGGGGCGGTGGTGCCGGCATGCGCGGTGCCCGCCGGCGCAGTGGTGCCTGCAGGGCCGGTGGTGCCGGCAGGGCCGGCGGGAGTCCCGGCAGCGTCCGGGCGGATGCCCAGGAGCACGCGCAGCTGCCCGGACCGGGTGGAGGAAACGCTCTGCGCCAGCAGGTCCTTGAGTCCGTTGAGATGACGGGTGCCCCCCGACACCAGGCTTTCCGGATGCAGCAACAGTGCGGTGGCGAGCTGGCTGGGCGCCAGTGAACCGCTGGTACGCTGCCGCACCAGCAGCTCCAGCAGTCCGACAGCGGTGGAGACGACGCTGTTCTGTGCCGGCGTCAGCGGGGCATCGGTCCCGAGGATCAGGGCGCCGAGGTTGGCGTCCCGGGTGCTGCGCAGGGGATATCCGAAAACCAGTGCCGAACCTGCCGTGCTGAACGAGTCCATTTCCACGCGGGGACCGCTGCCCGAGAGCAGCCTGGCCAGCAGGGGCTGCAGTGTTGCCAGGTCCACGCCCGGCGTTGCGTGTTCCCCCGGGGCCCCGGCGGTTCCGCGGGCACGCAGCCGTCCGTCGGCACCCACGAGCACCGCCCAGACCGGAACCCGCTGCGCGAGGGCGGCCAGGAGTTCGTATTCCGGCCGCGCCGACAGCACTGCGCGCATCAGCTGCCTGTTCGTGTCCGCGAGTTGCCGGAATGTCGTGGCATTGTCCGATTCCAGCAGTTGGGAGAACGCCAGGCCGACTGCGGCGAAGGGGACGGTATCCGGGACGGCTACGAGGGTCAGGTTGTGCCGCCGGCAGGCCAGGACCACGGATTCCGGCACTGCGTCGAAGTAGGGTTCCAGCCCGAAGCCCAGCGCGGAGACCCGCGCTGCGACGAGCCGCTTCACATAGGCGTCCGCGAACTCCTTGTCCCCGCCCGGTCCCAGGAACGGGAGGCCGGCCGTGAGCAGGAACTCGCCGTCGAGCAGGTACGGGGTGGGATCCTCCAGTTCGCTCGGCTCCACCCAGCGCAGCCGCTCAGCCCCGTTGCCGCCGTCGTGAAGGACCGCCAGTTCCGGCGGCAGCTGGCGCAGGAACTGCGCCAGGGTGACGAACCCCAGCCGTTCGGCGTCGTCAGCAGCCATGGTTGCCACGGCACTCCAGAACCGGGGGCCTCAGTGCATTAAGTCTCATGGCTGAAGACTATAGGTCATTTTGCACAACCATGAGAGCTGGCTCACAAGCCTAGGCTGGGCGCGGGGAAAATGACACTACTGAAGAACGGACGTCAACGATGACTGTGCCAACTCTGATTGGGGAACGGCCACCGGCCACCACGGACCGTCCCGGCCTGACGGCGCAACTGCTTCGCCGCAAGCCGATCGGACAGCTCGTCAGCGAAGCTGAAACGGGCCACGGCGGCACGCGGCTGGTCCGCAGCTTCGGTGTGCTGCAACTGACGATGATCAGTGTGGGCGCCACCCTCGGCACCGGCATCCTCGTGATCCTTGGCGAATCCGTGCCGCTGGCCGGACCGGCGATCTGGATCTCCTTCGCAATCGCCGGCCTCGCTGCACTGCTCTCCGCTGTTTCTTACGCCGAAATGGCCGGGCTGGTGCCGGCGGCAGGATCGAGCTACTCCTACACGTACGCGACCATGGGCGAAGGCATGGCCTGGATCTGCGGCTGGTGCCTGGTGCTGGAATATGCCGTGTCGGTGGCCGCCGTCGCCGTCGGCGCCGGCCAGTACGTCAACGAAGCGCTCGCCGTCTTCGGCCTGGAACTTCCGGACGCCATTTCGCAGCCCCCCGGAGACGGCGGCGTGCTGAACGCGCCGGCAATCGTGATCGTGGTCCTGGCCATGGCGCTGCTTGTCCGCGGCGCCAAGGAAAGCGCCGGAATCAACACCGCCATTGTGCTGGTCAAGGTCGGCATCCTGCTGTTCTTCTGCGCCGTGGCTTTCACCGCCTTCACCGCCGCACACTTCGAGCCGCTGATGCCGATGGGCGCAGCCGGCGTCTCGGCGGCCGCCTCCCGGGTGTTCTTCTCCTACATCGGATTCGACGCAGCCTCCACAGCAGGCGAGGAGGCCCGCAATCCGAAGCGCGACCTGCCCCGGGCCATCCTGCTCTCGATGCTGATCGTCACCACCATCTACGTGCTCGTCGCCGTCGCAGCGATCGGTGCTCGCCCGTGGGGATGGTTCGACGGTACCGAAGCCGCCCTCGTGAAGATCCTGGAGGAAACGACAGGACAGCCTTGGATTGCACTGGTGTTCGCCGTCGGCGCCGTGCTGGCCATCGCCAGCATCGTGCTGACTGTCCTCTACGGCCAGACCCGCATCCTGCTCTCCATGGCACGGGACGGAATGGTCCCCAGGATCTTCGGCCGTGTCTCGCCCCGCACCGGCACCCCGGTTGCCGGGACCCTGATTGTCGGCATTGTGGTCGCACTCACCGCCGGCCTGGTCCCGCTCGGCGCGCTCGCCGACGCCACCAGCATCGGCACCCTGTTCGCCTTCGCCCTGGTCAACATCGCCGTGATCTACCTGCGGCGCAGCCGGCCGGAACTCAAACGCAGCTTCCGCGTCCCGCTGTTTCCGCTGACACCCCTTCTCGGCGCCGCCATGTGCGGCTATCTCATGCTCAACCTTGGCGCCGACACGTGGGTGGTCTTCGGGCTGTGGATGCTGCTGGGCCTGGCCGTCTACTTCGGCTATGGCCGCAGGAACTCCCGGGTAGCGGCGCTCAGCCATGAGGAATACCGTGAACTGTCCGCCGCAGCCCCCTCCGACACCACTTCGAGCCCCGAACCGATGAAGGCACACCACTCATGACAACCGCCACAGAACTCCCGGCCCCCGGACCGACGACGCCGGACTCCGGCGCCGGGGCGCCCATCACCATGCTGAATCCGGATTTCCCGTTCAGCTACGACCATTACCTGGCCCACGCCGACGGTCTGGGGGCGGTACCGCCCGAACTGCACGGGACGGAGGTCGCCGTCGTCGGTGCCGGGCTCTCCGGGCTGGTTGCGGCCTACGAGCTGATGAAACTGGGCCTCCGCCCGGTCATTTACGAAGCGGACCAGATCGGCGGCCGGCTGCGGACCGCAAGCTTCCCCTCCGCCGCCGGCGTGGTCGCCGACCTCGGCGGGATGCGTTTCCCGGTCTCGGGCAAGGCGTTTTACCACTACGTCGAGATGCTCGGGCTGGCGACCGCGGAGTTCCCCAACCCGCTGGCGGCGTCGACCTCCAGCACGGTGATCGAGCTTGCCGGGCAGAAATATTACGCCCGCACCCCGGCGGACCTCCCGCCGTTTTTCCTGGAAGTCGCGGAGGCATGGAAGGCTGCCGTCAACGACGGCGCCAAGTTCACCGAGATGCAAGACGCCATCCGCGCCCGGGATACCGCCCGGATCAAGGAGCTGTGGAACGGGCTCCTTCCTCTCCTGGATGAACAGACCTTCTACGGATTCATCGCAGGAAGCGACTCGTTCAAGCAGGCCGGCTTCGCCCACCGCGAGGCGTTCGGTCAAGTGGGCTTCGGCACGGGTGGCTGGGATACGGACTTCCCCAACTCCATCCTCGAGATCCTGCGGGTGGTCTACACCGACGCCGACGACGCGCACCGGCTCATTGAAGGCGGAGCGCAACGGCTCCCGGAAGCGCTCTGGCAGCACGCGCCGTCGGGCATGGTCCACTGGCCCGACGGAACGTCGCTGGCGTCGCTGCACGCCGGTGCGCCGCGGGGCGCTGTGGACAGGATCGCCCGGGACGGCAGCAGCGACTTCCGCATCCGGGAACGGTGGGGCCGCGAAGCTGCCTATCCCGCCGTCGTGACGACGTGCCAGTCGTGGCTCCTGTCGACGCGGATCCACACCGAAGAAACCTTGTTCCCGGCCGAACTGTGGACAGCGATCGAGCGTTCGCATTACATGCAGTCGTCCAAGACCTTTGTGATGGTCGACCGGCCCTTCTGGAAGGACCTCGATCCCCGGACGGGCCGCGAGGTCATGTCCATGACGCTGACGGACCGGTTGAACCGTGCCACGTACCTCCTGGACAACGGTCCGGACAAGCCCGCGGTGATCCTGCTGTCCTACACCTGGAATGATGACGCGCTGAAATGGCTGTCCCTGGACGCGGACCAGCGGGTGGAGCTCATGCTGCACTCGCTCGCGCAGATCTACCCGGACGTGGACATCGCCAGCCACATCGTCGGCCAGCCCATCACCGTCTCGTGGGAGGCGGACCCCAACTTCATGGGGGCCTTCAAGGCCAACCTGCCGGGGCACTACCGCTACCAGCAGCGGCTCTTCAGCCACTTCAAGCAGGACAAACTCCCGGACCGGCAGCGCGGCATCTTCCTGGCCGGCGACGACGTATCCTTCACCGCGGGATGGGCCGAAGGTGCGGTTACCACCGGGCTAAACGCGGTCTGGGGGGTCGTCAACCACCTTGGCGGGTCATCGGCCGAGGGGAACCCGGGCCCGGGCGATGTGCTGGACGAGCTGGGCCCGATCGCCCTGGACTAGCTTCTCAGCCGTGAAGTTCGCGGTGGGCTCGGGCCAGATCCTGATAGTGCGCCGCATTCTGCTGGACGCCGGCGAACTCCTCGTCGCTGAGTTCGCGGCGGACCTTGGCCGGCACCCCGGCGACGAGCGAGCGCGGCGGGACCACTGTTCCTTCCAGCACCACGGCGCCGGCGGCGATGAGCGAGCCGGCGCCGATCACCGCGCCGTTGAGGATGGTGGCGCTCATGCCGATCAGGCAGTCATCCTCGACCGTGCAGCCGTGCACGACGGCGCTGTGGCCGACGCTGACCCGGGCGCCGACCGTGCAGGGAAAACCCGGGTCCGCGTGCAGCACCACGTTGTCCTGCAGATTGGTGCCGGCGCCGACGGTGATCGCCGCCGTGTCGGCCCGGACGGAGACCCCGTAGAAGGCGCTGGAGTTCTCGGCGAGCGTTGCCTTGCCAATCACCGAAGCGGTCGGTGCGATGAAGGCGGATTCGTGGACAGCCGGGGTGTCGCCGGCGAAAGCATAAATGGGAGCCATGCCCCCAGCCTAGGACACATTCCCTGCCCATCCGACTCGCAGCAGGGGCCGTTTTGAGCGCCCAAAAGGGCCCCTGCTGGGATTCGGTTGGGTCAGCCGGGGGAGCGGAACACAGTGAAGCCGGTGGGTTCGGGTGCGTCCTGTTCGGGCAGTACGACGGCGATCGGGGCGCCGGGCGCCGCGACCCTGCCGAGTTCGCGGACGACGTCGTCCCATTCCTCCGGCGGCAGTCCGGTCAGGGCGTCGATGGCCCACACGGACGGGAACGTCGCGTCGGCGAACGGCAGCGAACCGGCAGCAGCGACCGAGGCTTCCAGGCCCCGGGCCCGTGCGGCGTGGATGTGGTCCTCGGAGGGGTCCACCCCGGTGAAATGGATTCCGGCCTGGACAAAGCGCAGTCCGTCCGTGCCCGGGCCGCAGTCAAGGCCCAGCACCCCCTTGCGGCCTTCGGACTTGAGCAGGGCCACGAACTCGGTCAGCGGGTCTTCTCCGGAAAGTGCCATACCTCTATTCAATGCCCGGCGTCAGTTGAATACAACCGGTGTCAGTTGAATACAACCGTGCGGTTGCCGTCCAGCAGTACGCGGTGCTCGGCATGCCACTGGACTGCCTGGGCCAGGGTGCGGCCCTCGACGTCGCGTCCCATCTGGACGAACTGCTCGGCGGTGCGCCGGTGGTCCACCCGGATGACTTCCTGCTCGATGATCGGCCCCTCGTCCAGCGCCGCCGTCACGTAGTGCGCGGTCGCGCCGATCAGCTTCACGCCGCGGGCGTGGGCCTGGTGGTAGGGCTTGGCGCCCTTGAAGGACGGGAGGAACGAGTGGTGGATGTTGATGGCCTTGCCGGTCAGCTCCTGGCACAGCCCGTTGGAAATGATCTGCATGTAGCGGGCCAGGACGGTGAGCTCGATGTCGTGCTCGGCCATCAGCGCGCGGAGCTCATCCTCGGCCTGGGCCTTGGTGGCCGGGGTGACCGGGATGTGGTGGAAGGGGATGCCGTAGAACTCGGCCAGGCCGGCCAGGTCCCGGTGGTTGGACACAATCGCCGGGATCTCGATCGGCAGCGTGCCGGAGCGCTGCAGGAACAGCAGGTCATTGAGGCAGTGCGCTGAGGTGCTGGCCATCAGCAGGGTGCGCACCTTCCGGCCCGCCGGGTTGAGGGTCCACTGCATCCCGAAGGCCTGGGCCACCGGCTCCAGGGCGGTGCGAAGCGCGAGCGAGGAAGCCGCCGTCGTCGCCTCGACGCGCATAAAGAACGTCCCGGTGCTCTGGCTGCCGTACTGCTGCGAGTCCGTAATATTGCAGCCCGCGACGAGCAGCGCGCCCGCGACGGCGTGCACGATTCCGGGGCGGTCCGGGCAGGAGAAGGTCAGAACATAGGAAGCTGTCAGCTGGTCGTCAGTCACCCAGACAGCCTACCCGCGGGTAGGCGCCGGCTGGGGCGCGGCCGCCGGCCTGGGGTAGTCTGGATCCGTCGCAACTGGCGTTGGGTGGCTAACCACCAGGGAGCGGCATCTACGAAGACCACGGATCGTACGCCTGGGCCGAGGGTCATGTTTGTCCGGTTGGCAGCACCCCGCTGCCGGCCCGCAGCGGCACCCCGCAAACGGGTGCCGGTCCCTTTCCACGTCCCCACGTTCCGGGGCCGTAATTTAGGGACGCCGCGCGGGCCAGCCGGTAACCTGACCTTAAGCAGTGCCCGTCGCCTAGCCAGGAGTTCCCCGTGACCACCTCCCTTAGCCTTTCGTCAGCCGCCGTGAGCAACCAGCCGCTGGCCGAGCTTGACCCCGAAATCGCCGCCGTCCTGGCCCAGGAGCTGGGCCGCCAGCGCGGCACCCTGGAAATGATCGCCTCCGAAAACTTCGCCCCCCGCGCCGTGATGGAGGCCCAGGGCTCGGTCCTGACCAACAAATACGCCGAGGGTTACCCGGGCCGCCGCTACTACGGCGGCTGCGAATACGTCGACATCGCCGAGCAGCTCGCGATCGACCGGGTCAAGGAACTCTTCGGCGCCGAGTACGCCAACGTCCAGCCGCACTCCGGCGCCCAGGCCAACGCCGCGGCACTCTCCGCGATGATCACCCCGGGCGACAAGATCCTAGGCCTGTCCCTGGCCCACGGCGGCCACCTGACCCACGGCATGAAGCTCAACTTCTCCGGCAAGCTCTACCAGGTTGCCGCGTACCAGGTCGAGGAAGACAACTTCCGCATCGACATGGACAAGCTCCGCGCCCAGGCCATCGCTGAAAAGCCCCAGGTCATCATCGCCGGCTGGTCCGCCTACCCGCGGCACCTTGACTTCGCCGCCTTCCGTTCGATCGCCGACGAGGTTGGCGCGCTGCTCTGGACGGACATGGCGCACTTCGCCGGCCTCGTGGCCGCCGGACTGCACCCCAGCCCGGTCCCGCACTCCGACGTCGTCACCTCCACCGTGCACAAGACCCTCGCCGGCCCGCGCTCCGGGGTGATCCTGGCCAAGCAGGAGTGGGCCAAGAAGATCAACTCCAACGTCTTCCCGGGCCAGCAGGGCGGTCCGCTGATGCACGTCATTGCCGCCAAGGCGGTTGCCTTCAAGATCGCCGGCACGGAGGAATTCAAGGAACGCCAGGAACGCGTCCTGGAAGGCGCCCGGATCATCGCGGACCGGCTGAACCAGTCCGACGTCTCCGACGCCGGCGTCTCCGTCCTCACCGGCGGCACCGATGTGCACCTGGTCCTGGTGGACCTGCGCAACTCCCAGCTCGACGGCCAGCAGGCCGAAGACCTCCTGCACTCGGTCGGCATCACGGTCAACCGCAACGCCGTCCCGTTCGACCCGCGCCCGCCGATGGTGACCTCCGGTCTGCGGATCGGCACCCCGGCGCTGGCAACCCGCGGCTTCGGCGCGGAGGAGTTCACCGAGGTCGCCGAGATCATCGCGACCGCGCTGAAGGCCGGCTCCGCCACGGACATCGAAACGCTGCAGTCCCGCGTGGACAAGCTCGCCGCTGACTTCCCGCTGTACCCGCAGCACGAGCAGTGGTAGTCCATGACTTCTGCAGAGACCGCCCCCACGGCTGAGACCGCCCCCGCGGCTGACTCCGCCCGGATCCTCGACGGACGGGCCACCGCCGCAACCATCAAGGCCGAACTGACCGAACGCGTCGCCGCGCTCAAGACCCGCGGGATCGTCCCGGGCCTGGGCACCATCCTGGTCGGCTCGGACCCGGGCAGCACCTGGTACGTCGGCGGCAAGCACAAGGACTGCGCCGAGGTGGGCATCACGTCGATCCGGCGTGACCTGCCGGAGGACACCACCCAGGAGGAGCTCCTGGCCGTGGTCCGGGAGCTCAACGACAACCCGGAATGCACCGGCTACATCGTCCAGCTCCCGCTGCCCAAGCACATTGACCAGGACGTCATCCTGGAGGCCATGGACCCCGAGAAGGACGCCGACGGCCTGCACCCGATGAACCTCGGCCGGCTCGTGGCCAACGTCGGCGGACCGATGAAGTCCCCGCTGCCCTGCACACCGAAGGGCTGCGTGGAGCTGCTGACCCGGCACGGCATCAGCCTCAACGGGAAACGGGTGCTGGTGGTGGGCCGCGGGGTCACGATCGGCCGCCCGGTGGGCCTGCTGCTCACCCGCAAGGACGTCAACGCCACGGTCATCCTCGCCCACACCGGCACCGTTGACCTGCCCGCCGAACTCCGGCAGGCCGACGTCGTGATCGCCGCGGCCGGCCAGCCGCACATGATCAAGGCGGCGGACCTCAAGCCGGGCGCCATCGTGCTCGACGTCGGCGTCAGCCGTGTCGACGACGGCTCCGGCAAGGCTGTGGTCACCGGAGACGTGGAGCCGGCAGCGGCCGACGTCGCCGCCTGGCTGTCCCCGAACCCCGGGGGAGTGGGCCCGATGACCCGCGCGATGCTGCTGGCCAACGTGGTGGAAACCGCGGAACGCCAGCTGGCCGAGGCGGATGGCGCCGCAGCGGTCTAGCCCGGGAGCCTGTTCCGGAGCCGAAAAAGTCCCGCACCTCAGGGCGCCCCTCCTTTCCGGAGGCGGCGCCCTGAGCGGTTTAAGCCCCGGACATCACGGAATGGCAAACGTCTGGATTTTTTACGAAAAGACCCTTTCATACTCCGGCGGTATCCACTACCGTGATTCGGGTGCCTGAACTCGTCTCCAAAGAATCCTCACCCAAGGACGCTCATATGAGCAGCCCCGCCGAAGCCGGCCCGCCGCAGTACGTGATCACTGCCGAGAACCTGACGAAGCGCTACGGCGACATTGTCGCGGTCGACGGAATCTCCTTCTCCGTGCCCGCCGGGGAGGCGTTTGGCCTGCTCGGCCCCAACGGTGCCGGCAAGTCCACCACGATGAAGATGATCGGCGGAGTGTCCCAGCGGACCTCCGGGAACCTGAGCATCATGGGCCTGGACCCGGACCGGAACGGGCCGGAGGTCCGCGCGCACCTGGGCGTGGTCCCGCAGCAGGACAACCTCGACGAGGAACTCAAGGTCAGGGACAACCTGCTGGTCTACGGCCGCTACTTCGGCCTGCCGATGAGCTATCTCAGGCCCAAGGCCGACGAGCTGCTGGAATTCGCGCAGCTCACAGACAAGGCGAAGTCCAAGGTGGACGCCCTCTCCGGCGGCATGAAGCGCCGGCTCACGATCGCACGGTCCCTGATCAACGAACCCCGGATCCTGCTGCTGGACGAACCCACCACCGGGCTGGACCCGCAGGCCCGGCACATCCTCTGGGACCGGCTGTTCCGGCTCAAGGAACAGGGCGTCACGCTGATCCTCACGACCCACTACATGGACGAGGCGGAGCAGCTCTGCGACCGGCTGATCGTGGTGGACAAGGGCAAAATCATGGCCGAGGGGTCACCCGCCAGCCTGATCCGCGAGTACTCCACGCGTGAGGTCCTCGAGCTGCGCTTCGGCTCGGAGCGCAACGCCACGGTTGCCGCCGAACTCGAGGGCATCGGTGAGCGGGTCGAAACCCTTCCGGACCGCGTCCTGATCTACGCCCACGACGGCGAGGCCGCCCTCGAGGAGGTCTCCGCGCGCGGGCTGCGCCCGGTGACGTCGCTGGTGCGACGTTCCTCGCTCGAGGACGTCTTCCTTCGGCTGACCGGCCGGAGCCTCGTTGACTAGGCAAGCCGGCCGGCCGGAACAACCTGCGGGAACCACGACGACGGACGCGGCACCGGGCGCACCGGCGGCCCCCGCACTGAGAGCCCATTCCCCGGCGGTCTCGGCCGCCCGCGCCCGGCGCTACGGGTCGCTGTACTTCGCCGAACACGTGCTCCGGGTGATGAAGAGCTACGGCTGGACCATCGTGATGTACGGCGTCGGGCAGCCCGTCGCCTACCTCTTCGCCATGGGCGTGGGACTGGCGACACTGGTCGACACCAACAGCGCGGCCGGCTTCGGCGGCGTCAGCTACCTGACCTTTATCGCGCCGGCGCTGCTGATCTCGGCCGCCGTGATGACCGCCGCGAACGAGTTCACCTTCCCGGTGATGGACGGGTTCAAATGGCGCCGGATCTACTACGGGCCGCACGCCTCGCCGCTGACGCCGGAGCAGATCGCGTTCGGGCAGATCATCGCCGTTACGGTGCGCTTCGCGCTGCAGTCCGCCATCTACTTCATAGTGGTGGCGTTGTTCGGGGCGTCACCGAGCGGCTGGGGCTGGGTCTCGATCCTCGTCGCCACGCTCGCCGGGCTGGCCTTCGGGCTGCCGCTGATGGCCTACGCCGCCTCGATCAAGCAGGACAAAGGCCAGTTCGCCATGGTCATGCGGTTCATCGTGATGCCGCTCTTCCTGTTTTCCGGCACCTTCTTCCCGCTGGACACGCTGCCGCTGGCCGTGCGCTGGATCGGCTGGATCTCACCGATCTGGCACGGCACCGAGCTGGGCCGGGTCTTCAGCTACGGCTACCAGGAGGCACCCCTGCTGACCATCGCGCACCTTCTCTTCCTGCTCGCCCTCACGGTGCTCGGCTGGGTCCTGACCAAGCGCCAGTTCATTAAAAGGTTGGGCGGATGAGCGCGATCAGCACCAGCCACAGCGCCACCGAGGCCGCCCGCAACCGGAAGTTCGGGCCGCTGTACTCACGCAACGTCCGCGCCGTCGTCGCCCGCGGGCTGATGGCCACCAAGAGCAGCAACTGGATGGTGATGCTCTCCGGCTTCTTCGAGCCCGTGCTGTACCTGATCTCGATGGGGGTCGGGCTGGGCGCGATCGTCGGCTCGGTCCAGGGCCCGGGCGGCGGGGAGATTTCCTATGCCGCCTACATCGCCCCGGCGCTGCTGGCCGTGTCCGCGATGAACGGCGCGGTCTACGACTCCACCTGGAACGTGTTCTTCAAGATGAACTTCGCCAAGCTGTATCAGGGCATGCTCTACACCTCGCTGGGCCCGCTCGACGTTGCCATCGGCGAGATCTTCCTGGCCCTGCTGCGCGGCCTGATGTATGCCACCGGGTTCACCGCCGTGATGGGGGTGATGGGGCTGATCACCACGCCGTGGGCCATCCTGATGATCCCGGCAGCGGTACTTATCGCGTTCGGCTTCGCGAGCTTCGGCATGGGCATCACCAGCTTCATGAAGACCTTCCAGCAGATGGACTGGATCAACTTCGTGATGCTGCCGATGTTCCTGTTCAGCGCCACCTTCTACCCGCTGAGTGTGTACCCGCAGTACATCCAGTGGCTCATCCAGGCAATGCCGCTCTGGCACGGTGTGGAACTGCTGCGGCAGATCAGCGTCGGCGTCTTCACCCCGGCCACTGCGGTGCACATCGGCTACTACCTCGTGATGATCGCGCTCGGGGTGCTGCTGACCACCGGGCGGCTGCGCCGGCTGTTCCTCAAGTAGGGCGCAAGCGCACCCCCGTGCGTCCTCCGGGTGCCGGGCGTTCGCCGGGGGTGGAAGCGTGCGGGGGCGCTGCGCGGGTTTGCGATAATAGGCTCATGCAACCTCTGGGCAACTCCGCGTCTTCCAAGCCGTCCGCGTACAACGCCGCCACGGGCAAGTTCTCGATGCTCCGCATCAGCGGGCCCGGGATGATGGTGTTCATCGTCGCCTTCGTGGTTGCGGTCATCTTTGCCGCGAACCAGAACGACGTCGTGGGCTGGGTCGTGGCGATCATTGCCGGCTTCTGGCTCGCCCTGGCCTCGTTCGTGGTGTTCAGCATCCAGAAGGCGGCCAAGAAGGCCGGCGCCAAGCTCACCGAAGCGCAGAACGCGTTCAACGCGGCGGCCGGCCGCGCTCCGTCGTCGGGCAGCGTGGACCACGGCAGCACCCGCCTCAGGGAGGTCCGCCGCGAAGCGGACGAGGTCCGGGACCTGAAACTGGACCACTCGTTCAAAATTGTGCAGGTGCAGGTCCGCGTCGTCGAGCAGGAGCGGGCGAAGGGCGCCGCGTCGGACCAGGAAACGATCCGCCGGGCGCTGGAGACCATCGAGATTACCGCCACGAACGCCCGGGACATGATCAGGCCCTCCGGCGGCAGCGACGAGCCGGTCTCCGGAACCATTGTCGACTAGAGTGGATCGGGTGAGTTCGGCATTGAAGAAGGACAACCTTCGCATCGCATCAGTCAACGTCAACGGCCTGCGCGCCGCCTACCGGAACGGTATGGCGGAATGGCTTGAGCCGCGCGAAGTGGATATCCTCTGCCTGCAGGAAGTCCGGGCGCCCGACGCGATTGTGCATCAGCTGCTCGGCGAAGGCTGGTTCATCCTGCACGCCGAAGCCGAGGCCAAGGGCCGGGCCGGAGTTGCCATCGCCTCCCGCACCGAACCCCAGCAGACCCGGGTGGGCATTGGCGATGACTATTTCGCGACCGCGGGCCGCTGGGTCGAGGCCGACTACATCGTGCGCAACGCCGCCGGCGAGGCTTCCCAGCTGACCGTGGCCAGCGCCTACGTGCACTCCGGCGAGGCGGGCACCCCGAAGCAGGACGACAAGTTCCGGTTCCTCGACGTGATGGTCGACCGGCTCCCCGGGCTGGCCAAGCACAGCGACCACGCCCTGGTGGTGGGCGACCTCAACGTCGGCCACACCGAGCTGGACATTCGGAACTGGAAGGGCAACGTCAAACGTGCCGGCTTCCTGCCGGAGGAGCGCGCGTACTTTGACCGCTTCTTTGGCGAGGAGATCGGCTGGAAGGATGTTCACAGGGGCCTGGCGGGTACCGTCGACGGCCCCTACACTTGGTGGTCGCAACGGGGACAGGCCTTCGACAACGACACCGGCTGGCGCATTGACTATCACATGGCCACGCCCGCTCTCGCTGCCTCCGCAGTGTCAGCCGTTGTTGACCGGGCGCCGTCCTGGGACACCCGCTTCTCCGACCATGCCCCGCTGGTAGTGGACTACCAGCTCTAGTCTTAAGGCTCCCACGAATGACCTCTCCTTCCACTGTGACCCCCGTCAACGGCGCTGCCGCCGAAACCGTTGCAGCCGCCGGCACCGCCACCGCTGCCGCTGACTTCGTCGCCCCCGCATCCGGGGTCCGGCAGCGCATCCTCTCCGGCATGCAGCCCTCCGCGGATTCCCTGCACCTGGGAAACTACCTCGGCGCCCTGGTGAACTGGGTCAAGATGCAGGACGAGTTCGACGCGATCTTCTTCATCCCGGACCTGCACGCGATCACCGTCCCGCAGGACCCGGCCGAGCTGGCCCACCGCACCCGCGTCACGGCCGCCCAGTACATCGCCGGCGGCGTGGACGTGGACAAGTGCACCCTCTTTGTCCAGTCCCAGGTGCCCGAGCACGCCCAGCTGGCCTGGGTCCTGAACTGCATCACCGGCTTCGGTGAGGCCTCCCGCATGACCCAGTTCAAGGACAAGGCATCGAGGCACGGATCGGAGCAGGCCAGTGTCGGCCTCTTCACGTACCCGGTGCTGCAGGCCGCGGACATCCTCCTCTACCAGCCGCACGGCGTGCCGGTGGGCGAGGACCAGCGCCAGCACGTGGAACTCAGCCGCGATCTGGCCCACCGCTTTAACACCCGCTTCGGTGAGACCTTCAACGTTCCGGCGCCCTTCATCCAGAAGGAATCCGCGAAGATCTACGACCTGCAGAACCCCACCGCCAAGATGTCCAAGTCGGCGGAATCACCGGCGGGCCTGATCAACCTCCTGGACGACCCGAAGGTCATCGCCAAGCGGATCAAATCCGCCGTGACGGACGCGGAGACCGAGATCCGCTTCGACCGGGAGGCCAAGCCCGGCGTCTCCAACCTGCTGACCATCTACTCGGCCATCACCGGACAGAGCGTGGAGGCGCTCGTCGCGGCGTACCAGGGCAAGATGTACGGCCACCTCAAAGTCGACCTGGCCGAGGTTGTGGCGGATCGTCTCACCCCTATCCGGGACCGGGCCAACGAACTGCTGAACGACCCCGCGGAGCTTGACCGGCTGCTGGCACTCGGCGCGGACAAGGCCCGCGAGATCGCCTCGGTCACCCTGCGCGACGTCTACGCCAAAGTGGGTTTCCTGCCCTACGCCGGAACCCACGGAGTCCGTTAGCGCGATGTCCGCCGTCAGCAAAGTCACCGCGAAGAAGCCGAAACGCGCCCCCGCGCGTGCCGTCGTCAGCGCCGCTCCGGACTCCGATCCGGGCAACGGACAGCGCACCGACGGCATCAGCATCGGCGTGATCCTGGGGTTCCCGGCGGAGGTCGCCGAGGAGCTCCAGCGCTGGCGTGCCTCGTTCGGCGATCCCATGGCTTCCGTCATCCCGGCCCACATCACGCTGGTGACCACCACGATGACCCAGGACTGGGAAGCGACCCGCAACCACGTGCGTGACATCGCCAGCAAGCAGGAGCCCTTCAATGTGACCATCGCCGGGACCGGGTCCTTCCGGCCGGTCTCCCCGGTGGTGTTCCTCAACGTGGAGGACGGCTTCGGGGACTGCGTCAGCCTGCACCGGCAGCTCCAGACCGGGCCGCTGGAGCGGGACCTGCCGTTCGCCTACCATCCGCACGTCACCGTCGCGCACGACGTCGCTCCGGAAAGCCTCGACGAGGCCGAAACGGTGCTCAAGGATTACCGGGCCACGTTCCCGGTGGCTAGCATGGGTCTTTACGAGCACGACGACAATGGCATCTGGCAGCTACGGGAAGAACTGGACTTTGGGACCGAACCTGACCACGACCGAGGCGAGGACGGTGCAGCAGGCGCCCGCTGAGCCGCCGCTGCCCACCGAACTGGCCCGGCTGAAGCTGGAAGTCATCCGGAAACGGGTTGACTGGGGCAAGTCCCGCCGTTCGGGCGGGGGACTGGCATCGCTGCTCGCGATGGTGCAGTGGCTGCTGGCCCGGCTCAACACCGTCCGGCCGTTGCGCGCGTTCCAGCACTACGGGCGCCAGCACGGCCCGCTGCTGAGTGCCGGCATCGGGTTCCGGATGTTCTTCTCCGTCACGGGCCTGCTGGCCACCGGATTCTCCCTGGCCGGCCTGATCCTGCGCGGGCAGCCTGCCCTGCTGGACCAGATCATCACGAGCGTGGCCACGACGGCGCCCGGCCTCCTGAAGGTCGACGGCGGCGAGGGCCTGGTCGATCCGCAGGACCTGCTGAACCCCACCGGCCTCGGCTGGACCGCCCTGATCGCCGCGGTGGTGACGGTGGTGACATCCCTGGGCTGGATCAGCGGCATCCGCGACGGTGTACGGGGCATGATGCGGCTCGGCCCGCGGGGCATAAATCCCATCCTGCAGACCCTGCGCGATGCCGGCACGCTGCTGCTCCTCGGAGCGGCCCTGGTGCTCAGTGCCGCAGCGTCCCTGGTGTTCGGCACCGCGGCTGACTGGGTGGCCGGCCTGCTGAAACTTGATCCGCTGCTGGCCGGGCCGCTGACCACGTCGGTCACGATCCTGGTGCCGCTGCTGCTGGGCTGGGGTACCGCCGTGATCATGTTCCGGTTCGCCGCCGGGCTGAAGCTGGCGCGGCGCTCACTGCTGGAAGGTACCGTGCTCGCCGCGGTGGGCACCACGGTGCTGCAGATTTTCAGCACCCAACTGCTGGCCAGCGCCGGAAAGAACCCCATCCTGGCACCCTTCGCAATCATCATCGGCTTGCTCATCTGGTTCAACCTGGTCAGCCAGGTCTACCTGGTCTGCGCCGCCTGGGCGGCGGTCCGGGAGGAGGACCTCAAGCACGGGCCGGCGGCCAGGAAGACCGGCTGGGGCCCCCGCCAGGTCCAGCCGGGAAAGACGCCGGTGGACGCGGGCGAGAGCGGCCGCGCGGCCGGGGTTACCCGGTGGCGTCGAGGTACTGGTCGGCCCACGCCGAAATAATCTTCGCGGCACGCGCCGCCTGGCCCTTGGCGGTCAGCAGATGGTCGCTGCCCTCCAGGGAGACGAAGCTGCGCGGATGCCGTGCGGTCTGAAAGATGGTGCTGGCGTTCTCGATTCCGACGGTGTTGTCGGTGGGGGAGTGGAGGACCAGGAGCGGCTTGCCCAGCCGCCGGATGCAGTCCGTGAGGTCGGCGTTCTCCAGGTCTTCCACGAAATGCCGGCGGATCTCCACGCGCTTGCCGCCCAGGTCCACTTCGGCGCTGCCCTCGCTGAGGATGCGGTCCAGTGCCGCGTCAAAGACGTGCGCCACATGCTTGGGCGAGAACGGGGCGCCGACGGTGGCGACGGCGTCGAGTTCCGGGATCTCCCGTGCTGCCGCCAGCACCGCGGCGCCGCCAAAGGAATGACCCACCAGCAGCGAGACCGGCCGGCCGGACTCGCGCATGAATTCGGCCGCCCTGACGGTGTCCGCCACCTTGTGGCTGAAGGAGCCCTCCGACCAGTGCCCGGCGGATTCGCCCAGGCCCAGGTTGTCGAAGCGGAGCATGCCGACGCCGCTGTCCGCCAGCGCCTTGCACATCCTCGACGCCGAGGGGCTGTCCTTGCCCAGCGTGAAGCCGTGCGAGAACACACCCCAGCCCTTCACGGGCCCCTCCGGGACATCGACGATGCCGGAGAGGATCTCGCCGGTGGAACCCTGGAAAGAGACTTTTTCGGAGCGGGACACGTGGACCTCTTCGCTGTTCTTGGCCGACGACGACGGCGCCCCCACCCAAAGGTGAGAGGCGCCGTCGTCGTCGTTCTTTGTGGTCTAACTCTTTAGGTTCCGGCTCAAATTTTCCGGTGAACCTGTCGCTAGATCTTGCGGGACAGGATGGCCTGCTTGACCTCGGCGATGGCCTGCGTGACCTGGATGCCGCGCGGGCAGGCCTCGGTGCAGTTGAAGGTGGTGCGGCAGCGCCACACGCCTTCCTTGTCGTTGAGGATTTCCAGGCGCATGTCGCCTGCATCATCGCGGGAATCGAAGATGAAGCGGTGCGCGTTGACGATGGCCGCCGGGCCGAAGTACTGGCCGTCGGTCCAGAACACCGGGCAGGACGAGGTGCACGCGGCGCAGAGGATGCACTTGGTGGTGTCGTCGAACCGCTCGCGGTCCTCGGCGGACTGCAGGCGTTCCTTGGTGGGCTCGTGGCCGCGGTTGATCAGGAACGGCATGACTTCGCGGAAGGACTGGAAGAACGGTTCCATGTCCACGATCAGGTCCTTCTCCACCGGAAGGCCCTTGATCGGCTCGACCGTGATGGGCTTGGACGTGTCCAGGTCCTTCAGCAGGGTCTTGCAGGCGAGGCGGTTGCGGCCGTTGATGCGCATGGCATCGGAACCACAGACGCCGTGCGCGCAGGACCGGCGGAAGGAGACGCTGCCGTCGATCTCCCACTTGATCTTGTGCAGGGCGTCCAGGACACGGTCGGTGCCGTACATGGTCACGTGGAAGTCATCCCAGGTGGACTCGTCGGAGACCTCCGGGTTGTAGCGGCGCACCTTCAGGTGGACGTCGAAGGACGGGATCTCCCCGCCGCCCCCGATGTGGGCGGGCAGTTCGATCTTGGAGGCTGGCTCAGCAAGTTCGGCGGTCATCTTAGTACTTCCTCACCATCGGCTCGTAACGCGTAAAGACCACCGGTTTGGTGGAAAGCCGGATGCCCGCAATGGCCTCCGCGGAACCATCCGCCGGGGCATGCTCATCCTTGTACGCCATGGAGTGCTTCATGAATTTTTCGTCGTCGCGCTCGGGGAAGTCCTCGCGGAAGTGCCCGCCGCGGGATTCCTCGCGGTGCAGGGCCGCCACGGTCATGACCTTGGCGAGCTCCAGCAGGAAGCCCAGTTCCACGGCCTCGAGCAGGTCCAGGTTGAAGCGCTTGCCCTTGTCCTGGACGCTGATCCGCTGGTACCGCTCCTCGAAGGACGCGATGTCCGTCAGGACCTGGTTCAGCGTGCCGGCGGTGCGGAACACCTGCATGTTGGCATCCATGGTGTCCTGCAGTTCCTTGCGGATCGCAGCAACCTTCTCGGTGCCGTCAGAGGTGCGGACGTGGTCCAGCAGGTCCAGGGTGTAGGCCTCCGGGTCGCCCGGGAGGTCCACGAAGTCGGCGGTCTTGGCGTATTCCGCGGCGGCAATGCCGGCGCGCTTGCCGAAGACGTTGATGTCCAGCAGCGAGTTGGTGCCCAACCGGTTGGAACCGTGCACGGAAACGCAGGCGACCTCACCGGCGGCGTAGAGGCCCGGGATGACGGTGTCGTTGTCCTGGAGCACTTCGGCGCTGATGTTGGTGGGGATGCCGCCCATGGCGTAGTGCGCCGTCGGGAAGACCGGAACCGGCTCCGTGTACGGCTCGACACCCAGGTAGGTGCGGGCAAACTCGGTGATGTCCGGCAGCTTGGCGTCGATGTGCGCCGGCTCAAGGTGCGTGAGGTCCAGCAGGACGTAGTCCTTGTTCGGGCCGCAGCCGCGTCCCTCACGGACTTCGTTGGCCATCGAGCGGGCCACGATGTCGCGGGGGGCGAGGTCCTTGATGGTCGGGGCGTAGCGCTCCATGAAGCGCTCACCCTCGGAGTTGCGCAGGATCGCGCCTTCGCCGCGGGCCGCCTCGGAGAGCAGGATGCCCAGGCCGGCGAGGCCTGTCGGGTGGAACTGGAAGAATTCCATGTCCTCCAGCGGGATGCCGCGGCGGAACGCGATGCCCATGCCGTCACCGGTGAGGGTGTGGGCGTTGGAGGTGGTCTTGAAGACCTTGCCGGCGCCGCCGGAGGCGAAGATCACGGACTTGGCCTGGAAGACGTGCAGCTCGCCGGACGCGAGGTCGTAGGACACAACACCGGCAACCCGCTTCTGCTTGTACGGCGTGCCGTCCTCGCGGACAGCGTCCTCCTCGACGGTCAGCAGGTCCAGCACGTAGTACTCGTTGTAGAACTCAACGTTGTGCTTGACGCAGTTTTGGTACAGCGTCTGGAGGATCATGTGGCCGGTGCGGTCGGCGGCGTAGCACGCACGGCGGACCGGGGCCTTGCCGTGGTCGCGGGTGTGGCCACCGAAGCGGCGCTGGTCAATCCGGCCCTCGGGCGTGCGGTTGAACGGCAGGCCCATCTTTTCCAGGTCCAGGACGGCGTCGATCGCTTCCTTTGCCATGACCTCGGCGGCGTCCTGGTCAACCAGGTAGTCGCCGCCCTTGATGGTGTCGAAGGTGTGCCACTCCCAGTTGTCCTCTTCGACGTTGGCCAGCGCTGCGCACATGCCGCCCTGCGCCGCGCCGGTGTGGGAGCGGGTGGGGTAGAGCTTGGTCAGTACTGCTGTTTTGGCGCGCTGACCTGATTCGATCGCCGCGCGCATCCCGGCGCCACCGGCACCGACGATCACGACGTCGTACTTATGGACCTGCATACCAGACGCTCTTTCTCTCAAAATTCGCTAACAACACCGGCCGGCGGAGCCGGCGCGGTGAAACCTCGTGGAAATCCCGTGCCTGCGCTGGCAGGCACTGATCGGGTGCCGCTGGGGCTGCGCCGCTACGGCGCGGGGCAGAAGCCGCCGGCCAGCTGGACACCGTTGACGATGGGGCACGGGTCAAAGGTGAAGATAACCAGGGTGCCGAGGACGATGATGACGGTGGTGGCTGCGTAGAGCACGATCTTCAGCCACAGGCGCGTCGCGTCCTTTTCGGCGTAGTCGTTGATGATGGTGCGCACACCGTTGGTGCCGTGCAGCATCGCGAGCCACAGCATGGCCAGATCCCAGATCTGCCAGAACGGGTCGGCCCACTTGCCGGCCACGAAGCCGAAGTCAATCGCGTGGATGCCCTCGCCGACCAGCAGGTTGACGAACAGGTGTCCAAAGATCAGGACAACCAGGACCACGCCGGAAAGCCGCATGAAGAGCCACGCGAGCATTTCGAAGTTTCCCTTGGAACTGCCGTTGCGGCGGTACTGCGGGGCAATCCGGTTGCTGCCGATCTTCGGGCCGGCACTGCGCGGGCTCTGAATCTCAGTTGCACTCATGGCTAGTGACCTCCAAGGGCGAGGGAAAGGTGGCGGATGGAGAAGCCCACCATGACGATTACCCAGAGAACGAGCACCGTCCACAGCATCTGGCGCTGGTACTTCGCGCCCTTCTTCCAGAAGTCGACGGCGATGATCCGCAGGCCGTTGAAGGCGTGGAACACGATCGCTGCAACAAGGCCCGTTTCACCCAGGGCCATCAGGGGATTCTTGTAGGCACCAATCACGGCGGTGTAGGCCTCGGGGGACACACGCACCAGTGAGGTGTCCAGCACATGGACCAACAAGAAGAAAAAGATCACTACACCGGTAATGCGGTGTCCAACCCAGGACCACATGCCTTCACGGCCGCGGTACAAGGTGCCAGCTGGTTTTGTCGGCACTGAATAAACCTCCCTGCAACACAGCGGCGCTGGCATGGGATCCACGCGGGGGGAACGCCTGCTGCGAGAGCACTCATAAACTCAAGCCTAAATCTAGGCTTCGCTCACAGCTTATTCAATTTAGCCGCCCGTTGGTGACGGCGCGGGCGCGGTTTCAGGCCGGTTTTGAGACGAACGCCACATTTCTCGCGGGTACCGGGGTGCGGGGCGCGGCACCGGGGTGGCCTCGGGGCGGCCCCCGGCACTGCTTACCGGTAGCTCCGGAGTGAGCCCCAGATGGCTGTGCCGTGCCGTGTCCACTGCGGGATTACGGCCCCTTGCACCGCGTTCAGCTAAAGTGGCCGTGATGAATACCGACGAAGCGACAAGCCAGGACTCACTACAAGACTCGGCCCTGAGCCGATTTATTGCCGTGATTCCGGCCGGCGGGGTGGGGACCCGCCTCTGGCCCCTGTCGCGGGCTGCCGCCCCCAAGTTCCTGCACGACCTCACCGGTTCGGGCAGTACCCTGCTGCGATCCACCTACGACCGGCTCGAGCCGCTCGCCGGCAAGCACATGCTGGTGGTGACCGGAATGGCCCACCGCGACGCGGTCTGCCGCCAGCTTCCGGAGATTGACGACGCCGACCTGGTGCTGGAGAGCGAGCCCAAGGACTCCGGCGCCGCCATCGGCCTGGCCGCGGCGATCCTGCACGAACGCGACCCGGACACCATCATGGGATCCTTCGCGGCGGACCAGGTGATCAGCCCTGACGAACTGTTCCATGCGGCCGTCCGGGAGGCCATCCACGCTGCCGCGACCGGGAAGATCGTGACGATCGGCATCAAGCCCACGCACCCCTCCACCGGTTTTGGCTACATCCGGTCCGGGAAGAACCTCGGCGTGGCCGGGGCCCCCAGTGCACAGACCGTCGTCGAGTTCGTGGAGAAGCCCAGCGAAGAGGTCGCCCAGGAGTATCTCGACAGCGGCGAATATGTCTGGAATGCCGGGATGTTCGTGGCTCCCGTCTCGCTGATGCTCAAGCACCTCGAAGCCAACCAGCCCGAGCTTTTCGCCGGAGTGCAGGAAATCGCCAAGGCCTGGGACACCCCGCAGCGCGAAGAGGTCAAGGCGCGCGTCTGGCCCACCCTGCCCAAGATTGCCATTGACTACGCTGTGGCCGAACCGGCCGCGGCCGCCGGCGACGTCGCCGTCGTACCCGGAACCTTCCGCTGGGACGACGTCGGGGACTTTGCCTCGGTCGGCCGGCTCAACAGCGCGAAGGAAGTCAAGGACGTCACCGTGATCGGAGAGGGCGCCCGCGTCTTCACCGAAGATGCCAGCGGCGTCGTGGTCTCCGACACCAAGCGGGTGATCGCGCTGATCGGCATCAAGGACGTCGTGGTGGTGGACACCCCGGATGCCTTGCTGGTGATGCACAAGGAACACTCGCAGCGCGTGAAGCAGGCCGTCGACGCGCTCAAAGCCAGCGGCGACACGGACGTCCTCTAGTCCCGCCGTGGCTCCGGGCGGCGGCAGCGGGAGGCCATCGGCGGCGGCGATCCCGCCGCGCGCACGGGCGGGCACGAGTGTTTCCCAAGCCGTAACGCGCCGGACGCGATGCCGCTATTCTTTGTTCGCTCGCTAGAGTTAGGCCGTGCGCAATTACTCTACTGAAGCTGAGCCCACCACTTTGGTGGGGCCGTGGCTCGAGCCTCTGCTCCCGGAACTGATCGCCTTCCGCCGGGACCTGCACGCACACCCGGAGCTGTCCTTCAAGGAGTTCCGCACCACGGACAAGCTCGCCAAGCGCCTCGAGGAAGCAGGGCTCCAGCCCCGGCTCCTCGAAGGCACCGGCCTCACGGTGGACATCGGCGAGGGCCCGATCGCCACCGCCCTGCGCGGCGACATCGACGCCCTGCCCATCATCGAGGAGACGGGCCTCTCCTTCGCCTCGAAGAACCACGGCGTCACCCACGCCTGCGGCCACGACGTGCACACCGTGACCATGCTCGGCGCCGCCCTGATCCTGCAACGGATGCATGCGGAGGCACCGCTCGGCGGCACCGTGCGGATCATCTTCCAGCCGGCTGAGGAAACCATGCCCGGCGGAGCGCAAAGCTGCATCGAACAGGGCGTCCTCGACGGCGTTCCGCGGATCTTCGCCCTGCACTGCGACCCCCGGATCGAGGTCGGCAAGATCGGCACCCGGATCGGCGCCATCACCTCCGCCTCCGACACGATCAAGGTCGAACTGACCGGCCGCGGCGGGCACACCTCCCGCCCGCACCTGACCGAAGAGCTCGTCTTTGCCCTGGCCCAGATCGCCATCAATGTTCCGGCCGTGCTCTCCCGCCGCGTTGACGTCCGCAGCGGCGTCTCCGTGGTCTGGGGCCAGATCTCCGCCGGCTCCGCCCCCAACGCGATCCCCGCCAGCGGCTACATGGCCGGCACCATGCGCTGCCTGGACCGCGACGCCTGGCACGACGCCGGCGAAATCCTTGACGAGGTCGTGCAGCAGATCGCGGCCCCGTACGGCGTCGATGTCCACCTCGAACACACCCGCGGCGTGCCTCCCGTGGTGAACTCCGAGCACGAGACCGCCTTGATCGAAGCCGCGGCCCGCGCCGAGATCGGCGAAGGCGCCGTGGTCCTGACGCCGCAGTCCATGGGCGGCGAGGACTTCGCCTGGTTCCTCGCGGACCTCCCGGGCGCCATGATGCGCCTCGGCACCAAGACGCCCGGCGGCGAGGAATACGACCTGCACCGCGGCGACTACATCCTGGACGAACGCGCCCTGGGCCTGGGCGTCAAGGTTCTCACCGCGGCAGCCCTGCGCACCCTCCGCGACCTCTAAGCACCCGGCGCCCGCACCCCCACCCGCACCCGCACCCGCACCCAGAACCGCCGAGGTGAGAATTGGTGCCCATCCCGGGGTGCAACATGGGCGCGAACTCGGCGCTCGGCGCTCGGCGCCCGGCACCCGGCACCCGGTGCCAGGTGCACCCGCACCCGCACCCCCACCCGCACCCCCACCCGCACCCAGAACCGCCGAGGTGAGACTTGGTGCCCATCCCGGGGTGCAACATGGGCGCGAACTCTGACCTCGGCGCCGGGTGCCCGGCGCCCGGCGCCCGGCACCACCGGGCCCCGGGTGCGCAGACTCGGACCTCAGCGGAGCCCCTGGCAGCAATTGAGTTGTGCACAATCTAATTGTGGGCTATCGTATTTGAATGACCAATGCTCCCCGCCTGAACCGGCAGCTGTGCTTCGCGATGTACTCGGCCTCGCGTGCCGCGACCAAGGCGTACCGGCCGTTGCTCGACGAGCTCGGCCTGACCTACCCGCAGTACCTCGTCATGCTGGTGCTCTGGGAAGAGGAACCGCGCAGTGTCCGCGAGCTGGGGGAGGAGCTGGGGCTCGACTCCGGCACGCTCTCCCCGCTGCTCAAGCGGCTCGAGCACCTCGGCCTGGTCGAACGCCGGCGGTCGGCCGAGGATGAACGCCGGGTCGAGATCTTCCTGACCGACGAGGGCAGCACGCTGAGCGCCAAAGCCTCAGCCATCCCACAGCGGCTCGCCGACGCCGCCGGCCTCGCACCCGCCGAGCTCGACCAGCTCCGCGAGACCCTGAGCCGGCTGTCCGCCGCCCTGTCCAGCCCCCGCTGAGGCCCGCGCGCCGCCGTGGCGGACACCGCCGACGTCGAACTCGAGGGAGGCGCCCCGGCGCGCCGGAAGGTTACAGCGCCTGCGCAGGCTTCCGGCGAGTTCGCCGCCAGTCACCAGATTTCCACCGAACCACAACAGATCGGATTCCCCATGAAGACCCTTTACACTGCTGAAGCGCTGGCCTCGGGCGATGGCCGCGACGGCACCGCGGTCACCAAGGACGGCAAGCTCAACGTGGCCCTGGCCAGCCCCGTGGAACTGGGCGGCAACGGCGAAGGCACCAACCCCGAGCAACTCTTCGCGGCCGGCTACGCGGCCTGCTTCCACTCCGCCCTGCGGCTCGTCGGCCGTCAGGCGAAGGCGGACCTGACGGATTCCGCCGTCGCCGCGAAGATCCACCTTGGCTCCCTCAGCAGCGGGCCGGGCTTCGGCATCGCCGCGGAACTTGAGATCGCCCTGCCCGCCCTTGACCGGCAAACGGCCGAGACCCTCGTAGCCAAGGCGCACGAAGTCTGCCCCTACTCCAACGCCACCCGCGGCAACATCACCGTCGACATCAGCATCGTGGAGGTCGCCGCATGAGCCCCACCACCGAAACGCCCAAGCTGCCCACCACCGGCCACGAGATCCAGCTGGCGTCCCGTCCGAACGGCCGCCCCGTGCCGGAAAACTTCCGCTTCGCCGAGACGGTTCTGCCTGAGCTCAAGGACGGCCAGGTCCTGGTCCGTAACCAGTTCATCTCGGTGGACCCCTACATGCGCGGCCGGATGAACGACGTGAAGTCCTATTCGGCGCCGTTCGCCCTGGACGCCGCGCTCGACGGCGGTGCAGTCGGCGAGGTCATCGCGTCCCGTTCCGCCGACCGCAAGGTGGGCGACGCCGTCGTCCACGCCCTGGGCTGGCGCGATTATGCCGTGCTCGACGCCGGTGCCACCACCCCCGCCCGGACCGACCTTGCCCCTGCGCGGGCATTCCTGGGTGCACTGGGCATGACCGGGCTGACAGCCTATGCCGGACTGCTCAAGGTGGCAGGCTTCCAGGCCGGAGAAGTCGTCTTCGTCTCCGCCGCCGCAGGCGCCGTCGGCTCGCTTGTCGGACAAATCGCCAAGGCCATGGGCGCGTCCCGCGTCATCGGCAGCGCGGGCTCGCCGGAAAAGGTGGCGCGGTTGCTGGAGCTCGGTTTCGACGCAGCGTTCAACTACCACGATGGCCCTGTCGCCCGGCAGCTCGCCGAAGCCGCCGGTGAACGCGGGATTGACGTCTACTTCGACAACGTCGGCGGGGAACACCTCGAGGCTGCGCTGTCGGCGCTCACCGTCGGAGGCCGGGTGGCCATGTGCGGCGCCATCTCCCAGTACAACGCCACCGCCCCCGCAGCGGCGCCGCGGAACCTGGCACTGGCCATCGGCAAACAACTGACACTTAAGGGCTTCCTGGTCAGCGGATACGGGCAGTACCGGGCCGAGTTCGTGGCGGCCATGTCCGGCTGGCTCGCCGACGGCACCGTGCGCTACGACGAGACCATTGTGGACGGGCTTCAAAACGCACCGCAGGCCTTCATGGACCTCCTGGACGGCGCCAACACCGGCAAGATGCTGGTCCGGATCTAGGCGCGACTTCCGAGCAGCCTGACAGCCGAAAGCCCCGCACGGGAGAAACCGTGCGGGGCTTGCTGTCGCTACCGCTTGGTAACAAGTTCTCAACGATCTGTGGAAACGCTGTGAACTGTGCTATTTCGACGTGTCACAGGACACTAATGTTGCTTCCATCAGTGCGCCTCGGCGCAGTGCTGCGAAATCCATCAGTGAAAACAGCGTTCAAGCGGCAACCCCGCCAACAGACACTCATTGAGCATCCGTCGTAGCGCCTACTCTTTCTTCCTGGAGGAAAATTGAAGAACTCTCTGCGTGCAACCTTCAAGCGCGGTTCGATTGCAGGAGTCGCCACCGCCGGTGCGGCTGCACTTCTGCTGACCGGCTGCGGGGCTGCCCCGACCGCCAGCAGCACGGCTACCGCCACGGCCAGCGACTACACGGGCTGCATCGTGTCCGACTCCGGTGGATTCGACGACCAGTCCTTCAACCAGTCCTCCTATGAAGGTCTGAAAAAGTCCGAAAAGGACCTCGGCATCAAGGTCAAGCAGGTCGAGTCCAAGACCAACAACGACTTCGAGCCCAACCTGCGCGCCATGGTCACCGCCGGCTGCAACCTGACCGTCACGGTCGGCTTCCTGCTCGGCGACGCCACCAAGGCCCAGGCCACGTCGAACCCGGACAAGCACTTCGCCATCATCGACTTCGGCTACGACACCCCGATCAGCAACGTCAAGCCGATCATCTACGACACCGCCCAGGCCGCTTTCCTGGCGGGCTACCTCGCCGCCGGCACCACCAAGACCGGAACGGTCGCCACCTTCGGCGGCATCAAGATCCCCACGGTCACCATCTTCATGGACGGCTACGCTGACGGCGTCAAGTACTACAACGAGAAGAACGGCAAGGACGTCAAGGTTCTTGGCTGGGACAAGGCCAAGCAGGACGGTTCCTTCACCGGTGACTTCGAGAAGCAGGACAAGGGCAAGCAGTTCACCCAGAACTTCCTGGACCAGGGCGCGGACATCGTGATGCCCGTCGCCGGTCCGGTGGGCAAGGGCGCGGGCGCAGCACTGAAGGAAGCCAAGGCAGCAGGCAAGGACGTCAAGCTCATCTGGGTTGACTCCGACGGCTTCCTCACGGCACCGGACTACAAGGACATCATGCTCTCCTCCGTCATGAAGCAGATGGGCGAGGCCGTCGAGACCGTTGTGAAGGAAGACAAGGACGGCAAGTTCACCAACACGCCGTACGTTGGCACCCTCGCGAACGACGGCGTGCAGCTGGCTCCGTTCCACGACCTGGACTCCGCGGTTCCCGCCGAACTGAAGACCCAGCTGGAGCAGATCAAGAAGGACATCGCCGACGGCAAGTTGAAGGTTGAATCCGCAGCCAGCCCGAAGGTCTAACTCCCTCCGCCAAGCGCCACGGCCCGTCCGGTCATCCACCGCACGGGCTGTGGCGCTTTTCGTTGAGCGGTTAGACCGGCTTCCGGCTGCAGGCAGGCACTAGGCTGATCCTGCAGCCACATCATCCGTCCGGGCAGCGCCTGCCGGGACACTTCGAGATTGGTCAGAGTTTTGAAACTTGAACTCAAGGGGATCACCAAACGCTTCGGCTCCCTGGTAGCCAACGACCACATTGATGTGGTGGTTGAACCCGGGCAGATTCACTGTCTGCTTGGCGAAAACGGCGCGGGCAAGTCCACGCTGATGAATGTCCTGTACGGACTGTATGAGCCCACTGAGGGCCAGATCCTCATCGACGACAAACCCGTCACCTTCCGCGGCCCGGGTGACGCCATGGCCGCGGGCATCGGCATGGTGCACCAGCACTTTATGCTCGTCCCGGTCTTTACCGTGGCCGAAAACGTTGCGCTCGGGGCGGAAGCCACGAAAGCCGGGGGATTCCTGAACCTGGATGACACCCGAAGGAAGATCCAGGAGATCTCGGACCGGTATGGCTTCGACGTCGATCCCGACGCGCTGATCGAGGACCTCCCGGTCGGTGTGCAGCAGCGGGTCGAAATCATCAAGGCACTCGTCCGTGACGCCAAGGTGCTGATCCTCGATGAGCCCACCGCAGTCCTCACGCCGCAGGACACCGATGAACTGCTGGACATCATGCGCCAGCTCAAGAGCCACGGCACCTCGATCGTTTTCATCTCGCACAAACTGCGCGAGGTCAAAGCCGTCTCGGACACCATCACCGTGATCCGGCGCGGCAAAGTGGTCGGCACCGCCGATCCCGGCGCCACGACAACGGAACTGGCCTCCATGATGGTGGGCCGCGCCGTGAACCTGACCCTGGACAAGGCCCCGGCCCAGCCGCAGGAGACCACGTTCCAGGTCAAGGACCTCACCGTCATCGCGCCCAGCGGCCAGCACGTGGTGGACGGCATCAGCTTCGACATCGCCCGCGGCGAGATCGTCGCCATCGCCGGCGTCCAGGGCAACGGCCAGACGGAACTGACCGAGGCCATCCTGGGCCTCCAGGACCGCGTCCACGGCTCCATCCTGCTCGACGGCGAGGAACTCCTGGGCTGCAGCGTCAAAGAGGTCCTCAACGCCGGCGTCGGCTTCGTGCCGGAAGACCGCTCCGTCGACGGCCTGATCGGCACCTTCTCGATCGCCGAAAACCTGATCCTGGACCGCTATGACCAGGCGCCATTCGCCAAGGGCATCAGCATGAGCCCGGCCAAGGTCCTCGAGAACGCCAAGACCCGGATCGACGAGTTCGACGTGCGCACCCCGTCAGGGTCGCTTGCGGCCGGCACGCTGTCCGGCGGCAACCAGCAGAAACTGGTCATGGCCCGGGAGCTTTCCCGGCCGCTGCGGCTCTTCATCGCTTCCCAGCCCACCCGCGGCGTGGATGTCGGATCCATCGAGTTCCTGCACAAACGCATTGTGGCCGAACGCGACCACGGCACCCCCGTCATGATTGTCTCCACCGAACTGGACGAGGTGATCGAGCTCGCCGACCGGATCGCCGTGCTCTACAAGGGAAAACTCGTTGGCATCGTTCCGGCCGGCACCCGTCGCGACGTCCTTGGCCTGATGATGGCCGGGCTGTCCCCGGAGGACGCCCACGCCGACACCACGGGCAAGCACGCGGCCCACAGCCCCTCGGCCAACGACCCTGCGGAGAATCCCGCACCACCCCAGGCAACGAACCCGGCAACTAACCCGGCAACAACGCTGGCAACAAACCAGGCGCCCGCCGCCCCGCCCGCGCCGGAGCGCAGCTCCGCCGCAGTAGGAGACGACCATGAGTGAGCACAACGAGCCGCGACCCTCGGCTGGACCGGATCCGGAGCGGACTCCGGAAACGCTGCGCCCCCGGCCGCAGCCAACGCAGGAGCCCGACGTGGGGCCCGAGGCCCACGTGAACGACCCCGGCCTGGTCACCGCTCTGGACACTGCCGGCGGGGCCATGCGGCCGTCAGCTGTTCCCGTTTCGGCCCAGAGCGGCTCCCTCCCGGGTGACTCGGATTCGGTGCTGCGCAAGATCTTCACCGGCAGCGGCATGGTCTCGGTGCTGGCTGTGCTGCTCGCCTTGATCCTGGGCGGCCTGCTCATTGCCAGCACGGACAAGGCAGTCGCAGCCACCTCGAGCTACCTGTTTGCCCGCCCGACTGACTTCCTTGCCGCCGTCTGGTCCGCCGCCACCCGCTCCTACGTTGCACTCTTCCAAGGCTCGGTCTTCAACCCGCGCGGCAGCGGCGTGGCCGGACAATTCGCCCCGCTGATGGAAACCCTCACCATCGCCACCCCGCTGATCACCGCGGGCCTGGGCGTAGCCCTGGCGTTCCGTGCGGGCCTGTTCAACATCGGCGCCCAGGGCCAGATCATCGTGGCCGGCATCCTCGCTTCATGGGTCGGCTTCGCCCTGCACCTGCCGATGGGGCTGCACCTGTTGCTGGTCCTCGTGGCCGGCATCGTCGGAGGCGCTCTCTGGGCCGGCCTGGTCGGGCTCCTCAAGGCGCGCACCGGCGCCCACGAGGTGATCCTGACCATCATGTTCAACTACATCGCGCTGTACTTCCTGAGGTACCTGCTCAACACCCCCGCCTTCCAGCGGCCGGGGGAGACCAACCCGATTTCCCCAATCCTGGACCCCAGCGCGATCTATCCCCAGATCCTGGGCACCCAGTACCGGCTGCACCTGGGCTTCCTCCTGGCGATCGGCGCCACCGTGTTCGTCTGGTGGATACTGAACCGCTCAACCATCGGCTTCGAATTCCGGGCCGTCGGCGCCAACCCCAAGGCCGCGATGACTGCCGGCATCAACGTTTCACGCGCCACCATCCTGGTGATGGCAATCGCCGGCGGCCTCGCCGGACTCTCGGGCGTGGCCCAGGTGGCCGGCACCGAAAAAGTCCTCACCGACGGCGTCGCCGCCACCTACGGGTTTGACGCCATCACGGTGGCGCTGCTTGGGCGCTCGACGCCGTGGGGCACCTTCGCCGCGGGCCTGCTGTTCGGCGCTTTCCGGGCCGGCGCCGTGCAGATGCAGATCCAGACTGGAACCCCGATCGACATCGTGCTGGTGGTCCAGTCGCTGATCGTGCTGTTCATCGCCGCGCCTCCGTTGGTCCGGGCGGTCTTCGGCCTGAACCCGCGCAAGAAAAAGGCCGCGAAGGCCGCCAAGTCCAAGACGGCAGCAACCACCGGAGCAGCAGCATGAGCACAACGGCAACGTCGCCCCAGCCGGGAAATCCGCAGCCCGACGCGGGCGCGGAGAAACCGCCGTCGTCCGGGAACCACAAAAGGACGGTGACCGCCAAGCCCGTGACCTGGAAGATCCCGGCCACCCTGCTGGTCCTCGCCGTTGTGGCGTTCATCTTCTTCGGGCTCCTGGGCCCCCACCAGACCGCCGAGTTCGGGATTTCCACCAGCAGTGACTTCTTCCAGCTGCCGGCACTGGAGGTTCCGGCGTTCCTCGGCGGAATCGTCCTGTCGGTGCTCATGCTGGCGCTGGCCGGCTATGCCGTGTTCCTGAAGACCCGGGACCGCAAGGCTCCGGGCTGGGTTCCGATCGTCTTCATCGTGCTGTTCGTCGCCGCGTTCCTGATCTGGGTGGTCGGCGGGGCCCGCACCACCAACATCTCCCTGGCCGGGCTGATTGCAGGGTCGGTGACGCTGGCCGTGCCCCTGGTGTTCGGCTCCCTTTCCGGTGTTCTCTGCGAACGGGTCGGCGTCGTGAACATCGCCATCGAAGGCCAGCTCCTCGGCGGCGCCTTCACCGCCGCCATCATCGCCACGCTGACACACAACCCCTTCCTGGGGCTGCTCGCCGCGGCAGTCGCCGGAGCGCTGGTGTCCATGGTCCTGGCCCTGTTCAGCATCAAGTACGTGGTCAACCAGATCATCGTCGGCGTCGTGCTCAATGTCCTGGTCTCCGGCCTCACCGGCTTCCTGTTCAGCACCGTCATGCAGGCGGACAAGGCAAAGTTCAACTCCCCGGCCCACCTGGACCCGATCACGATCCCGATCCTGGGCGACATCCCGCTGATCGGACCGATCCTGTTCAAGCAGTCGCTGATCGGCTACCTGATGTACATCGCCGTGATCGTGGTCTGGGTAGGGCTGTTCAAAACCAAGTGGGGCCTCCGGGTCCGGGCCGTCGGCGAGCACCCGCAGGCAGCCGACACCATGGGCATCAAGGTCAATGCCACCCGCTTCTGGAACGTCACGCTCGGCGGAGCCATCGCCGGGATCGGCGGCTCCTTCTTCACCCTCGTCGCGATCGACAGCTTCACCAAGGAGATCTCGGGCGGACGCGGCTTCATCGCCCTGGCCGCGCTGATCTTCGGCCGGTGGAACCCGATCGGCGCCTTCTTCGCGGCGCTGCTGTTTGGTTTCGCCGACAACCTGCAGAGCATCGTCACCATCATCGGCACCCCGGTGCCGAGCCAGTTCATGGCCATGCTGCCCTACCTCGTCACCGTGCTCGCCGTCGCCGGCCTCGTCGGCCGTTCCCGGCCGCCGGCCGCCAGCGGCATACCGTATGTGAAGGGTTGACCGTGGGCAGCACCGACGTCGACTGGTCCGCCCTCGAGGCCGCCGCGGTCGCCGCCCTGGCCCACGCCTACGCGCCGTATTCGAAGTTCGCGGTGGGGGCGGCAGCCCTCACCGCGGACGGCCGGATCGTCAGCGGCTGCAACGTCGAGAACGCCAGCTACGGGCTGACCCTGTGCGCCGAATGCGCCCTGATCGGCAACCTGCACATGACCGGCGGCGGCCAGCTCCGCGCCTTCTACTGCGTTGACGCCGGCGGCAACGTCGCGATGCCCTGCGGCCGCTGCCGGCAACTGCTCTACGAATTCCGGGCTCCCGACATGGAGCTCATGACCACCCAGGGAATCAGGACCATGGACCAGGTCCTTCCCGATGCCTTTGGCCCCCAAAACCTGGAGGAAACCCGGTGACACAGCCGACACAGAACACCAGCAAAACCGAAGCGTTCGACGCCGTCGACATCATCCGCATCAAACGGGACAAAGGCGTGCTCAGCCCCGCCCAGATCGACTGGACCATCGACGCTTACACCCGCGGCGCGATCGCCGACGAGCAAATGGCCGCCCTGAACATGGCGATCCTGCTCAACGGCATGGACCGGGCCGAAATCTCACGCTGGACTGCGGCGATGATCGCCTCCGGCGAGCGGATGGACTTCTCCAGCCTGCGCAGGCCCGACGGCAGCGTGAAGCCCACGTCCGACAAGCACTCCACCGGCGGCGTCGGGGACAAGATCACGCTGCCGCTGGCACCGCTGGTGGCGGTCTTCGGCGTCGCCGTGCCGCAGCTCTCCGGCCGCGGCCTCGGCCACACCGGCGGCACCCTGGACAAACTCGAATCGATCCCGGGCTGGCGCGCCGCGCTGAGCAACGAGGAAATGCTGGCCCAGCTCCAGGACGTCGGCGCGGTCATCTGCGCCGCCGGCGCCGGACTGGCTCCGGCCGACAAGAAGCTCTACGCCCTGCGGGATGTCACCGGCACGGTCGAGGCCATCCCGCTGATCGCCTCCTCGATCATGAGCAAAAAGATCGCCGAAGGCACCGGTTCGCTGGTGCTGGACGTCAAGGTCGGCAGCGGCGCGTTTATGAAGGACGAGGCACGCGCCCGCGAACTGGCCGAGACCATGGTCGCCCTCGGCAAGGACGCGGGCGTCAACACGGTGGCCCTGCTGACCAACATGAACACGCCGCTGGGCCTCACTGCCGGCAACGCGATCGAGGTCGAGGAATCGGTGGAGGTGCTCGCCGGCGGCGGCCCGGACGACGTCGTCGAACTCACCGTCCGGCTCGCGGAGGAAATGCTCGCCTGCGCGGGCGTCCACGACGCCGACCCCCGGGCCGCGCTCCGCGACGGGCGGGCCATGGACGTCTGGAACCGGATGATCGAGGCTCAGGGCGGCGACCCGCGCGCCAAGCTGCCGGTCGCCCGGGAATCCGAAGTGATCTACGCCCCGGCTGACGGTGTGCTGGTGGAACTCGACGCGATGGCCGTTGGCGTCGCGGCCTGGCGCCTCGGCGCCGGACGCGCGCGCAAGGAGGACCAGGTCCAGGCCGGCGCCGGGGTGCGTATGCACGCCAAGCCCGGTGCCCTGGTCAGGGCCGGCGAGCCCCTCATGACGCTCCTGACGGACACCCCGGAGAAGTTCGAACGGGCGAAGGAAGCCCTCGAACACGCCGTGCTGATTGCCCCGGAAGGCTCCCGCCCGGCGCAGCAGCTCATCATCGACCGGATCGCCTAGCCCCAGAGTGGGGCGGCCCCAGAGTGAGGGCGGCCCCACAATAGAACGCGGTCCCGGAGCAGGCGGCCCCACAGTACACTGGCACGACAGCCGAACTCCCGTTGTTTGTTAGGAAACCGTGCAGGCAATCAACGACTTCATCCTGGCCGCCGCGGGGCAACCCTGGGTGCTTATCCTCGTGTTCGCGTGCTGCGTGATCGATGGATTCTTCCCGCCGATTCCAAGCGAATCGGTCGTCGTGGGACTCGCGGCGGTGGCCGCCACCGCTGACGTCCCCAACCCGGCGCTCCTGGCCGCAGTAGCCGCAGCGGGCGCATTTCTCGGCGACAACATCGCCTTCCTCATCGGCCGCGGCGCCGGAACGCAGCGCTGGGCCTGGATGCGCGGCGCGCGGATGCAGCGGGCTTTCCGCTGGGCCGGCACGGAGCTCCGGAAACGTCCGGCCTCGCTGATCCTCGTGGCGCGGTTCGTGCCGATCGGCCGGGTGGCGGTTAACCTGACGGCCGGCGCCACGCACTTCCCGCGGTCACGTTTCGTCGGGCTGACGGTGCTCTCGGCAGTGCTGTGGGGGGCCTATTCCGTCGCGATCGGCCTGTTCTTCGGACAATGGTTTGAAGAGAACCACCTCGTGGGTGTGATCGTCGCTGTCATCTGTGCGATCGGCCTGGGCATCCTGGTGGACCTGATCATCAGCAGGCTGCGCGGGCCGCTTCCCGAGGACGCCGGACCTCCTGTGGAGCCCCGGAACGACGCGGACCGTAAACGAGAGAATTATCCCGATGGGACATAGCGCAACCCCACCGGCCGTGGGACACTGAAGAGCGCTTTCGTCACTTCTCCTAGGAGCATCCCCCGCGTGGAATTTATCAATGAGGCTATACTCCATGCCGCGGGTCAGTGGTGGATTTATCCGATCCTCACGATCTTCTGCTTCATCGACGGGTTTGTGCCGATTCTGCCCAGCGAAACCCTGATCGTTGCCCTCGGTGCGCTGTCCGTCACTTCCGGCCAGCCGAACATGTGGTTCGTGATGGCTGCGGCCGCTGTCGGTGCTATCGCCGGTGACAACATGGCCTATCTGCTGGGACGTCATGTCGGCGTCGAACGCTTCCGCTGGATGCGCAAACCCAAGGTCCAGCGTGCCCTGAACTGGGCGCGCTATGAACTCGACAAGCGCGGCGCCATGCTGATCTTCACGGCGCGCTACATCCCGGTGGGACGCGTGGCTGTCAACTGGATCGCCGGGACCACCGCCTACCCGCGCCGCCGCTTCATCATCCTGGACATCTTCGCCTCCGTCACCTGGGTCGCCTATTCGGCCGGAGTCGGCATCATCGCCGGCAACTGGGTGCACGAACACCCGCTGCTCGGGGTCGGCATCGCGATCGCCTTCGCCATCGTGCTGGGCATTGTGATCGACCACCTGCTGACCTGGCTGCACCGCTGGCGCGACACCAGGGGTGCCGCCGCTGCGGCCACCCGGGCCGAAACGATGGCCGCCGCGGCGAGCCGGGCTGCAACGATGGCCGCCGAGGCCAAGGGGGCGCCCACCACAACCGAACCGACCGAAACCGGGCCCACCACGTCCTTTGCCGCCACAGCCGGCTCCGGCAGGCTCTCGTTCACCAAGACCCCGCCCGCCACCGCGGCGCCCACCAAAGCCGCTCCAACCGGGGGCGGTACCACGCATTTTCAGGTCTCCGGCGCGGCAGCGCTGCAGGGACCTTTGGTCGCGCCGGCCGACGCCGAAGCCTGATCCCGCCGGCGGGATTGCACCGCCCGGACCGCAGCATTCCACGCCAGGTTCCACACCCTGCGCCGCCCGCCGCGTCCGCCGGCTGACCGGCTGGCATTGCAGGGCCCCCGACCCTAAGGTGGGAACGTGACTGAGATAATTCTTGACGCTGCCCCTGACCTCGAATTCGACCTGAAGGGCCTCCCCAAGGTTTCCCTTCACGACCACCTGGACGGCGGACTCCGTCCGGCCACCATCATTGAACTCGCGGAGGCCGCCGGACACACCCTGCCCTCCACGGACCCCGTCGCGCTGGGGGAGTGGTTCCGCGAATCCGCCGACTCCGGCTCGCTGGTCCGCTACCTCGAAACCTTCGACCACACCATCGCCGTGATGCAGACCAAGGAAAGCCTCTTCCGCGTCGCCAAGGAATTCGTCGAAGACCTTGCCGACGACGGCGTGGTCTACGGCGAAGTCCGCTGGGCCCCCGAACAGCACCTCCAGCAGGGCCTGAGCCTGGACGAAACCGTCGAGGCAGTCCAGGCGGGCCTCGAAGCCGGCGTCGACGCCGTCGCCGAGACCGGCCGCGAGATCCAGGTCGGCCAGCTGATCACCGCCATGCGCCACGCCGACCGCGGCCAGGAGATCGCCGAGCTGGCAGTCCGGCACCGCAACAACGGCGCCGTCGGCTTCGACATCGCCGGCGCCGAGGACGGCTTCCTGCCGTCCCGTTTCAAGGACGCCTTCACCTACCTGGCCCAGCACAACTTCCCGGCCACGGTCCACGCCGGGGAAGCCGCCGGCCTCGAAAGCATCCAGTCGGCCCTGGTCGACGGCCGCGCCCTGCGGCTGGGCCACGGCGTCCGGATCGCCGAGGACGTCACCGTCGAATTCGAGGATGACGACGACGCCGACGGCGGCGAGGACAACGACAACATCGGCATGGTCACGCTCGGCGAGCTCGCCAGCTGGGTCCGCGACCGCGGCATCGCCCTGGAAATCTGCCCCTCCTCCAACCTGCAGACCGGCGCCGTCGCAGGCTTCGGCGAGGGAATCGAAGACCACCCGCTGGACATGCTCTACCAGCTCGGCTTCAACGTCACCATCAACACGGACAACCGGCTGATGAGCGGCGTGACCCTCACAGACGAGTTCGAACTGCTGGTCGAGACCTTCGACTACGACCTCGACGACCTGCTGGAGCTGACGCTGAACGCCGCGGAAGCCGCCTTCCTCCCGCTCGAGGAGAAGGAAGCCCTCGTCGAATACATCAACGAGGCTTACGCCGACCTTGGCTAACGAGGACTCCAATCCGGCGGGCGCGCTGGGCGCGCTGGTCGGTACCATTGCCGACCTGCGCGCCCACTGCCCCTGGATGGCTGCCCTCACGCACGAATCCCTCGTGGAGTACCTCCTTGAGGAGGCCTTTGAAGTCGCGGAGACCATCGAGACGGACGGCGGCGACGCCGAGCTGAAGGCCGAACTGGGCGATGTCCTGCTGCAGGTGGTCCTGCACGCCCAGCTCGCCCAGGAGCGCAGCGCCTTCGACCTCGACGACGTGGCCCGCGGCCTCAACGCCAAGATGATCCGGCGCAACCCGCACGTGTTCCGCCCCGACGGGTCCCTGCAGGAGTCCTTTCCGGCGACGGTGGAGGAAATCGTGCAGAAATGGGACGCGGTCAAGCGCTCGGAGCAGGTCCTGCATTCCGGCTCCCAGCCGGGAAGGATCAGCGCCGGCGCTGAACCCTCCCGCGCTGATCCTTCCCGGCTGGGAGCCCTCGGCGGTGTCCCCGCAGCCCTTCCCGCGTTGGCCCGGGCCCAAAAGCTCCTGGACCGCGCGGAACGCGCTGGTCTTCCGGCGTCCGTGGAGCCGGTCGACATCCCGGCCTCGGAACAGGACCTCGGCGACTTGCTCTTCGCTGTCGCCGCCGCCGCAAGGGCCCGGGGGCTCGACGCCGAACGGGCCCTGCGCGGCGCCAACCGCCGCTTCCAGACGGGCCAGCAGCCGACGTCGTCCCCGTGATCCGCCAAAATGACGTCCGGGTATTGGATGGATTTCTGTAACTTATCCCACTCTGGACTAGGCTGGGTCGCGACGGGGACGTCGGTTTGTCAGCATGATCCCAGCCTGATTTCCCATCAGATTCCCAGCAAATCGCTTCACCCAAAGGAGCCTACCCATGGCGCTCATCGATGCCATCCACGCCCGCGAGATCCTCGATTCCCGTGGCAACCCCACCGTAGAAGTTGAAGTCCTGCTCTCGGACGGCCAGATCGGCCGCGCAGCAGTTCCCTCCGGCGCCTCCACCGGCGAGCACGAAGCCGTGGAACTCCGCGACGGCGACAAGGGCCGTTACCTGGGCAAAGGCGTCCAGAAGGCCGTCGACGCGGTCATCGACCAGATCGCCCCGGCCCTGATCGGTTTCGACGCCACGGACCAGCGCAGTATCGACCAGGCGATGATCGACCTGGACGGCACCGCCAACAAGAGCAAGCTCGGCGCCAACGCGATCCTGGGCGTGTCCCTGGCCGTCGCCAACGCGGCCGCTGCCTCCGCGGACCTGCCGCTGTACAAGTACCTGGGCGGACCGAACGCCCACGTCCTGCCCGTGCCGCTGATGAACATCCTCAACGGCGGCTCGCACGCCGACTCCGACGTCGACATCCAGGAATTCATGGTTGTCCCGCTGGGAGCAGAGACGTTCTCCGAAGGCCTGCGCTGGGGCGTCGAGGTCTACCACGCACTCAAGGCAGTGCTGCAGGCCAAGGGCCTCTCCACCGGCCTCGGCGACGAAGGCGGCTTCGCGCCGAACCTGCCCTCCAACCGCGCGGCCCTGGACCTCATCCAGGAAGCCATCCGGAACGCCGGCTACACCCCGGGCAAGGACATCGCCCTCGCCCTGGACGTCGCCTCCTCCGAGTTCTTCAAGGACGGCGGCTACCAGTTCGAAGGCAAGTCGCTCAGCTCCGCCGAGATGAGCGCCTACTACGCCGAGCTCGTCGCCGACTACCCGCTGGTGTCCATCGAGGACCCGCTGGACGAAAACGACTGGGAAGGCTGGAAGACCCTCACCGACGCCATCGGCGACAAGGTCCAGATCGTCGGTGACGATCTCTTCGTCACGAACCCGGAGCGCCTGCAGACCGGCATCGATTCGAAGACCGCCAACTCGCTGCTCGTAAAGGTCAACCAGATCGGTTCGCTGACCGAAACCCTGGATGCCGTCTCCCTCGCCCAGCGCGCGGGTTACACCACCATCACCTCGCACCGCTCCGGCGAGACCGAGGACACCACGATCGCTGACATCGCCGTGGCCACCAACGCCGGCCAGATTAAGACCGGCGCCCCGGCCCGCTCCGAACGCGTTGCCAAGTACAACCAGCTGCTGCGCATCGAAGAGGAACTCGACGACGCCGCACGCTACGCCGGCCGGAGCGCTTTCCCGCGTTTCAAGGGCTAGTAACCGCAGGAACCGCGAACCGGTGGCTATGGTTGAAAGACCATGGCCACCGGTTCCTTTTTGGCACCCCCTGCGGCGCCGCACAGCCGGCTCCGTGCCGGTGCCCGGCCCTGGCCACGGGAATCAGCACTGAACGCAGCAAGCCAGCCGGGTAAGAACCTGGCATTACAGGAGTGAGATGGCCACCCGCCGACCCAAGGTTCCCCGGGCCACGCCTGCGGCCCCGAAGTCTCCGGAAACCGGCGACGGCGGCGATGTCATCCAGGCTGATTTCGGCGGATCCCGCCAGGCCCCGCACGCTGCGGACCTTTCCCACGCCGGCGCATCCCGGCCGGGCGCGCGGCCGGGCGCTTCGAAGCCCGGGTCGGTGAATCCCGGGTCCGCGAAGCCAGGCACTGCGAATCCGGGCACTTCGAAGCCCAGCCCGGCCAAAACAGGTTCACTGAAGCCAGGCACAGCCAAGTCGGGCACCGCGAAGTCAGGCACCGCCACACCGGGCGGCGCCAGCACCCCAGCGGGGGACGAAAACCTCGACCCGGTTCCCGCCAAGGCGTTCTCCGGCCGCACACTGGCGCTGTTCGTCGTCATGATTGCCATCACCATCATGCTGGCGCCCACGGTCAAAATCTTCTTCGAAAAGCGCGCCGAAATTGCCGCGCTTGAGGCGGACATCTCGGCCAAACAGGACCAGCAAAACGAGCTGAGGCGCCAGGTCTCGCGCTGGCAGGATCCCAACTACGTGAAGCAGCAGGCCCGCGACCGCATTAACATGGTTATGCCCGGAGAGACGGGCTACTGGGTCTTCGGCAGCGATCTGCCGGCCGGAACATCCAGTGGCGCGGCCGGTGCAGGATCACCACAAGACCCCGCCGACCTGCCCTGGGTGGACTCCCTCTGGGACTCCATCCGGCGCTCGGCAACAGACTAGGACGCGGCGCCCGCCGCAGGATTGTCCGCCGGACAAACCAGACAGGGCAGGAAGGTGCCGCCCCCGTGGACGAGAACCGAGTGGACAAGACGCCCACGGCAGTGAAGGCGAGCGTCGTTGACGCGACCGCAGTGAACGCCCCGGCAGCGGACCCGGCCGCACTGAACCCGGGAACACCGGAGACGGCCGCCGCCGAGATCTCCCGCCGGCCCTCACCCCGCGACCTCGATGTGCTGAGCCGTCAACTGGGACGCCCGGTGCGCGACGTCGTCGAAATCCCCGCCCGCTGCGTCTGCGGCAACCCGCTGGTGGCGGCCACGTCCCCGCGGCTGAGCAACGGCACGCCGTTCCCCACGACCTTTTACCTGACGCACCCGGTCATCACCTCGGCCGTGTCGCGGCTTGAAGCCGCCGGCCTGATGAACGAGATGAACGAGCGGCTCGGAGCAGACCCGGCGCTGGCGGCCGCCTACCGCGGCGCCCACGAGGCGTACCTGGCCTCCCGTGCGGAAATTGGGGCCCGGTCCGGGATCGGCGCGGTGCCCGAAATCGACGGCATCTCCGCCGGCGGCATGCCCACCCGCGTCAAATGCCTACACGTCCTGGTAGGCCACTCGCTCGCCGCCGGCCCCGGCGTGAACCCGCTCGGCGACGAGGCCATCACGGCCATCGGCGAATGGTGGACCACCGACCGCTGCTACTGCGACGGCGCCTGGGACACCGGCGGGGAAACCCCGTCACAGGACCTCAGCCGGCACGGCCCGCAGGGACTACCCGAGATCGTGGGCCGGCCGGCCCCGGTCCGGAAGACACGCACCGAAGGCACCGTAACCTCGGTTGAACCCGGCGGCACAGTTGAGGCCGGCAGCACCACCGCATCCGGCGGCACCGTTGAACCCGGCGGAACCGGCCCCACCAGCGGGGCCGGCCAGTGACCCGCGTGGCCGCCGTCGACTGCGGCACCAACTCGATCCGCCTGCTCATCGCCGATGCGGACGTGGACGGCGATGCCCCCCGGCTGAGCGACGTCGTGCGCGAAATGCGGGTGGTCCGGCTCGGCCAGGGTGTGGACGCCACCGGCGAACTCTCCCGGGAGGCGCTGGACCGGACCTTCGCAGCCGCCGCGGACTATGCCGGCCAGATCCGCCAGCACGGCGCCACCAAGGTTCGCTTCGTCGCGACCTCCGCCACCCGCGACGCCCGCAACCGGCAGGTCTTTGTCGACGGCATCCGCGAGCTCCTCGGCGTCGAACCCGAAGTCATCAGCGGGGACGAAGAAGCCGCACTGTCCTTCGCCGGCGCCAGTAGCGTGCTGCCCTCCCGCGGCGAGGACCCGGTTTTGGTGGTCGACCTCGGCGGTGGCAGCACCGAGTTCGTGCTGGGCAACGCCGACGGCGTCATCGCGGCCAGATCCGTCGACATTGGCTGCGTCCGGATGACCGAACGCCACCTCGTCAGCGACCCGCCGACGGCCGAACAAATCGCCGCCGCGGAAGCCGACGTCGATGCGGCCATCGACACGGCGGCCGCCACCGTCCCGCTGGACCGCAGCGCCGCCGTCGTCGGGGTGGCCGGTTCCATCACCACCATCACAGCCCACGCGCTTCGCTTGCCCGAGTATTCCGCCGCAGCGATCCACGGCACCGAATTGTCGCTTGAGACCGTGCGCCGTGCCTGCTCCGAGCTGCTTGCGATGTCCCACGCGGAACGCGCCGCCCTTCCGTACATGCACCCCGGCCGGGTGGATGTGATCGGGGCGGGCGCCCTCGTCTGGCGGCGGGTCCTGGAGCGGCTCGCCGGGGCCACCGGCGGCAGGATCACGACGGCAGTCACCAGCGAACACGATATTCTTGACGGAATAGCCCTGAGTATCAGCTAGGCCGCAGGCCGCCTGGACCGGGTGTCCGTCAGACCCGCCGGACGGCACGCGTTCCCGGAAATCCCCGTCCGGATCCCTCCGCGTTCCGCAGCGCCCCGTTTCCGCAGCACCCTGGTGCCCCGCCGATAGGACCCGAATGACCAGAGCAACAGCCCGGCACCGCCGGACCGCCTCCGCGTTGATGGCCTTGGCCCTGGCAGGCGGCACCCTGGCGGCCGGCCTGACCGTCGCCCCGGCAGCGCACGCCGACGAATGGCGGGACAAGCAATACTGGCTTGCCGAATCCGGCATCACCAAGGCCTGGGAGGTATCGAAGGGCGCCAACGTCAAGGTCGCGGTCATCGACAGCGGTGTGGACGGCAAGCACCCCGACCTGGCCGGAGTGCTGGCCGGCGGAGTCGACGTCTCCGGCGCCGGGACCCCGGACGGCCAGAAGAGCATCGGGGCGAAGCCCGAGCACGGTACCCTCGTTGCCACCATGCTGGCAGGGCGCGGCCACCAGCCGGCCGATGCGACGGCGCCGCCCACGCCCACCCCAAGCGCCGGTCCGTCCGCGGTGCCGTCTGTTGCGCCGGACGGGATCATCGGGGTGGCACCCGAAGCGCAACTGCTGTCCGTCTCCACCTGGCTCGGATCGGCAAACCCCGGCGGCAAAACCGACCAGGACCAGATACCGCAGGCCGTCCGCTGGGCCGTCGACAATGGAGCCCGCGTCATCAACATCTCGCTGGGCAGCACCTCGCCGGAATGGCCGCAGAGCTGGGACGCTGCCTTCCTTTACGCCGAACAGAAGGACGTTGTGATCGTCGCCGCCGCGGGCAACCGCGGGGGAGGCAACGTCCAGGTCGGGGCTCCGGCGACCATCCCCGGCGTGCTGACAGTCGCCGGGCTGGACCGCAAGGGAACCGCCAGCATCGACTCCTCCTCCCAGGGCATCAGCATCGGGGTCGCGGCCCCGGCAGAGAACCTGATCGGCGGGTTGCCCGGCGGCGGCTACGCCGACTGGGCCGGCACCTCGGGCGCCACTCCGATCGTCGCCGGCGTGGCGGCACTGATCCGCTCCAAATGGCCCGAAATGACTGCCAGCCAGGTCATCAACAGAATCGTCAGTACCGCAAAGGACGCCGGCGCACCCGGGAAGGACCCGCTCTACGGTTTCGGGATGCTCGACGCCGAAGCCGCCCTTAAGGCCGACGTGGCCGAAACCCGGATCAATCCGCTGGGCTCCATTTCCGACTGGATCAGGGTCCACCGGCGAGGCAGCCTGGCCACGTCTCCCGCCGCCGTCGCCGCAACGCCTTCCAGCGCGGTGCCGACTCTTCCGGAAGCCACCGTTCCGGTTGCGGTGGCGCCCTCCGAGCTCGACGGCGCCGTTCCGGCCTTGGTGGTGCTGGGCTTCGGCGGGCTGTTCCTCTGCATTCTGGGCGCCGCTCTTTTCCAGCTCCGCCGCGCCGCGCGGACGACTTCGCCGGACGGCCCCGACGGACCCGCAAACCCGGACTCCGGAGTGCTGGATTCGGTGGCTTCCACCTGGAAACCATAGTTAGTGAAGTTTTTCACAAACTACGGTATTCTTGGGGAATGGCATCCTCCCCTCAGCTCCAGGACCGTCCCAGGGTACTCGTCGTCGGCGGCGGCTACGTCGGCCTGTACGTAGCCCTCAAACTGCAGAAGAAGATCGCGAAGGCCGGCGGCATCGTCACGGTCGTTGATCCCCTGCCCTACATGACCTACCAGCCCTTCCTTCCCGAAGTTGCCGGCGGCAACATCGAGGCACGCCACGCCGTCGTCTCGCACCGCCAGCACCTCAAGCAGACCGAACTGATCCAGGGCCGCGTCACCTCGATCGACCACGAAAACCGCACCGCCGTGGTTGCCCCCGCCGACGGCGGAGCCAACTTCGAGGTTCCCTACTTCGACGTCGTGGTGGCCGCAGGCGCGATCACCCGGACCTTCCCGATCAAGGGACTCGCGGACAAGGGCATCGGACTCAAGACCATCGAGGAAGCCGTTGCCCTGCGCAACAAGGTCCTCGACCGGATCGAACTCGGCTCGCTGATGACGGATCCGGCAGAACGCGCCCGCGCCCTGACCTTCGTGGTCGTCGGCGGCGGCTTCGCCGGCATCGAGTGCATCACCGAAATGGAAGACCTCGCCCGCGCCGCGGTCAGGAACAACCCCCGCGTCCAGCAGGAGGAAGTCCGCTTCGTCCTGGTCGAGGCGATGGGCCGCATCATGCCCGAGGTCACCGCCAGCCAGGCCGAGTGGGTCGTCGAGCACCTGCGCAGCCGCGGTATCGAGGTTCTGCTCAACACCTCACTGGACAGCGCCGAGGGCTCCCTGAAGCTCATCAACCTCCCGGACAAGACCCCGGCCCAGGAATTCGAGGCCGACACCCTGGTCTGGACTGCCGGTGTGCAGGCCAACCCGATGGTCCGTTCCACTGATTTCCCGATCGAACCGCGCGGCCGCGTCCGGGTCCATGCCGACCTGCGCATCGCCGGCGACGAAGGCATCATCGAGAACGCCTGGGCTGCCGGCGACGTTGCGGCCGTGCCTGACCTCACAGGCAGCGGCCTGCCGGACGGAACCTGTGTCCCGAACGCCCAGCATGCGCTGCGCCAGGCCAAGCGGCTCGCCAAGAACCTCTGGGCCTCCCGCTGGGAGAAGCCGCTGAAGGATTACAAGCACAAGAACCTGGGTGCCGTCGCCGGTTTCGGCGAGTGGAAGGGTGTTGCCAACATCAGCCTTGTGGGCCGCATCGGCCTCAAGGGCCCACTGGCCTGGCTGGCGCACCGCGGCTACCACGGTCTGGCCATGCCGACCGTAGAGCGCAAGATCCGGGTCATCTTCGGCTGGATCCTGTCCTTCTTTATGGGCCGCGACACCACGCAGCTGATCGACCTGGACGACCCCCGCGGTGCCTTCGTGGCCGCCGCGACGCCGGCCCCGAAGCCGGCGGCGGCACCCGCTGCGCCCGCGGCTCCCGACGCCCCCGCGGCCGGGAAACCGGCAGCGGAGCCCAGCCCGGCGGCCGGCAAGCAAGCCGTGCCGGCTGACGCCAAGTAGCCTGCAGTAGCAGACGGCGGCCGTTCCCCTGCGGGGGGAGCGGCCGCCGTCCGCGTTAAGCCGGCGTCCCCGGCCCGGCTGGGTCCGGACCTAGACTGGCAGGATGACCGCTGAAAAGGACCTCCACACCCTGCTGGCCACCATGCACCCGGAAATCCGCGCCGGCGAGTTCGTTTACGTGCCCTGGCCGGACGGCCGGCCCCTCCCCGGTGCCATCGCCGCCGCCGTCCGCGAAGCCGAAGGGCTGACCGTCGTGCTGCCCCGGGCGGAAGCCGACACCCTGGGACTGGGCTACGACTTTGTCGGCGCCTGGATCACCCTCCAGGTACAGTCCCCGCTTGAAGCCGTCGGCCTGACCGCGGCCGTCAGCGCCGCCCTGGCCGAAGCCAAGATCAGCTGCAACGTCCTCGCCGGCTTCCATCATGACCACCTGCTCGTCCCGGTCGCGGACGCTGACCGGGCCCTCGAGGTGCTGCACGAACTGGTCGCCGCACACGGGGAACACAAGCCCGCCCCGGAGCTGGTGCTGCGCAGCGAACATCCCGCGGACCGGCCCGCCATCCTCGCCCTCACCGCCGCGGCCTTCGCCGTCTCCCCGGTCACCGGCCAACCCGTCGAAGGCGAGTCCGAAGAGGTGCCGCTGCTGGCTGCGCTCTTCGACTGTGAGGAATACCTGCCGGAGTTCAGCATCGTCGCGGAACTCGGCGGGGAGATCGTCGGGCACGTGATCAGCACCCGCGGACGGGCGGGGGAGCTGGAGCTCCTGGGCCTGGGCCCGATCGGAGTCGTGCCACGCCTGCAGCGCCACGGCATCGGCAGTGCGCTGATGAAGGAAACGATCGCCCGGGCCAACGCCGAGGGGGAGCGCGGCATCGCGCTGCTGGGCGACCCGGAGTACTACTCACGCTTCGGCTTCGTGGCATCGACGTCCCTGGGCGTGGAGGCCCCCGACCCGGCCTGGGGCGCGCACTTCCAGCTGCTTCCACTGGCCGTCTGGCCCGGCGGCGTGAGCGGAACCTTCCGCTACGCCGGGCCGTTCGGCGGCGCGTAGCCCGGCGCCCGGCGGGATACCATGGACCGGGCGCCCCAGTAGCCCAATTGGCAGAGGCAGCGGACTTAAAATCCGCGTGTTGTGGGTTCGAGTCCCACCTGGGGCACACTTTTTGGCGTCCGCCGGTCAGGCGGGCAGATTTCCTCTATGCAACGAGTGTTATAAGGATGTGACCGTAGTCACTTTGGATCGGGCTGGAAGTGCACTAGCTTGAAGGGTAAATCAGGAACACCTGATCTTTCGCATCAAAGGCCGTTCGCACCTTTAGATCGAGGAGATTGTAAATGACTTCACTCCCCCAGGTGGCACCCCGCATCGCTAAGCTAACCGCGCTTAGCATCGGCGTCGCCCTTCTGGCTACGGCTTGTGGTGGCTCGTCCACACCGACGGCGACATCCGGATCCGCCACAGCCAACGCCGCAGGCATCGCCTGCCCGGCACCGAGCGCCGGAGCTGGCGCTGGCACATCGGCCGCAACGAACAAGGGTCCGATCCCGGCGTCCGCCACCACCACCGACGCCGCGCTGAAGATCGGCTCGCTGCTGCCGACCACCGGGTCGCTGGCCTTCCTCGGCCCGCCCGAAATCGCCGGTGTCAACCTTGGCATCAAGGAAATCAACGACGCCGGCGGCGTGCTCGGCAAGCCGGTCGAGGTCATCCACCGCGACTCCGGCGACACCAAGACCGACATCGCCACGCAGTCCACCACCGCACTGCTGGGCCAGGGCGTCAGCGCCGTTATTGGCGCAGCTTCCTCCGGTGTTTCCAAGACCGTGATCAACCAGATCACCGGTGCGGGCGTTATCCAGTTCTCCCCGGCCAACACCTCGCCGGACTTCACCGCCTGGGATGACAAGGGCCTCTACTGGCGGACCGCCCCCTCGGACGTTCTCCAGGGTAAGGTCCTCGGCAACTACATGGCCACCTGTGGCGCCCAGACTGTTGGCATGATCGTACTGAACGACGCCTACGGAACCGGCCTTGCGAAGAACGTGAAGGCTGCGTTTGAGGCAGCAGGCGGCAAGGTCGTGGCGGAGGAGCTCTTCAACGAGGGCGATTCGCAGTTCAGCAGCCAGGTTGACAAGGTCATCGCAGCGAAGCCGGATGCCATCGCCCTGATCACCTTCGACCAGGCCAAGAGCATCGTTCCGCTGATGACGGGTAAGGGCGTCAAGGCCACCCAGATGTTCCTCGTGGACGGCAACATGTCCGACTACAGCAAGGACTTCCAGGCAGGCACCCTGAAGGGTGCCCAGGGCACCATCCCGGGCACCTTCGCCAAGGATGACTTCAAGAAGAAGCTGCTGGCCATCGATCCCGCGCTGAAGGACTACTCCTACGCAGGCGAGTCCTATGACGCCGTGAACCTTATCGCCCTGGCGTCCGAAGCAGCCAAGAGCACCAAGGGTACCGACATCGCGGCGCAGCTCAAGGCAGTCTCCGAGGCCGGCGAAAAGTGCAGCGACTTCCCGTCCTGCGTCACCCTGCTCCGCAACGGCAAGGACATCGACTACGACGGCCAGTCCGGCCCCGTAACGTTCTCCGACGCCGGGGACCCGACCGAGGCCTACATCGGCATCTACGAGTTCCAGGATGACAACACCTACAAGGCATCCAAGGAAGAGTTCGGCAAGCTCTAAGCCCGCCCTTCCCTAGCCAGCCGAAGACCCCCGTCCGCTCCGGACGGGGGTCTTCTGTGTGGTGGCGACTGGGGTGCTCTGTGCGGCAGGCGCCGTGCCCTTGGGTGCCAGCAGGACGCCAGGACGCCAGAACGCTGTTGCGCCGTGCCCCTGGCTGCCAGCGTGGCTAGGCGGAACCGTCCAGCAGCGCGTCCCTGACGTCAGCAGGCGTGGCGCCCTGGAGGACCCAGCGGTTGCCATCCGGGTCAGCGAAGAAGGCAAACTGCACGCCACCCATGTCCTGGACCTCGCTGATCTCGGCGCCCCGGCCCAGGAGCTCGGCGCGCGCTTCGCCGATATCAGGGACGACGAGCTGCAGCCCTTCGAGGCTGCCCGGCGTCATGCGCGTCATTCCGGTACCTATGACGATCGAAGCAGCCGATCCGGGCGGCGTGAGCTGCACGACCCTCATGCCCGGGATGTGCTCCACATCGTGGTCAAGGACAAATCCCAGCTTGTCTGTATAGAAGGACTTCGACCGGTCGACATCCGCTACCGGTACTTGCACAACTTCAAGGCGCATCTCCATGCGGTTTACAGTACAGCCCGAGGAACGGGACGGGCAGTTCTTAAGCACTTCTTAAAGACCGCGCGGGAGAGTTGAAGCATGCGCCGGGCAGCGCCCCTGCCCCGAACCGGAGGACTCCATGCCTGGACCCGCCCCTGACCGCGTTACAGCGCCCCCGAACCCCGCCGGCGCACACCCAGCCGCCGGCCAGCGGTTCTGGGCCCTCCCGCAGGTCCGCCACTGGCTGCGGTGGGGCGCACTGCTGTCCGCGGCCATCCTGGCGCTCGGCCTGACAGCACAGCTGGTGCCCGGCGGGGGCACGGCCGAACTCGTCGTGGACCAGGATCTCAGCCAGCACCATGCCGCGCTCCTGACCGGGGTGGCGATGGTCCTGAACGTGGTGTTCGGCCCGGTGGCCGGCGTGGTCCTCGTTGCCGCCGTGGCGCTCTACCTCTGGATGGTCCGCCGCTCCTTGGTGAAGGCTGTCGCGTTCGGCCTGGTCGCCTGCTCCGGCTGGGTGGCCAGTGAGTTCTTCAAGCTCATCATCGCCCGCCAGCGGCCCAGCCCGGCTATGCTCTTCGATCCGCTCATGCCCGAGACGGGCTCGAACAGCTTCCCAAGCGGGCACGTCTGCTTTGCCGTCGCGCTGGGATTTGCGCTCTACTTCCTGGCCCGCGGAACCCGCTGGGCAAAACTCACAGCCGTCGCCGCCGTCGTGCTGGCCTCGGTGGTGGCGTGGTCGCGGCTGTATATCGGGGTCCATTACCCCACCGATGTGGCAGCCTCCTTCCTCGCGGCGGGTGCCGCGGTCTTGCTGCTTTCCGGGCTGTGGAACCGTTTCGCGCCGCGCATCCTGGACCGTCTGCCAGCCGCAGCCTCGCCCCGAACCACCGGTTCAACCGGTTCAACCGGTTCAACCGGTTCAATCCGTTCCACCCGACCCTAAGGAAGTGACCATGCACGGCATTTACGCTGCAGGAATCGTTCCGGCACTGTCCGCCGCGGCCGGAGCCCCGTCGCTCCTTGACCCGGCGAGCCTGCTCGAGGGCCTCGGCCCGGCGGCGCTTGGCGTTATCTCCCTGATGGTGTTCATTGAATCCGGCGTGCTGTTCCCCTTCCTGCCCGGGGATTCGCTGCTCTTCACCGCGGGTCTCCTGCATGAGCAACTCCAGCTGACGCTGCCGGTGCTGATCGGCGTCGTCACCGCCGCTGCGGTGGCCGGCGACCAGGTCGGCTACATGATCGGACGCAAGTTCGGCCGCCGATGGTTCAAGGACGACGCACGGATCCTCAAGACAGCGCACCTGACCACCACGGAGGATTTCTTCCGCCGCCACGGCGGTGCCGCCGTCGTGCTGGCCCGTTTCGTGCCCATGGTCCGGACTTTCGCACCCCTGAGTGCCGGCATCGCCCGCTATGAGTACAAGTCCTTCACGCTCTGGAACATCGCCGGGGCCCTGGCCTGGGGCTCGTCCGTGACACTGCTGGGGACGTGGCTGGGCCACTACGAGATCGTGGCCAAGAACATCGACGTCATCGCCGTCGTCATGGTCCTCGTCTCCGTCCTGCCCTGGGGCATACAACTCCTCAAACGCCGCCGCCAGAACCGCGGCGCGGCTGCCGAACCCGCAGCCGACCTCAACGACGACACAGCAGGCAATCTGCCGGCAGAAGGCATGGCGCGGGAGAATAGCTGACATGACAACCGCTGACGGCCGGCCGTCCCTGCTGCTGGTGGAGGACGCTGTCGTCCTGGGACCGCTGATCGCCGAACTGCTGGAACCCGACTACCGGATCAGGCTGGCCACCAACGGCCAGGCCGGCCTGCACCTGGCGCTGTCCCAGGCCTGGGACGTTATGGTGATCGACCGCGGCCTGCCCCTGATGGACGGCATCGCCCTGATCCACGCGTTGAGGTCCAAGGGGGATTCGACGCCGATCCTGATCCTGACTGCCCTCGGGGCCACGGATGAGAAGGTCAGGGGACTCGATGCGGGCGCCAATGACTACATGACTAAACCGTTCGACGCCGGTGAACTCGCGGCCCGCCTGCGCGCCCTGACGCGCACCTTCACGCCGGCCCCCGTGCCCGTGAGCATCGGCGACTGGGAACTCGATCCGGCGTCGCGTTCCATGCGCTCGGTTTACGGGCCAAGGGTGTACCTCACGGCAAAGGAGTCCGAACTGCTGGCCGCCCTGGCCGCCGAACCCGGTAGGGTCTTCACCCGGGAAGAACTGCTCAGCGAACATTTCCAGGCCACCGACCAGCCCGGCCTGATCGACACGTATGTCCACCACCTTAGACGGAAGATTTCCAAGGCCGTGGTCCGCACGGTCCACGGCGTCGGCTACCAGATCGGCGATGCCCCGTGACCGGGACGGGACCCGTGGCGGGTGAACCGGACCGGGACACCCTCCGCAGGGCCTCGCTTAAGGTGGCCCTGCGGATCAGCGCCGCCTGCGCAGTGTTGGTCCTTTGCCTCCTCGCCGCCGCGACCGCTTACCTGATGAACAAGCTGGCGCACCCGGATCTGCCCGCCTCCGCGGCGGCCGGGAAGGCGTACACGTACCTCGATTCCAAGGACCTGATCGAGGCGATGATCCTTGCCGGGGTGCTGGGCATCGTGCTGGCCGGCGTCGTCGGGTGGCTCAGCGCGCGCAGCGCCATCCGGCCGCTTGGGGAAGCGCTGGCCCTGCAGCGGCGGTTCGTCCAGGATGCCAGCCATGAACTGCGTACGCCGCTGGCCATCCTCGATGCGAGGATCCAACTCGCCCAGCGCGACGCCGTCGCAGATTCCAAACCCGGCCTGGCCCTCGCCAGGATCCGGGACGATGCGGCCACTCTGACCGGAATCGTCAACGAACTGCTTTTGGCGGCAACCGGCGCCGCGCCGGATCCCTCGGCGGAACCCGTCGGGCTGGCCGACGTCGCCGGGTCCGTCACCGAGAGCCTGCAGGAACTTGCGGCGCGGCGGGGCATCCGCCTCGTCTTTTCCGACGGCGGACGGTCCGACGCCGGCAGTCCGCTGGCGCGCATCGACCGGAGCCCGCTGCGGCGGGCCGTTCTCGCCCTGGCGGATAACGCACTGGCCCATACGCCGCCCGGCGGGAGCATCACTATCAGTACGGCGGCCGAAGGCAACCAGGCGGTGCTCCGCGTGGCAGACACCGGGTCGGGAATCACCGGCGTCGACGAGGCACGGATCTTTGACCGCTTCGTCCGGACCCCCAGTCCGGATGGAACCCGGAGCCGGCGAAGCTTCGGCATCGGCCTGGCGCTGGTCCGCGAAATCGCCACGGCAGCCGGCGGCACCGTCGAGGTGGCCCGGACCGGGCCGGAAGGCACGACCATAAAGCTCACGCTGCCACTGGCCCGGCACTGAGAGCACGCTGCCACTGGCCCGGCACTGAGAGCGGGGCACGCAGACGGGCCCGGGACACGCAAAAGGGCCGCCACCGGCTGGTGACGGCCCTTCTGCCGCAGCTGGCCCGCCGGGGGACTAGTCGACAGTGTCGGCGAGGGTGCCCAGGTAGAGCTGGATGACCTTGGGGTCCTTCATGAGCTCCCGGCCCGTGCCGGTGTACGCGTCCTTGCCCTGGTCCAGGACATAGCCGCGGTCACAGATCTGCAGGCAGCGGCGGGCGTTCTGCTCGACCATGATGACCGAGACACCGGCGCGGTTGATCTCGTGAACCCGGAGGAAGGTCTCGTCCTGCTTGACAGGGGAGAGGCCCGCGGAGGGCTCATCGAGCAGCAGCACGGCCGGATCCATCATCAGGGCCCGTCCCATCGCGACCATCTGGCGTTCGCCGCCGGAGAGCGACCCCGCCCGCTGGGCGCGCCGCTTGCCGAGCTCGGGGAACAGGCCCGTCACGAAGTCGAACCGTTCGGCGAAGTCCTTCGGCCGCTGGAACATGCCCATCTGGAGGTTTTCCTCGATGGTCAGCGCCGCGAACACATTGTTGTTCTGCGGGACGAAGCCCACACCCTTGCTGACCAGCTTGTTGGCCTTGAGCCCGGTGATGTCCTGGCCGCGGACCACGACCGAGCCGGAGTGGACCTTGACCAGCCCGAACATCGCCTTCAGCAGCGTGGATTTGCCGGCGCCGTTGGGACCGATGATGCCGATGAGCTCACCCTTGCGGGCCTCGATGCTGCAGCCGTTGAGGATGTTGACGCCCGGGATATAGCCGGCCACCAGATCAGTGACCTTGACGACCGAATCCTCGTCGTGGACGGGCTTTGCGGCTGCGGCCGCGCTGGTGGCGCTCATTCTGTGTCCTTCTCTGGGCTGTGCGGCTGCTCGCCGCGGGTCGGCTCCTCGGCGCTGCGCCGGCCGCGCGCGGGACCGGTGCTGTCCGGGCCCGTGGGCTCCTGCGCTTCCGCGGCGACGACGTCGAGCGAGATGATGCCGGCGTTTTCGGTCCCGACAATCGATTCCTCGTCGGCGACCAGTTCGGCGGCGAGCTCCTTGATGCCTTCCGAGTCACCCAGGTCCACGTCGTGGTGGGCGCCCAGGTAGGCGTCAATCACGGCCGGGTTCTTCATGACCTCGGCAGGCGGGCCTTCGGCCACGATCTTGCCCTCGGCCATCACCACGACCCAATCGGCGATGTGCCGGACCATGTGCATGTCGTGTTCGACGAACAGCACGGTCATGCCCTCGGCCTTGAGGTTCTTGATGTGGTCCAGGAGGGATTGCGTCAGGGCCGGGTTCACGCCGGCCATCGGCTCGTCGAGCATGACCAGCTTGGGCCGGACCATCAGGGAGCGGGCCATCTCCAGCAGCTTGCGCTGGCCACCGGACAGGGACGCCGCATAGTCGTCCTTCTTGGCGTCCAGCTTGAACTTCGCCAGCAGCACGTCCGCTTCCGCCGTGATCTTCTTTTCCTGGCCGCCCCAGATGCCCTTGAACAGGGCCTTGGACAACCGCTCCCCGGACTGCTGGGAGGCGCCGAGGCGCATGTTCTCCATCACGGTGAGCTTGCCCATGACCTTGGTCAGCTGGAAGGTGCGGACCATGCCCATCCGGGCGACTTTGTACGAGGAGACCCCGGCCAGGCTGTTGCCTTCAAACTGCCATTTGCCCGAGTTCGGGGTATCGAAGCCGGTGAGCAGATTGAACAGGGTCGTCTTGCCGGCGCCGTTGGGGCCGATCAGCGCCGTGATCTTGTGCCGCGGGATTTCGAGGTACTCGACGTCGACGGCGTTGATGCCGCCGAAGCTGCGGGTGACGTTCTCCGCCACCACGATTGGATCGCGCTTCTTGCAGCCGGGAACGGCCTCACCGACGGCGATCGGACGCGCGTCCGTCATGTAGTCAATTTCTTCCGACGTGCGGGGTTCTTCGCTCTGCGTGCTCATGCGAACGCCAGCTCCTTCTTGTTTCCGAAGACGCCCTGGGGCCTGAAGATCATCAGCAGCATCAGTGCGACGCCCACCAGGATGTAACGCAACTGACCGGCCTGGACCGTGTTCAGCCAGGTGATGGTGCCGGATTCAATGAGTCCGTACAGGATTCCCTGCGTGAGGGACAGCACGACCCAGAAGATCATGGCGCCGACGACGGGTCCCAGCACGGTGCCCAAACCGCCGAGCAGCAGGCAGGTGTAGAGGAAGAACGTCAGTTCCGTGCCGTAGTTGGCCGGCTGCACCGCGCCGCGGGGGAGGGTGAAGATCATGCCCGCGAGGGCGCCGAGCACACCGCCGATGACGAGCGCCTGCATCTTGTAGGCGTACACATTCTTGCCCAGCGAGCGGACAGCGTTTTCGTCCTCGCGGATGCCCTTCAGCACGCGGCCCCACGGGCTGCGCATCAGCAGCCACACCAGGAGGCAGCAGACGGCGACCAGGCTCCAGCCGACCACGCGGATGAAGAAGTCGCGGTTGTTCATGCCCAGGTAGGAACCCTCAGGGAACGGGTTCATCGAGTAGAACCCGCCCTCGAAAGCGGCCAGGCCGTTGGCCGAGCCGGTGACCGCGGTGAGCTGGTTCGTCGTGACGATGTAGCGGACGATTTCCGCCGCGGCAATGGTCACGATGGCCAGATAGTCGGCCCGCAGCCGGAGGGTGGGTATGCCGAGCAGCAGGGCGAAGATGGCCGAGGCAATCACGGCGATCAGCAGGCCGACAAAGAACGGCACGCCGAAGGTGAGGGTGGAGATGGCGAAGCCGTAGGCTCCCACCGCCATGAAGCCGGCCTGGCCGAAGTTGAGCAGGCCCGAGTAGCCGAAGTGAACCGCCAGGCCGAGCGCGGCGAGGGCGTAAGCCGCCGTCGTCGGGCTGAACAGTTCGCCGGCAGCGCTGGAAAATATGAATCCGAAGTCCATGGCTGTCTCCTAACCCACGCGCTCGCGACGGCCCAGGATGCCCTGGGGCCGGATCAGAAGGACAATAATCATGATGAACAGTGCTCCCACGTACTTAAGGTCGGCGGCGAGGCCGAACACGGTGGTCAGCTCCACGAAGATGCCGACGATGATGGATCCGATCAGGGCACCCCAGACCGTGCCGAGGCCACCCAGGGTGACGCCCGCGAAGATGAGCAGCAGGATCTGCGAACCCATGTCGAACGTGACGCCGGGCCGGTAGTACGCCCAGAGGATGCCGCCGAGGGAGGCGAGCATGCCGCCGGTCACCCAGACAATCCGGATGACGCCGTCGACGTCGATGCCCGAGGCCGCGGCCAGTGCCGGGTTGTCGGCGACCGCGCGGGTGGCTTTTCCGAGCCGGGTCTTGAGCAGGACCACACCGAGGATTGCGATGACGACGGCGCTGATCACCAGGGACCACAGGTTGTTGGGGGAGATCGAGATCGGGCCGAGCTGGATTTCCGCGCTTTGTGCGAACGGCAGTTGCTGGGTGGCGCCGCCGAAGAAGAACTGGATGACGTAGCGGACGGCCAGTGCGAGGCCGATGCTGACGATCATCATCGGCACCAGGCCGGTTCCGCGGCGCCGCAGCGGCTTCCACAGGCCGGCGTCCTGGACGTAGCCGAATAATCCTCCGCCGAGCAGGGCGAGCACGATGGCCAGCCAGAACGGGAGGTGCATGGCGTTGAAGGCAAAAACCAGGACGGCGCCGAGGGTGACCATCTCGCCGTGGGCGAAGTTGGTCAGGCCGGTGGTTCCGAAGATCAGCGACAGGCCGACGGAGGCGAGGGCAAGCAGGAGGCCGAAGCTGAGGCCGGCGACGAGCCGGTTGATCAGGTTCTGGCCGAAATCCTGTTGCTGGACGACGATGCCTTTACCGAAGGCGAAGATTACTGAAAGGTTGGAGGTCTGGCTGAACGTGACCTTGCGGGGATTTTCCTGGCCGTCGGCGAGCTTGATGCCCTCCGGAAGCGTGGATTCATCCAGCTCGACCTCGTAGGTGCCCTGGGTAGGGACCCCGATGGTCCAGGCGCCATTGGCGCCGGACTTGGCGGTTCCGGTGAAGTCGCCGCCCTTGGCCGTGATGGTGACGTCAACGATTGGCGCGCGGTCGTCGCCGCGCAGGAAGCCGCTGATGCTGTTCTGGAAGGTGGTTGCCGACGGGGATGGTGTCGGCGAGGGGCTCGTGGCCTGTGATGCCGGCGCGACGATGAGCAGGAGCGCGGCCACGGCGGCGAAAACGGCCCCCACAGCTTTCAGCAGTCTGCCGCGCCGTCTCTGCGACAGGCCTCTCGGTGTGCTTCTCAAAATGAAAACCTCCACATGGGGGTGGTGTGGGTGCGCCCTTGCAACCACTGCGAACGGTCAGGGTGACGAAAACTGGTGCCTCGTGCGGTGCGGTGGAGCAGTAGTGCTTGTGATATCCGTCACCCTGTTTGGCCCATGTTACAGCCCGTCAGGGTCAATGAATGCCGTCGCGAGCAGGGAGAACGTCGCGATCGGATAACGACCGTGAAGCCCGGATGGCGCGGTTCTTTACCTGCGCTAAAGAAAACTTTTGTTGTTTCGGAGTATGCCTAAACAGTCGGTCCCGCCCGCGTCGGACGGGCCGCACGAACACGCTGAGGAGGTCACGGTTGGGTTGCGGCGGGCGCCGGCCGGGAACTAACCCTGCCCGTCCGGTGTTGAAATTGGTAGCGTGTTGTCACAGACACGGACAGTTCATCACTCACGCCCTTTAATTTGGAGGACACCAGCAATGGCACTTGGCGGAAACCCCGTCTTCAACGGAAAGAATTTCCGTGGAGCAACCAAGGCACCGCCTGCCCCGCAGGCGTACGGCCAGAACACCTACGGCCAGCCCCAGTACGGCCAGACGCAGACCGGCTGGAACCCTGCCCAGCAGGGAATGACCCAGGACCAGCTGCAGGACATGTACAACCGGCCCGCCGCCGGACCCGCTGACACGGGACGTATGACCTTTGACGATGTCATCATGAAGACCGCGGCCTGCCTGGCCGCCGTCGTCGCCGGTGCCGCCGTCACCCTCCTGGTGGCACCTGGCCTGTCCAACCTGCTGATGCTCGTCGGCGCCCTGGGCGGATTTGTCCTCGCCCTGGTCAACACTTTCAAAAAGCAGCCCTCCCCGGCGCTGATCCTTGCCTACGCAGCGCTCGAGGGCCTTTTCCTCGGCGGACTGACGCGGATCCTTGACGGCATGTACCCGGGCGTTGGCCTGCAGGCCGTGATCGGCACGCTCTCCGTCTTCGCCGTGACCCTCGTGCTCTTCAAGAGCGGCAAGGTCCGGGCAACGCCCAAGGCCATGCGCTTCTTTATGATCGCGATCATCGGCTACGCCGTGTTCGCGCTGATCAACATGGTCATGATGTGGACCGGCGCTGTTGACTCCCCGTTCGGCCTGCGCACGAGCGTGGAGATCTTCGGCATCCCGCTGGGCGTCTTCATCGGCCTGCTCGCGATCGGCCTCGCCGCCTTTTCCCTGATCATGGACTTCACCAGCATCGAAGCCGGTGTCCGGGCGGGCGCCCCGCAGCGCTTCTCCTGGACCGCGGCGTTCGGCCTCACCGTGACACTGGTGTGGCTCTACGTCGAGATCATCCGGCTGCTGTCCATCCTCCGCGGCAACGACTAGCACCACGGTTAACCGCCGGTAGCTGGAACAAAACAGCAGGAGCCCCGCCGAAAGGCGGGGCTCCTTTTGTCTAGCCCTGCGGCGCAGCCGCAACTCTTGTGGACGCCCGGCGGCGCGGCCGGAACTCTGTCTGGGTGCTGGGGGGGGGTCGCCCAGGTACCCCCCACACCCCCCCCCCCCCCCTCCCCCCCCCACCCAACAAATCCTC